>JBGPKT010000060.1:0-13503 GCA_041486115.1 Nitrospiria bacterium | reverse complement strand
CCCCATCACCTTTTCCAGCCTTTTCAGATTGGCCAGTAGATCTTCCCACATTCCGCCGGGATATTTTCCCCGGTTCCCGAAGTAAGCGAGACAGGCTTCGGTCGAAATCGTGAATCCGGGAGGAACCCGGATACCGAGGTTGGTCATTTCTGCCAGACCGGCCCCTTTTCCGCCGAGGAGGTCTTTCATACTCGCTTTTCCCTCAGCTTTTCCTTCTCCAAAAAAATAGATATATTTCTTTTTCCTTTTTTGTGTTGCCATAAACCACTCCTTAACGAAATTAACTTTCAGTCACAATTTTTGAAAAATCCGCATACGATCTGAAAAAATCAAGACACTCATGAACCAGCGCTAGCCGGTTTTCCCTGACGGCGGGATTCGGGTCATTGACCATCACCGCAGTAAAGAACTGGTCAAGGGGTTCTCTGAATTCCGCGAAGAGCTCCAGAACCTTCTCATAATGATGTTTTTTTAAAAAATCATCCTTCAACCCTTTTTTTTCACTGACAATTTTAAACAGCCTTTTCTCCTCTTCATGCGTCATCAGACCGTCTTTAATACTCTCTCCGGGGCGATACCCTTTTGGAATAATGTTATTCATCCTTTTATAGGCAATAAAGAGCGAATTAAACATCGGGTTCTGACAGAACTTTGTCAGGGCATCTATCCTCTTCTTTTCCAGGACCAGATCTTTGAATTCGACAGAAGTCACCGCCTGGATAATATCAGGGCGATACCCTTTCGATTCAAGAATAAACTCAAACCTCTGTTTTAAAAAATCTGTGAGCGGTTTTGGACCTGTCATCAGCTTATGTTTAATATGATGCATTCTCGATGCCGATATTAAATCATTTACATTGAAAGGAGAAGGGTCGAATGTTAACAGGATATGGATTAGGCCCGCGGCCTGTCTCCTCAGAGCATAGGGATCTTCTGATCCGGTCGGCAGCAAATTGACTTCAAAAGCACCTGTTATCGCATCCACCTTATCGGCCATCGATAAAATTTTTCCGAGAAGCGTTTGAGGAAGAGCGTCTCCCGCAAACCTGGGAAGATACTGTTCCACAAGAGCATGAGCCATCTCGGCGGGTTCCCCCTGTCGGAGCGCATATTCTTTTCCGATAATTCCCTGAAGTTTAGGAAACTCCCGAACAACCCCTGTCAGTAAATCAGCTTTTGAAAGGAACCCGGCCCGCCGCGCCATCCCGCTGAGGCTTTCATCTCCCGGACGAATTTGCGCCGCCATCCAATGACACAGTTTTTCAATCCGTTCCGTACGTTCAAACTGAGTTCCCAATTTCTCCTGATAAATGACTTTGTTCAGCCCCTCGACCCGGTCAGAAAGTTTCATTTTCAGATCGGATTCAAAATAAAATTGGGCGTCCGAAAGACGGGACCGCAATACCCGTTCGTTTCCTTTTTGAATCATCCGTATTTGAGGGACTTTCATGTTGCTGACCGCGACAAAATAGGGGAGGAGATGATCCCCTGCAGAGGATAAAACAGGGAAATAGCCCTGATGTTCGCACATCGCATTGATAATGATCTCTTTCGGAAGCTTTAAGAACGCTTTTTCAAACCCACCTTTGAAAACCACCGGGTATTCGACCATGTAGACCGCCTGATCGAGAATTTCCTCCCGGATTTCGGTTGTGCCGCCGCACGATTTGCCCGTTTCAATCGCGCCTTTTTGAATCTCTTTTCTCCGCTCTTCCGGATCGATGATGACAAACTGTTTGCGGAGCTGTTTTTCAAAAGAAGCGAACTTTCCGGCCTTGAAAGAATTTGGAGCCAAAAACCGGTGGCCACAAGAACGGTCGCCGCTTTTGATCTCTCCTAATTTAAATGGAATCGTTTTTCCGCCATAAAGGGCGACTATCCAGCGGATCGGGCGGACGAACCTGATTTTTGATGGGCTCCAGGTCATGGCTTTCGGAAAGGAAAGAGACAGGACGAGCTGTGGGAGAGCCGTTTTTAAAAGAAGCGCCGTTTGAAGTTCTTTTTTCTTTTTGAGAACGCAAAGGTATTCTCCTTTCAGCGTCGTCTTGACCTTCAGGCTTCCGGGCGATACCCCCTGGGCCTGGGCGAACTTGAAGCCGGCCTGGGTCAACTTCCCTGATTCATCGTAACTGATTTTTTTTGGAGGGCCGGTGATCTCTTCGGAGAAGGACGTCTGTTTTTCGGCCAGCAGGGGAACATAAAGAATCAACCGGCGCGGGGTTCCGTAGGTTTCAATCCCCCCAAACTCCAGGCGATTTTCTTTGAACAATTTACCGGCAAGCTCTTCCATCTTTTTCATCCCGTAAGCAATGAGGTTCGAAGGAATCTCTTCGACGCCGATTTCAAACAGGAGCTCTTTCATGATTTTTCCGGGAGGAGTTCGGCGCTCTTTTCCAATTCGAGATACCCTTCCGCGCACCGTTTGGCGAGATGCCGGATACGGGCGATATAATGGGTCCGTTCCGTAACGCTGATCGCTCCCCTGGCATCGAGCAGATTAAAAAGATGCGAACATTTGATACAATAGTCGTAGGCTGGAATAATCAGTTTCTTTTCGACCAGGTTTTTGGCTTCTCCCTCGCAGAGATCAAACATCGTTAAAAGGGTCTCGACCGTAGAGGCTTCGAAATTATAAACAGATTGCTGCACCTCGCCCAGATGATGGACGTCCCGATAGGTCACTCCCTTCGTCCATTCTAAATCAAAAACATTGTCTACTTCCTGAAGGTACATCGCAATCCGTTCCGTTCCGTAAGTAATTTCAACAGGGATCAGCTCCAGAGGGACCCCTCCGATTTCCTGAAAATAGGTAAACTGGGTGATTTCCATCCCGTCCAGCCGGACCTCCCAGCCCAAACCCCAAGCGCCGATACTGGGAGACTCCCAATCGTCCTGGACAAACCGGATATCATGTTTCAAAGGTTCTATGCCGAGAGTGGTCAGGCTCTTCAGATAAAGTTCCTGAATATTTTCTGGGGCAGGTTTTAAGAGAACCTGATATTGATAGTAGTGCTGCAACCGGTTGGGATTTTCACCGTAACGACCGTCAGCCGGGCGCCTGGAAGGGGCCACGTAAGCAGATTTCCAGGGCTTCGGACCAATGACTTTTAAAAACGTGGAAGGATGAAACGTGCCGGCGCCTGCCTCAAGATCATACCCCTGCTGGATCACGCACCCCTGCTTTGCCCAGAACCGGGCCAGCGACATCGTAAGTTCTTGAAAATACAATTCTTCTCCATTTTAAAAAACGATAAAAAGGATTGTTTAAGGTAGCAAAGTGGCCTTTACTTTGTCAAGTTGATCTGCCGAATCAACTCCAGGATAAGCCCTTCCCGCAAGCCGTAATCACTGACCAGCATCCGGTCAAAATTAAAAAATGCCATGGTTTCAAGAAGGATCAGAGCCCCTGCCACGATAATATCTTCCCTCCCCGGCTCCAGGCCCTTCATTTTTTTCCTTTCTTCTTTGGGTTTAGAAATCAGGTTCCGATATAACCCCTGAACAATCTCCCGGGTCAAGACAAAACCATTTACTTTTTCAAAAGAATAATGTTCCAGGTTCTGCGCCATGGCGGCGAGCGTGGTGACTGTTCCGGCGGTTCCGATCCAGGTGACAGGAGGATTATTGAGAAGCACTTCACCAAAGGAGTCTCTAATGTCCAAAAGGGTTTGTCTGATTTTCTCTTTCATCTGATGGAGTTCTTCCGGTGAGGAAGGGTCTGAAAAGAGATATTGCTCGGTCAGAAAGACGACCCCCAGCCGGGCGCTCTTTTTCGTTAAAATCTGCTGCTGCTGGCCCAGAATCCACTCTGTGCTTCCGCCGCCGATGTCGACCATCATCTGGCATCCGGCGAACGGCGGAACGGCAGAGGAAATGCCCAGGAAGGTTAATCTGGCCTCCTCGTCACCGCTGATCACGCTGACCTCCAGGCCCGACGCTTCTTTCACCCGGGAGAGAAAACGCTGCCGGTTTTCAGCCTCTCTCACGGCGCTGGTGGCAACGGCTAGAACATGCTGGCATTGAAACTTTTTGAGTGATTGCTGAAAGGATTTTAAAACAGCGGCCGTTCTTTCGATCGCCGCAGGGGTCAGACTTCCGGTTTTTGAGAAACCCTCCCCCAGCCGGGTCATTCGCCGGTCTGAAAACATTTCCTTCCATTTTCCGTTTTTCTCCTCAACAATGAGGAGCCTCAGGGTATTTGTCCCGATATCAATTCCGCCGAGAACCATCTTCCATTACTTCTTCACCAAAAAATAAAAATCCTCGGAGGCCTGATTGACTTCAACATGCAGTGTCATCTTCCCTCCCGCAAATGACGTCTGTTTAAAATAGGCAAAGCCTCTAATCATCGCACCCGGAAGGATATCCCCTTCCTGGATCGCCAGAAGGGAAATATCTGACCCGGCCGGGGGGGGTGGATAAAGAGGAAAATCCAGCCCCAGTCCAAAAAAACTGGAATAACCCCCCGAGCCGACCCCGATATGGGCGGAAGGGGTGAATATTACCCCCCTATCGATGAATGTTTTCTCAACTTCCGAGGGGGGGGTCGGCTGGACCTGATTTCCGGAATCGCCAATCAAATAGAGAGATTTTAAGCTGAAGTTAATTTTATTTTCGGTGCCGTTTTTAATTAAAAAAAGAACTGGAGTATAAACCTGATCAAGTTCCGACGGAATGAAATGCCACTCCTGGGTCTGGACGGAAACGGCCGCTCCTCCGATTTTCTTCGTCACAATGGAGGAACGAAGGTCGACCTCGCCGGATTGATCCGGTATTGGAACAATCGCTCTCGCACAGCCGCCGGAAAAAAAGAAAACCAGGCAAACAATTAAAAAATATTTTATCTTCATGGCGATCATTCCATGATTATTCTGAAGAAGGTCTGAACCGATCCGCAAGTTCTGACCTTAACATGTCCATTTCATCTTTGAACTGGGCTGCCTTTGAAAAGAGGGCATGCAGATCGGGGTCTTCAAGAGAGCTTTTTCCTTTTTGAAGTCTCTCAAAGAGCATTTTTCCTGCCTGAAGGGTAAGCTCATCAAGTTCCTTTTCTATTTTTCTTATTTCCAGACGGACTTTTATGGAATCGAACTCCTCAACCGACCGACGGATGAGGTCCCGGACCCCCTTTTTGACAATCTGGAGGCCGAGTTCGCTATCTTCTTTAATTTTTTTTATCATGCCGCCATCGTAGCATATTCCCGCCAGACACACCAGGCAAAGGCTGCTCCTTTTTCCTTTACCCTGTGGAGAGAAGGTCGAGCTTATCCATCCAGCGGCGGAGCAATATTTCTTTCAATCCCGCATGGTCGGGGTGGTGTAAAAGAGGGTCTTTCTCCAAAAGACCGATCGCTTCCCGCCGGGCGGTTTCGAGCATTCTCCCGTCTCTCAGCAGGCTCGCCACCCGGAGTTCCGGAAGTCCGGACTGACGGGTCCCGAAAAATTCACCGGGACCACGGATAGCAAGATCCTCTTCGGCCAGCTTAAATCCGTCGGTGGAACTCACCATCGCCTTCAGCCTTCTTTTAGCATCTTCCGACATCGGGTAGTTGGCAATCAGAAAACAATACGCCTGGTCGGAACCGCGTCCGACCCTCCCCCGTAGCTGGTGCAACTGTGCCAGTCCGAACCGCTCGGCATGCTCGACCACCATCAGAGAAGCGTTCGACACATCGATCCCGACTTCGATCACCGTTGTTGCAACCAGAATCTGGATCTCCCGCTCTTTAAACTGACGCATCACTTTTTCCTTTTCATCCCCCTTCATCTTCCCATGGAGAAGCCCGATTTTTAAGGAAGGAAAGACTTCTTTCTGGAGAGTCTGATGCATGGTCACGGCGGCATGAAGGTCGACTTTTTGAGACTCTTCAATCAGAGGGAAGACGAAATAAGCCTGCCGCCCCTTTTTGATTTCGCTCTCCGTAAAGGCATAGACCGATGTCCTCTGCCTTTCATAATATAGGCGGGTTTCAACCGGTTTTCTGCCGGGAGGGAGTTCATCGAGAACTGAAAGGTCGAGGTCGCCATAAACCGTCAGAGCGAGCGTCCTGGGGATCGGCGTCGCCGTCATGATCAATAACTCGGGAGATTCCCCTTTTTTCTTGAGCTCCATCCTTTGAATCACGCCGAACTTATGCTGTTCATCGACCACGACAAGGCCAAGCTTTTTAAATGCCACCTTCTCCTGGATCAGGCTGTGAGTGCCGATCACTAGCCTGGTTTTCCCTTCGGCAATCTCTTTTAAAGTTTCCGCCTGTTCTTTTTTCTTCATTCCCTGAGAAAGAAGCCCGACTGAAATATGAAAGGGAGCCAAAAGAGAGGTCAAGTTAAAATAATGCTGTTCTGCCAAAAGTTCGGTGGGAACCATGAAACAGGCCTGAAAACCGTTTTCCACGGCAATCAGCATCGCAATGAGGGCAACGACCGTTTTGCCTGACCCGACATCTCCCTGAAGGAGCCGGTTCATCGGAAAAGGGCGCATCATATCTTCCTTGATCTCGTTTAACACTCTTTTCTGCGCCGGCGTCAATTGAAAAGAAAGAGACTGGAGAAGCTTTTCTTCCATCCCTCCTCCATGGAGGGTTCCGGTCTTTGGATCGACCAATCCACCGGTCGGAAAGGAGAACCCTTTATTTTCTTTTTTGTGTTTGTTTTTCCTGAGGGCAAGCCCCATCTCTAAAAAAAAGAAGTCTTCAAACACTAATCTTTGATGGAAAATCGACTTCCCTTCAAGAAGTTGAAAGAGCCCTTCCCGGGTCGACGGAAAATGGACTTCTTTCAGCGACGAAGCAAAGGAAAGAAATCCATATTGATGGAGAAGGTTTGGGGGGAGTTTCTCCTTCTCGGAAAAAAGATTGGTTTCCAATAGGAATTTGATCAGCGTCCGGAAGTTTTTTGAAGTCATCCCGGGAGTTTCATGATAGACCGGAACAATTTTATCCCTCCCGAAGTCGCTGTCATCTTCACGGCTGACAATTTCATAACTAACCGGAGCAATCTCAGGCCTGAAATGCTCAAAGGGGTTTTTACTGACCTTTCCGGTAACAATGACGGTTTGACCCGGTTTAAAAACCTTTTCAAGAAATGGCTGATTAAACCATTTACAGGAAATAACACCTGTTTCATCCGCCAGGGCCACCTCCAGAATCTTTAAATACTTCCGGGGGGTAATCCGATTTCTGACTCCCCGGACTTCACCGCAAAGGGTCACCATTTCATTGACCGGTATTGGTTCCGCTATTTTATGAATCGTGGAACGGTCTTCGTACCGGAAAGGAAGATAAAAGAGGGCGTCTTCAACGGTCTCGATCCCCATTTTTTTTAATAAAGAGGCTTTAAAAGGGCCGATCCCTTTGATAAATTGGATGGGGGTTGTCCAGTTAAGCGTGTTTTTCATTCCCGGTCTCGGGTGTGAAACCCCGCATGCAAAAACCGCAAAGGATAAAAATCCATTGCTATTGATTAAAAAACTGTGATAATCTCGTTACCTTTAATAATTAAATGAAGTCACAAGAAACTCCCAATGGAAGGATAGATAAAGATTATGGCCAGTCATTGTTCAATTTGCGAGAAAAAAAAGATTATTGGGTATAGCGTCAGCCACGCAAGCAACAAAACAAAGCGGGCTTTTCGTCCGAACTTACAAAGGGTTCATGCGGTCGTTAAAGGGGCCACGAAAAGAATCATGGTTTGTACCTCCTGCATCAAATCGGGCAAAGTCCAAAAAGCCGTTTAAAACTGCTGAAAAAACTCAACTGCGGCGTTCTCGCCTTTCGTTCCCCTTCAACGTACCACAAAGCTTGCTCGCGAGCGGTTCCACAGCGAAGCTAATCTGTTATCTTTTTTATAGCCTCAGTCGATCCGGGGTGCTCACCTTCTCGCACCCGTGCACAAACTTGTTGGCACTTCCTCGTGCCAACGTGCACCCTCAAGGCTGCGGCCCTTGCATTTGATGTTTTTTGAGCAGTTTTCTCTCCTTCAGCTTCCAGCTATGAGCTCAACGCTCAGATTCATTTATGATAGCGGACGCTTTCTTCGTGGACGGCGCGGATCATTTCTTTTGCATTTTCAAAAGGGGTGTCGGGCAATATCCCATGACCTAAATTGAAGATATGGCCTGACCCCTTCCCGTACTTTTCAAGTATCCCCTTAACCTGTTCGCGAATCACTTCAGGATCGGCATAAAGGACACAGGGATCGAGGTTCCCCTGAAGAGCTACTTTTTTGCCGTAATTCTCCCGCGCTTTTCTGATATCGGTTCTCCAGTCGAGACTGATCACATTGGGTCCGGCGGCAGCCATCTGATCGATAAAAAGCCCCCCGCCATTCACATATAAAATCGAGGGAACACCCGTTTTTTTAATTCCGGTAAGGATCTGTTTGGTATAGGGGAACGAAAAGGCGGCATACTCGTCTCCGGAGAGGGCCCCGGCCCAGGTATCAAATATCTGGATCGCTTCCGCTCCCGCCGCCACCTGCGCATTGACATAAGCCATCACGGTTGCCGTGATTTTTTCAAGAAGCTGATGAAGCGAAGCAGGAGACCGGTACATCCATTTTTTAATCGCGTTAAAATTTCTCGAGGTTTCTCCTTCAATCATATAGGTCGCCAGGGTATAGGGGGCGCCGGAAAAACCGATTAACGGGACTCGCTGGTCCAGCGCCTTCCGGAGCATCCGGATCGCTTCAAAAACAAAAGGGGTTTTTTCTTCAATTTGAGGGAGAACCATCTTTTTAATCTGCTCTTCGCTCCGGATCGGTTTTGGAAAAAGGGGGCCTTTATGTTCGGTGAAAACGACTTCCATTCCCATCGCCTCCACCGGAATTAAGATATCAGAGAAGAGAATGGCCGCGTCCACATCCAGAAGATCAACGGGAAGGAGGGTGGCCTTGACTGCCAGTTCGGGCGTTTTACATAAAGTCAGAAAGTCGACTTTCGCCCGGATGGCCTGATATTCCTTCAGGTATCTTCCCGCCTGGCGCATCATCCATACTGGCGTATAGCTGACCGGTTCCATCCGGCAAGCTTTTAAAAAAGTCTCATTTTTTTGCGGTTTTTGCATGCGGGGTTTCACACCCGCGCGCGGTTTTTGCCTCCGGGGTTTCACACCCGGGATCGGTTGTTTCAATTGAATTTCCTTTTTTAAATACCCGGGTTATCCATCACGCGGAGCGGGCGGTTCCTTGAAAAAACGGTCGCACTGCCCTTTAATATCTTTATGCCTCAAACTCTCAAGGGGGTAAATGGCTTCAGAAAGGGTGATTACCCCTTTTCTCGGAGTCAGGGTAATAAAGGTCGCCGCGTCGACCGGATAGAGCTCTGATTTGCCCCAGACAATCGTCCGTCCGGTCACATCGGTATCGTTTCCCAGAAGGTCTCTCAGCTTTCTTCTTTTTAAACAGGGACCACTGATCAGACATTCCACAACCCATCTGAAACTGACCAGAAAGCGGGCCATTAATACGATCAGATCGCCCGAAGATTCATTTAACGCCGCATCGGATAAAAAGGTTAAATTGGCGTAGCTCGATACCTCTTTAAAGGCTTTCTTATGGGCAAATCCCTGAGAAACAACGATGGAAAGATGGCCTTTCTTCTGCTCCTGGAGCCTTATGATCGTTCCATTTTCGAGCCCGACGAGGACGCTGAGCCGGTGAGACCGGTCCTGCAATTCCCCTTCCTGAATGTTTCTTTCTTCGGCCATATTTCCGTTCCTTAAAAAGCACCCTGATCAAAATCCGGGGTTATAGTAGCCTGTCTCTATAAGGGGTGTCAATAGCGCCCTCTAACCCCGGCCGTCGAGCGGATAGGATTGCAATAACCAGGCTCTGGCCTCATCGTACGTCCTGATTTTTTTTTCCAACTGCAACGTTTCGAGAGCATAGAGAATCTGTTTGAACCCAGGTCCCGGCCGATACCCCATTTCAATCAGGGTATTTCCTGAAATCAGCGGCGTGGGGAAAAGATCGGCCTGATCATACGATTTGAGCCTTTCAGAACACAATTCCCATAACTCCAATCCCCGGCCTGTCCCGAGACAGCCGGACCGGTAAAGCTCAAGGAGCTCCTGAAAATGAGCCTGGCGTATAAAACGTTTTAAATCAGCCTCTTTCATCTGAGGAATACGGCTGAAGTCAGGAAGGTCTTTGACCAGCGAAACAATCCGACCGGTCTGATGATTTGAGCATTTCAGCCTCAGACAGGCCTTTGATGCAACCTCAGGGCCGGATCCGGCGAGAAGGATCCCCATGGCTAATTCAAAAGTAGGCTTTGCAGTGAAATGAAAAGAACGAACGGTATGGTCCAGAGCATTTTCTTCTTCTACCTCTGTCAAACCCACCCGTTTTAACCCGGCCGCTTCAGGGAGAATAACCTCAAGAATCCCCGTATCTCTCAATAAAATAAGCCCTCTGGCCGGATCAGGACCGGTCAGGATTTTTGTCAGCTCCTCCCGGATCCTTTCCCCGCTCACTTTATGAATAAATCCGGCCATTTTTTTAATGGCCTGGTAGGTTACCGGTTCAATTTGAAAAGAAAGCTGGGCTGAAAAACGGACGGCCCGGATTAAGCGAAGATAATCTTCTTTAAATCTCTCCTCCGGATTGCCGATCGTCCGGATGATTTTCCGGCTTAAATCTTCTCTTCCCCCGACGTAATCGATAATTTTATCCTCAAGAGGATCAAAATAGATTCCGTTGATGGTAAAGTCCCGCCTGAGCGCGTCTTCTTTTTCACCTGAAAACGTGACGCTTTGAGGATGCCGGCCGTCGAGGTAGACTCCGTCCGACCGGAACGTGGCTATTTCAACCTTTTCTTCATTTCCCTGATTCTTTCCTTTGCCAAGAGGAACCAGAACCACTCCGAAAGAAACCCCCACAGGGATAGCCCCGGGGAAAAGAGAGAGGACCTCATCCGGTTTTGCCGATGTGGCAATATCATAATCGGCCGGAGGAACTCCACGGATATGGTCCCTCGCCACCCCTCCGGCAAAATAAGCCTGATAGCCCGCGGTCCGCAATTTTTTAACGAGGGAAACTGCTTTGTCCCGGAGCGTTTCTCCGACAGGGGACCCCCTTTTATTATTTGACAAGATTCCTTTCTCCAATTATATTGATTATAACATTTTAAAAAATTGGAGTGAACAGATGAAAAAACCCCTCCCCGTTCCGCCGGCCAGAAAAAAAGGGAAAACAACCAGCAGACCGAAAATAAAAAAGGCCGTATCCGGACCCGCTCCAAAATCTGAATTCAAAGAAAGTGAAATTAAAAACTTGATTAACCAAGGCAGATCCGAACTGATTGAACTGCTCGACGGGAAATTCAATACCATGAACCACCGCTTTGACAGGCTTGAAGACGGAATCAGCGAAATTCTGGACGAATTAAGAGAAACAGAGGCTTTGCTCGAATCGGGAACCGAACCCTACGAAGGGCAGGCGTAAATGGCCCTCCTCAAGAAAACCCCATGGATGCTCATCTTTTTCATTTTACTCGGAGGATTTTTCGGGACCTTGATGGGAGAGATCCTCAGGGTCATCGCTCCCGACGGAGCGATCAGGGAGCTTTTTTTAAAAAGTATCAGTTTTGGAGTCGCACCCCCCTTTAGTCTCGATTTAAGACTCTTTACCATCTCACTCGGTTTTACATTCAAAATCAACATTCTCGGCTTTATCGGCGTTTTTCTCGGCCTCTATATCTACAAGCAGGCATAACCCCGAGTTCATAGGGTCAGGGCGGCTTCTTTTAACGACCTGATTCTATTCCTGAGTTCAGCTGCTTTTTCAAAATCCATCTCTTTGGCCGCCAGACGCATCTCCTTTTCAAGACTCTTAATCACCGGCCCCAATTCTTCCCGGGGGATATAGGTCTCCCCCGCCTCCGCCGCTATGGGAATAGTCAGGTAGTCTCCTTCCGACACTTCATACAGCGCCTGGGGAATCCCTTTCTTCACTGAGACCGGAGTAATCTGATGATCCTGATTATATTTCATTTGGGTCTCACGCCTCCGGTTTGTCTCTGAAATTGCCTTCTCCATCGATTCGGTTATCCGGTCGGCATACATAAAGACTTCCCCCCCGACATGCCGTGCCGCACGGCCGACGGTCTGGATCAAAGAGCGGTGCGACCTTAAAAAGCCCTCTTTATCGGCATCGAGTATTGCCACCAGAGAGACTTCCGGAAGATCGAGCCCTTCTCTTAAGAGGTTGATCCCGACCAGAACATCGAATTTTCCGAGACGGAGATCCCTGAGAATCTCTGTCCGCTCCAGGGTTTCAATTTCGGAGTGGAGGTAACGGACCTTGATCCCGAGGTCGTGATAATATTCCGTCAAATCTTCTGCCATCCGCTTGGTCAGCGTGGTCACCAGAACCCGTTCATTTCTGGACACCCTCCCATGAATCGCTTCCAGCAGATCGTCGACCTGTCCTTTGGCCGGACGGACGGTAATTTTTGGGTCCAATAACCCAGTCGGACGGATGATCTGTTCGACCACTTTATGATGGCACTTCTCCTCCTCATACGGACCCGGTGTCGCCGAGACAAAAATAACCCGGCGGATCAGTTTTTCGAATTCCACGAATTTAAGCGGACGGTTGTCAAATGCAGAGGGGAGGCGGAACCCATACTCGACAAGGTTCTTTTTTCTTGAAAAATCCCCTTCGTACATGCCTCTGACCTGCGGAATCGTTGCGTGGCTCTCATCGGCGAGAAGCAAAAAATCTTCCGGGAAATAATCAATTAAAGTGGGAGGGGGGTCTCCCGGTTTTCTCCCCGAAAAATGCCTGGAATAATTTTCAATTCCCTGGCAAAAACCGATCTCTTTGATCATTTCAAGATCAAACCGGGTCCTCTGTTCGATCCGCTGGGCTTCCAGCAGTTTTTTCTCTTTTTCAAAGAAAACGATTCTCTCTTCCAACTCCTGTTCAATCGCCCTCAAGGCGGTCTGAAGCCTGTCGGGAGGAATCACATAATGGCTTCCGGGATAAATCGCGATCTTTGGGAGTTTTCTGACCGCCTCCCCGCGGAGCGGATCGACCTCTTCAATCGACTCCACTTCGTCCCCGAAAAGAGAAATCCGGATACAGCTCGACTCCGAAGAAGCCGGATAAACCTCGATCACGTCGCCCCGCACTCGAAAAGTCCCCCGGTAAAAGTCGATATCATTCCGGTCATACTGGATTTCAACCAGTTTTCTGATCACCTCTTCCCTCTCCATCCGGCTCCCCACTTCAAGGTAAAGGAGCATCCCCCGGTAGGCTTCCGGAGAACCTAGACCATAAATACAGGAGACCGAAGAGACAATTATGACATCATTCCGTTCAAAAAGAGAGGCGGTAGCCAGATGGCGCATCTGGTCGATCTGTTCGTTGATGGAACTGTCCTTTTCAATATAGGTATCGGTCGTTGGAAGATAGGCTTCAGGCTGGTAATAATCATAATAACTGACAAAATACCCCACGGCGTTTTCCGGAAAAAAGGTCTTGAATTCATGATAAAGCTGG
>JBGPKT010000059.1:0-13582 GCA_041486115.1 Nitrospiria bacterium | reverse complement strand
CTACTACACCGAATGATAGTTAGTTAGTTGACGTATTCCTAGCCCAAATGGGTACTGCAATTCTGTGCCAACGTAGTTCACCTTTGGAAGCATCAGCCAACCTAACCACTGCGGCCAGTTAGATATTGCGCGTTTGGGTTGCCTTGCCGGACCGCGATCTCCGGTAAGTGTGTGAGAGGCGGCTATGGATAGAGTATTGCTCCTGTTAAAGTCTCGACTCTTGAGCGACGCCGTTCGATTGCTGTTGACCGAGAGCGGGTTCGTTGTCGCGGAAGAGGCCTCGGATGTAGAAGGCGCGCTGACAGGATCGCATTTCGCGAATGCAAACAAGTTCGACTTCGTCATCCTCGATGCGGCCCTCTCCCGGGACAAAACCGTCCATCACCCCTTCGGCAAGAATCCGCCCCTCCATATCTAAAGTTCCGAGAAGATAAAGATCAAGGGAGGTATCCACGCCGCCGACCACGACATATTTTACTTTTCCTGATTCCAATCTCCCCAAACCCGCTTTCAGGGCCATTAGCCCACTCGCCCGGCCATGAGGAAACATTTTGCTCTGCGCGACATTAAACTTCAAGCCGGCCTGTACCCCTAGATGGTCCAAAAACTTTTCCCCCGCAGGGTCGGGCCGGCCCGGTAAAGGTTCAGGCGTTCCGAGAAAGACCGGAATCTGATCGGGATTCGGAGCCTCGATGAAAACTTCACGAAGCGCTGGCGCAGCCAGTCGAAGCATCCGTATCTGACGCGCCGTCAAACCGATCAGCGCTTCCAATGAAGGCTCCAGTTGGGGAAGGGCATCATCCGGTAAAAGCGCCATTTTAAAGGGCTGAAATCGCCTATCGTAAATTGAAGTCTCTCCAAACCGGGAGATCCCTGCCCGGACTGATGCCGCGGTCTGTTTCGCACTCGTACCCACCGCGGTCATCATTCCGACAGCCAGAATCGAGGCCCCCTCGATTTGCATCAGGCTCTTCCCATTCCCATTTCCATGTTTTGAATTTTCAGGTCGATCTCTTCAACTTTCAACGCCTTCTTGTCGCAGGGAACCGCTGTCCGCCAAAGGATGAAAAAGCGGTATTGCCCCGGCTCAACCAGCACGGTCTCCATTTTTAAGGGTGGCCTTTCTGTTACACCTGCCACCCTTATGGCCGCATCAATATTACAGGTCGGTAATTTAAATCGAAGCGGCCCATAGGGAGAGGCATTGACCACCTCAACTGGCTCTCCCCCTTTCAAATAACCTTTACAGATCAGATCGGGATGGGCTCCATTTAAAAATCTGGAATTGAAATCGTCTGGCAGGTATGGTGCACGGTTTTTTTGCCAGGCCTCGTCGTAGGTTCCTGCGTAGGATTTTCTTGGCTCCCAGGATGGTGCAATATAGCCGAAACCTGTCGGAGCGGGCTGGTCTCCCGGACTGGAAATTAATTTTGCCGGATCTTCCAGATTGGGCAACGGCATCCCATTAAGTTCTTTTTTCTCTCTTTTTCCTCTAAAACCTTTACCAACCGGATTGCGTGGTTCAAAGAGAACTTTCTTTTTTTCCGGGTCGATTTCATGAACCCCTCCAAAAGCCCGTTCGTATATAAGGGGGATGCTTTCAAACGGCTTCGGCGAAGTCATTTGAACTCCCACTATGCCCCCTGCCCAATTCCGGTCTCCGAAAACTCGCACCACCTTTTTAAGAGAACCGACAGAAAAGGTGACGTCCAACTTTTCCGTTCGGCGCTTTTCCGGAGCAGAAGCCTCCCCAATGAGAATAATATCGGTTGTCGGTTTCGATAAATGAGATTCTGATGCATACTTTAAGCTGGAAAGACCCGGTTCTCCCCAATAGGTATCGGCATGGACAATGGGTTGTTGCTTTTCGGCCACGGAAAGCTTCTTTCCAATATTAAAAGTCCCCTTTATCGTAACATACAAGGTATCAACCCCGTTTTGATCGGGATAAATCGCGATACCTGCCTGGAAAGGGGTACTGTTTTTGAGTTGAAGCATCGTGTTCGACCGTATTTAATTAATATTCACACTGGCCCCTTTGACCCGGATGGGGCCGGAGGCGCGGGACAAGAGATGGGTCCCCTTGATTACGATTTTTCCATCCTTGCGAAGCGTTATGCTCCCGCTCCCGCATTTGAGGACTATCTCCTCTTCGGCCTCAATCGTTACCCGTTTTCCATCTACTCTGGCATCCTTTGGCCGTTCGGCTTTTAATTCGGGCAATTCGAGAGAGACCATATTCTCAAGAGGTTCTTCTAACAGACTCATAATAATCGGTTGGGGGGCGTTGGCACCTGTGAAAACTAGAAGAACCTCACGCCCTCCGTATTCCGGTTTAGAGAGTTCCATCCGGTCTAAACCGGAGACCAGCCTTGCGATAGTAGGTCGTCCCCCTTCCCACTCAACCCAAATCTCTCCGGACTGGTCGTTCCTAACAAGCCGCCCGATCCGAACAACCTCCCCACGGTTGATCGTTTCAAATGTTTGCTGTTCCTGGATTTCCCGCATCATTTTTCGAACCTCTCCCTGATTCAGTTTGCCGTAACCTTTGAACCTTTCATGACAATGTCTCCATCGGCCTTAATGCTGATTTTGCCCCCTTTGATGATGATGTCGCCATTCTGTTTGAGGGCAATGCTCGCATCTCCCGCCTTCAAGCAGATCTGCTTGTCACTAAAGATGTTGATCTGGTCGGCCGCTAGGATGTTTAATTTCTTTCCAACTGTTATTCCCATATCTTCACCAATATCGAGCGTTCCCTTTTTTCCTACCGTTCCCGAGAAATTTTTTCCGACGGAAGAATCGGAATTGTCACTGACGGATTCCGAAAGATTTTTCCCCACAGTAAGCGTCATGTTCTCGCCGATGGAGATACTCTGGTTCTTTCCAATTGAAATCGTTTCGTCTTTTCCGACGTCGATGCCGGCGTTCTCACCGATGGACTCGGAGTGATTTTTTCCCACTGTAATGCTTTTGTTATCCCCAATCGACTCGCTCTGATCTTTTCCTACCGTTTTTGTTCGGTTGCTCTTCACATCAAGGGTTTCATCATGCCCAATGGTCTGGTTCTTATCATTTTCTATTGCAATCGTCCAATCCTTTTGGCCATGGAGGTAAATTTCCTCGCTCCCTTTGGCATCTTCAAAGCGGAGCTCATTCGATCCGCCCCCTCCCTTGGAGGTATTCGATTTGATCGTGCTTTTTGTTTTATTGTCCGGTAGCGCGTAAGGAGGTTTATTTTCGCCATTATAGACCCCTCCGGTGACGATGGGCCGATCCGGATCCCCTTCAAGAAATTCAACGATCACTTCATGTCCGATCCTTGGAATAAACATCGCCCCCCAACCCGCCCCCGCCCAAATCTGGCTGACACGGACCCAGCAGGAGGTTTTTTCGTTCTGTTTGCCATCCCGGTCCCAATGAAACTGGACTTTGATCCGGCCAAATTCATCGGTATGGATCTCTTCACCTTTTGGTCCGACGACGATGGCGGTCTGCGGCCCCTGAACAAAAGGCTTCGGCGTCATTCTTCTCGGCCGGAAGGGAATGTCAGATGGAATGCATTCAAAATGGTTACGATAAACATCGCCCTGATTTTCGCCTGCTTCCGCTTCGAGAGCCTGCGGTTCGCTCCCGCTGTGGGAAATCCGGGTAAGAAGATACTCCCGATTAAAGTCGGTTCGGCTCGATTGATCCAGTTTGAACCGGTAACCGGCAATAAACCTCCGGCAATCGCTCTGGCCGGAGCCGGTCTCTCTGGCCATTTGAATCTCTTCCAGGCGGATTTTTGTCAAGCCCCCTCCCTCGGAAGGGGTTTCATACTCCCCGGGAAAATCGTAAACGAACAGATTGTGGTCTTTCTCCGCTTCGCTTTTCTGTTCAAGACTGAGCCGCGGTTTCTTAAAATCAAAATCCCTCAGTCTGACCAGTCCGGATTGTATCCCCCTGGCAACCTGATATTCAAAGATATGCTCCAGATCGGCTGAACTTCCTGCCGTCGACCCTTTAAAGATCACTGTATCGGGAGCTGGAATCGCCAGATGAACATCCGAAGCATCACCGATGACCATTAAATGGTTTTGATCCGTATGCTCAAAAAAATAAAAGATCCCATATTGTTCCATCAACCGGCTGATAAAGGAGAGGTCTGACTCCCGGTACTGAACACAATAATCCCTTGGCTGGTAATTTTTTTTAAGGGAAAATTTAAATTGGTCCGAAGGGATTCCTCCGTCGGTCAGAATTTTCTTGATAATATCCGGAATAGTCTGATTTTGAAAAATCCGGCAATTGTGCCGGCGTGAAAGAATCCATAACGCGGGCACGACTTCGGCCTGATAACTGGTGAATTTTATCCCTTTCCCCCTCTGTTCAAAATGGCTGACTATTCCATGGAGATGTCGTTTTCCCTTCGGGCCGTTAATGGTAAAATGCGCGGGCTGTCCGAGGATATCGTCAAAATTGAGTTCACCATCGGTGGAGGCGATATCAAAGCTGTAGTGAAACAGTTCAGAAATCGTTTCGTTTCCGAAAAATTGAACGACTCTCAGCTTTTCAATCGGCAGAGAACCGATTTTCAGCGTGTAATCGGTTTTATTTCCACTCCGTATGACTGCCATGGGATTCTCCCTTATGCTTCACCCTTTGCCTTTCCCGCGAAAGGAGCGGGAACGGGGATCTTTTTTGAAACGTCCGGGTGAATATCATCTACCCAGGAAATTTCCTCGATTAGGACCGTCTCCCCATTTGAAAATTCGAATGAAAATCCGGCATCTTCTTTGATCCCTATTTTTAACCGCTCTGGAAGGGTTCCTTCACCGAGCTTGGTCAGGATTTCTGTCGAAATCTGCGGCAGGAGATTTCCCTGGATAATATGGTCAATATTCCGGGCGCCGGTCTCGACTTCGGTGCATCGGGCGCTGATTTCCTGCACCACGATTGGGTCATACTCCATTTTCATCCGGTGAGAGTCAAATAGCCGTTTCCCGATCCGCTTTAGTTTGAGTTCGATGATTTCTCCCATGACGTCGCTTGAAATTGGGTAGTAAGGAACAATCGTCATTCGGGCGAGAAGCGCCGGTTTAAAATGGCGGCTTAAAATCGGCCTGATCCCCGCGACCAGGGCTTCGGGCGTTGGCTTTGAACCGCCAGATGAGAGCTGAATAATCTCGTCCGACGCCAGGTTGCTGGTCATGAAGATAACGGTGTTCTTAAAGTCGATAATTCTTCCCTCCCCATCTGATAGCATCCCCTTGTCAAAGACCTGATAAAAGAGATTCAATACTTCGGGGTCAGCTTTTTCAACCTCGTCCAGGAGAACAACGGAATAAGGCCTCTGTCTAACCGCTTCGGTCAGAACTCCCCCTTCGCCGTAACCGACATACCCTGGTGGGGAGCCGATCAGCCGGGAGACCGTATGTTTTTCCTGAAATTCCGACATATTAATGGTAACCATGAACCGCTCTCCCCCGAAGAGGAGGTCGGCAACGCTAAGCGCGGTTTCTGTTTTTCCGACTCCGCTCGGCCCGACAAAAAGGAATACTCCGATTGGCGCTTCCGGATTTCCTAATCCTGATTTGGAAGCGCGGATGCCTCTCGCAATCGCCTCAATGGCATGATCCTGCCCTTTGATTCGGCCGATCATTTTGCTGTTTAATTTAAGAATTTCCTGCAGGTCATCTTTGACCATTTTTCCGACCGGAATCCCTGTCCAGTCCGATACCACCTTCGCGATCACCTCCGGATCGACCTGGAGTTTCATGACAGGCTCTTTCCCTTGAGCCATTTCGAGTTTGGCTTCAACGATTTTCAGCTCGTTAAATAGCAATTCTTTGGCTTTCTCTTCTTTTACCGCTCTCATCTCTTTTCTTAAGGCGATATACCGGTCGGAAAGCTCTTTAATCCCTTTCCACCGTTTTTCAAGCTTTTCAAAAGCTTCTTTGTTCTGGGCGATCTCTTTTTGGATCTCAGCCATCCTCTGAATTCTTTCTTTATCCGGTTGCTTTCCGCCCTCCTGATCACGACGGTAGGCGCCCAGTTCCCGTTCGAGAACCTGAATCTTCCGCTCAATATCTTCAAGCTGATCCGGTCTTCCGGTCAGGCCGATTTTCACTCTCGCGGCCGCGGTATCGAGAAGGTCGACCGCCTTATCAGGGAGTTGGCGGCCTGAAATGTAACGGCTCGACATTTTTGCCGCGGCAACGACGGCATCATCCTGAATATGGACCTGGTGAGAGAGCTCGTATTTTTCTCTCAAGCCCCTTAAGATAATGACCGCATCCTCTTCCGACGGTTCCGGCAGATTAACCAGTTGAAATCTCCGGGCGAGGGCGGCGTCTTTTTCAAAATATTTTTTGTATTCCGACCAGGTGGTTGCCGCAACCGTTCGAAGCTCGCCGCGGGCCAGGGCAGGTTTTAAAAGGTTGGCGGCATCGCTCATCCCCGCGGAGCCACCGGCGCCAATCAAGGTATGCGCTTCGTCGATAAAGAGAATGATCGGTTTAGGAGAAGTTTTGACTTCGCTGATCACCGATTTCAGCCGGTTTTCGAATTCCCCTTTCATCCCGGCTCCCGCCTGGAGAAGGCCCATATCAAGCGACAGTATTTCGACATTTTTTAAAATATCGGGAACGTCCCCCTGGACGACTCTTAAAGCAAGCCCTTCGACCACGGCGGTTTTGCCGACCCCCGCCTCCCCGACCACAATCGGGTTGTTTTTTCTCCGGCGGGCGAGAATATCGATCATCTGTCTGATCTCGCGGTCTCTTCCAAATACCGGATCGAGTTTGTCTTCTCTGGCGCTGGCGGTAAAATTAATCGTAAACCGGCCTAATGCGGATTCATCCCCCCGGCTCCCTGCTCCTTCTTTTCCGGACACCCCCTCTTTTTGAGCGGGAGCCGCTTCAACAGAGGCTTTCGTAATCTCGAAAAAGTTTTTTTTAAAATCATCGAGACGGACCGGTTCGAGAAGTTCGGAAAACTCATCATCCAGGTAGCGGGCCGGATTCGCCACCAACCCGGCAAAAAGGAGCCCTGATCGGATTTCAGTCAATCCGAGATCGATGGAGCCGAGCGTCCAGCTCTCCTGAAACCATTCAATCAGCCCGGGAGAGAAGACCGGTTTTCCGGCATTTCCTGATTTCAAATTTTCAAGGGATGAGAGGAGCACTTTTTGAATCTTTGAAATATCGATTCCAAAATGTTTAAGGATCGGCTGAATATCCCCGGCTGGTTCTTCAATCAGTTTCAGAAGGAGATGTCCCACGGTGACTTCATAATGATTCCGGGAGACGCATAGACCAGCCGCCCCTTCCAACGAGCGTGTGGTAAAACGATTAAGACGTTTTAACAATGATTTAAGATCCACTTTGATCATGATATTCTCCCTAATTCAGTTTTCAAATTTTAAGATCCAAGTTTCAGGCTTCAAGCGTGAACCTCGAATCCTGGAACGAGAAACTAGAAACGGGACACTTACTCTCTATTGCCCAATAAGACCGATTGTGTTCCCTCACTCGGCCGGTCCGAAAAGAGCCAGGTATTCAAACCTAGCAGAGCCATTGGCTCACGCTCTTTATTTTCTTCGTCCTCTTTTTTTCCAGTTAAACAGAGTCTTGGAATCTCCCTGGCAAAAAGTTTTAATTCAACTTCATACGCTAATCTTCCCTGCAGAAATATCTTGAGAAAAGAGGTCAGCCATTTCCAGGAATCTCCCCCGGGAAGAAGTTTGATGAAATCTGGATATTGGAGGGGTCCAAAGAACAATCGGAAACTACCGCTCCTTCCAAAAACCCTTTCACCGAGAGAAGCATTTCGTCCGAGGGTGCAATTTAACTTTCCAATCGATATCCGTTGTTCCCTGGAAATATTAAACCAGCTCCCGGAACATTGCTCCAGGACGACATCTATACCATTAAACCGGTCTCTTAATATTCCTGCGAGCGCAGAAGCCGATCGGGGAGTATGATTCAAGAGGCCGGCGTAACGGATTAATTCGACGGAGTGTAAACCGCTGTTTTCAGCAAGACCTTTAGTTGCCAGTCCAATCAGACCGAATAGCCTGGAGGAAAAGTCATCTTTACCGTCCTTCTCAAATTGAATATAGTAGCGGTATTTCAGCCAGGAGGAGTAAACGAGGGAGATCAAACGATGATGGAAAATATCGAAAAAATTTCGGAGCGTCTCCTCCTCTTTATCTTTCCATAAGATTTCTTCGGTATAAAAGATCGGCAGCGGGGAGGTGGTTCCATAAAGCCCCATGAAAGTCGTCGTCATATGAAAGCGGCGGGGAAACCCTTCACGTAATGGCTCCTCCTCGATTTCGGCCACATCAGAGGAGGCAAATCCAAGCGACGCTTCCGGACGAAAGCGGATCACCTCTTTGTCAGCCGGCCCTTTTTTCCCAATTCGGGCTTCCGGATCAAGCGCCTGCTCGATCAGGTGAACAAGCTGGAAAAAAGAGTAGCGTCGGGCCCCATCAACCTGTTCCAGGTTTACAGGAGGATCTGTTGTCCTATCTTCGGTTCCCATTGGTAAATTTCCCCATGTCCCATTCCCCTGACAGTTAAACGGGTAAAAGAATTCAGCGAAGCATAAAGGGCAAAAAATTCATTAAGGAGAGTGGAGAAGAGGAAAAGGTCCCCTTCTCCGTTAAAATGGTCCTCTTTCATTAAAAGGTTGATCGCGGTACCCCTCACCGGCGATCCGCGAAAAAGATGATCATTGATCTCGCTGTCGATTTTCTCGATCCCTTCGATCCGGCGGTCATTTGCCCGCCCAGCCTGCTTATCAGTTAGAGATTGAAAATTATAAAGCTCCAGGATCCCTCTAAACGACTGGATGTCGGTCAGCGACACATAGTTCAGGCAAAGGTGAGAAATCAGTTTCCAATAGAGGCCCCCTCCGAGAGGAGGGGTGACCGAGGGAGTCACTTTTGAAATATTCTGAAATCGTGCAAATTCCGGTGAGCTTTCCGAAGGGGTCTGAATATCTCCCGGACGGAGCTTTCCCGCCAGGTCCCGGTTGGTTAAATGAAGTGAAAAGACCACCGTTTCTGTCGGAGGAGTAATCGACTTCTGCTCCTGATTCACAAAAGAGACGTAAGTTTCTGTCCCCTTGCCGATGACCGCCTCTTTTAAACGGATCTGATAAAAAGAGGATTTCGCTTCCGATGAAACCGCGCCATGATTAAATTTATAAAAAGAGGGATATTCGACCTCTGCGGCCGATCCCCGCACCCAACCTTTTGCCGCATCCACCGAAAAAATTTCAAAATGTTGGGCGTTGTTTCCTCCCGGTCTGAGCCGGTATTCAACCCGTTCGTGAGTGACTCTGACCGGATCCGACTCACCGGTAAAAACATTGACCACCGGCGTACAGTAAAGGCGGAGATTTTCACGCGAAACCCTCATGGAAGCGGCAGGGGGTTTTGAGAAAAATATCTGAATTTCAAAGGAATCGGCCGCGGAGAGCCTGGAAAGCGATTTAAGATCGCAAAGGTCGATAAAAAGAAATTTTTCGGGGAACGTAAAATACTCCTGTAGAAGACGATAACCATCGAATGAAATGGAAGGGTATGGGAGAAGGGATTCATCCTGTTTAAATCCAACCGGACGGATCACCTCTTTTGAAAGGGTTAAGCCGGGCCCCGATTTTCCCTGATAAAACGGAATCACTCTTAATTCCGATACCTGATGGCAGAGCCAGAGATAAAGTGAAAAGGAGGAATCCCCAAAAAGGTGGAGCCGGAGACTTTCAATTCCGGCCTGATTGACCGGCACTCCTTGATGCATTTTAAACTGAAGGCGAAGGAGAGAGCGGCCATCATTTCCTGTTTCGAGGGAGGTCTCCTCGATGGCTAGAGGATAAAGATCAACGTCAAAAACGGTCTGAAACCGGCAGGGCGTCCCCTCAACGGGCGTAGAGAGGACCTCGACGCCTCTGGAAACCCCCTGTCTGGCTCTGACGGCGCCGGTGATCGGCGTAAATTCCAGAATCGACATGGAAGGAACAGGACGAAGATAATGGGGCCAGAGAAGATTCATCATCCCCTGAACCAGCTCGGGAAATTCATCGTCAAGCTTCTGCCTGATTCTTCCGGTTAAAAAGGCAAAACCCTCCATGAGCCGTTCAACGTCAGGGTCGCTCCCCCGGTCGGCCAGCATTGGCGCCACCGCCGGATAAGCACGGGCAAACTCCCTTCCCATTTCTCGAAGAAAAAAGAGTTCATCCTGATAATATTTGTTAAATTGGGACACTGTTTTAAGTTCCTGGTTTCGAGTTTCAAGTCGACAAGTTTCAGGTTCCGTGCTCCAAACTCGAAACTCATTATCCTTTAATTTGAATTTGACCGGAGGGTGAGACAGCGGTCTCAAACCAGACCGAAGCCTCCTCCTTTTCCGTTACCAGTTGAGCCGTAATTTCAAAACGTAACGTCCCCTGATACCCTTCTTCCGGAACAAAGGTAATCACCGCATTACGAAGCCTCGGTTCAAATTTTTCGATCGTATTTCTGATCCCTCTTTCAACTTCCCGGACCATTTCAGGGAGGTTTTGGACAAATTCAACCACATCGGGCATTCCATATTCCGGCTGGATCAATACATGGCCCTGGCGACAATTCAACATCTTGCTCAGATGTTTCAGAACCGATTCAGCCAGCATCTCGGTATTTTCGTTTACCGAGAGCGGCCTGTCGAGCCTCGGATCGGCAAGCCGCTCAAATAGCGTTCTTTCGGACATCAACGACCCTTATTTAGTCCAGTCATCCTGGGCTTCTGTCTTTGCTGTTTCATGCCTCCAGACAATTTTCTTGTAGGTAAAGGCGACCTCTTCCATAAAAGGGAGATCCATTTTTGTTTTGTCTTTGGTCAGAACCATAATCTCTTTCATATTAGAGATCGTGGCATCCGTAAGGCTTGTCGTAAAATAGTTTTCTTCTTCACCCTGCTCGGTGGTCCGGTACCATCGAATTTCGATACTCTTCATAACCTCATTGGTGCAAAGCGCTTGGTAAAGAAGAGGGGTGGCGGCATCCACCTCTTTAGTGATTTTAAACGAGCCATGCGTTCTTTTTCCAGACGCCTGACCGGTATGGACATCGCGGGGAGAGGTAATGTCATGATCAATGGCAATCACACCAATCTTGTCCTTATGCTCTTCGCGGTAGACCGATCCTTTAATCTTCCCCTGCTTTTTACCCTCTATAACCATATATGCTTCGTAGGCCATTCTATTTCTCCTTATTTTGATGTTATCGGTGAATGATCATTTTAAAGCCAATTGTCTGGAATATAATGCAATTACGGTGCCAGCTCAAAAAATAGGTCAAACCCCCTTTTTCAACCTTCGTTTGTCTATTTTTACTCCTGGAAACAGGTTTTGGATTCATCTTGTTTTAAATATTTAAATTATTTTTCCTATCTTTTCAAAAAATTGAAACAGTGGATGCCCGCGGAAGCAGGCATCCACTCTCTTCTCTATTCTGTTTAAAAACTTTCCCTATTTCTTGTCGAGTTTTCCGACAAGAGAAAGGGTAAAGAACGATCCCATATATTTGAAATGGGGCCGGACCTTCATATCAACCCGGTACCACCCCGGATCTCCTTCGACATCGCTGACGATTACTTCTGCCTGCCGGAGGGGCCTTCTTCCCCGAACCCCCGCGTCAACCACATCCTGATCCGAAACATATTGGGAAATCCATTGATTCAGCTCCCTTTCCAGATCGGTCCGTTCTTTCCAGCTTCCGATTTGTTCACGCTGTAAGACTTTGAGATAGTGAGCCAGACGGTTGACGATAAACATATAGGGGAGCTGGGTTCCGAGCTTATAATTGCTCTCCGCCTCTTTTCCCTCCTTGCTTTGGCCAAAATATTTCGGTTTCTGGCAGGAGTTAGCCGAAAAGAAGCACGCATTATCGCTCCCTTTCCGCATGGCCAGACCGATAAAGCCCGATTCAGCAAGTTCGAATTCTCTTCGTTCGGAAATCAACACCTCGGTCGGGATCTTGTTCTCGATCGCACCCATGGATTCGAAGGTATGAACCGGGAGATCCTCCACCGCGCCGCCGCTCGCCGGTCCGATGATATTGGGGCACCAGCGGTATTTCGCAAAGCTGTCCGACAGGCGGGTGGCGAAAGTAAAAGAGGTATTCCCCCAGAGAAAATCCTCATGATTTTCGCTCGTATTTTCATTGTAATTAAACGATTTGACAGGGTTCTTCTCCTGGTTGTAGGGAAGGCGGAGGAGAAACCGTGGTGTCGTCAAGCCAACTGACCTGGCATCTTCCGATTCCCTAAAGGAATTCCATTTTACAAACTGGGGCCCTTCAAAGACCGATTTCAGGTCTTTAAGATTTGGAAGGGCGAGGAAATTATCGAGTCCGAAAAACTTCGGACCGGCCGCCGCGATAAACGGCGCGTGAGACATTGTCGCAACGCTCGCCGCGTATTGAAGGAGTTTGACATCCTGGGGACCGGGGCTAAAATCATAATTAGCAATGATCGCGCCGACAGGTTTTCCACCGAACTGTCCATATTCCGCGGTATAAACATGTTTGTAAAGACCCGATTTGGTAATTTCCGGCGTGTCTTCGAAGTCGGCGAGAAGATCGGCTTTTGAAACATTCAGGAGCTCAATTTTGACATTCTCCCGAAAATTGGTCCGGTCCACCGTAAATTTGAGACCTCTCCATGCCGATTCCAGTTTCTGATACTCAGCGTTGTGAAGGATCATATCGAGCTGACTGCTTAATTTCCTATCGATTTCCGCGATCATCTCGTTGATCACCGATTGATGGACTCTGGCCCCTTCTCTTCCCGGGGCGAGGAGTTCAATAATAAAGGCCTCAACCCCCCTCCTTGCGACGGAATAGCCTTCTTCCGTCGGCTTGAGTTTGGTTTCATGTAAAATATCCTCAAGAAGGGATACCTCTGACTCCCCCTCTTTTCGTTGGGTTTTTTGCGCTTGTTGTTCTTCTGACATGTTATTCTCCTTCGATTATATGGATCCTATTTGTTTTCACTCTTGGCGACGATCTCCTGCAAGAGTTTTTCTCTCGCGGAGGTATCTTGTATCAGGCTTTCAATTTTCTTTCTGAAAGCGGGCAAATTTCCAAGAGGACCTTTTAAAGCCTGGAGTGCAGTCCTTAACTGAAGTAGCTGGTTCATTTCCGGAACCTGTTCGACAATCGCTTCAGGTCCGAAATCCTTCATGGAATTGAACTGAATTTTAACCGCCAGCTCTTCCTCTTTTTTCTCCGACAGTTTATTCGGAACTTTTAAGGAAAGGTTGATGCTCTGGCTCTTTAAAACCTCTTCGAAATTGTCTTTATCAATGTTAATCGGCTTTCTCTCTTCCAGAGGGGTTTCCTCTTTTCTCAGGGTATAGTCCCCGACCATCATCATTTTCAACGGGAGTTCAACTTCTGCCTGAGCTCCTCCTGTTGCCGGTTTATAGACAATATTGACCCGTTCTTTAGGTGCGACTGATGATTCAGTTGCCATGATTTTCTCCTTATGGTTATAGTTAGCAGTTCCGTGTTTCGGGTTACGAGTGAACCCCTCTCCCACAAAGGGAGAGG
>JBGPKT010000058.1:0-14632 GCA_041486115.1 Nitrospiria bacterium | reverse complement strand
CCCGAGGTGACCTATGACGAGGCGATTTTCAAGATTAAAGAAGCGGGGAGGGAGGTTGAAACGATTTACTACCTCTATGTGGTCGATGATCAAAAGAGATTGCTCGGTATCTGTTCCTTGCGCGATTTATTGTTGTCCCGGTGGGATCAAAAAATATCGGCGGGAATGGTCACCCATATCAAATCGGTCTCTCCCGAATCGCCGCAAAAAGAGGTGGCCTCCCTCATTTCAAAATATAACCTGTTGGCCATTCCGGTTCTGGACCCTGACCAGAAACTTCTCGGCATTGTCACCGTTGACGATGTGGTGGATATTTTAATGACCCATTACCCCGGCGGCAAATAATCCCTTTTAAACGATGATTAAAAGAAGAGTTTTCTTATTTTTAGCAGTGATCGGCCCCGGCATTATCACGGCAAACGTGGATAATGACGCCGGCGGCATCACAACCTATTCTTTGGCGGGGGCCCATTTCGGCTATTCCCTTATCTGGGCGCTGATTCCGATTACCCTTGCCCTGATTTTGGTTCAGGAGATGTCGGCAAGAATGGGGGTGGTTACAGGCAAAGGGTTGGCCGATTTGATCCGCGAAAATTATGGGATTAAAGTCACCTTTTACCTGATGATCCTCCTTCTATTAACCGATCTGGGAAATACTGTGGCCGAATTTGCCGGCTGGGCCGCTGCCATGGAGATTTTCGGCGTCAGTAAATATATATCAGTCCCTATCGGAGCGCTCTTTATCTGGTGGCTAGTGGTTAAAGGAAGCTACCGGTCGGTTGAAAAAGTTTTTTTAATTGCCTGCACCGTCTATTTTACCTATATTGTTTCCGGGTTTCTGGCCCATCCGGACTGGAAAGCCATTGCCGTACAGACAGTCGTCCCGCAGATCTCGTTTCAATCCGATTATCTGGTAATGCTGATCGGCCTGATCGGAACGACCATTGCCCCCTGGATGCAGTTTTATCTTCAATCGGCCATCGTTGAAAAAGGGATCGAGATCAAGGATTACAAAGTCTCGAGGTTGGATGTCATCTTCGGCTGTATTTTTACCGATGTGGTTGCTTTTTTTATCATTGTGGCCTGCGCCGCCACCCTTTTTCAGAACCATATCCGGATTGAAACCGCTCAAGATGCCGCCCTCTCCCTTGCCCCCCTGGCCGGAAAATTTGCCGCCCAGCTTTTTGCCTTCGGCCTGGCCAATGCCTCTTTATTTGCCGCGTCGATACTTCCTCTGGCAACCGCCTATTACATCTGTGAAGGTTTTGGATGGGAAGCGGGAATCAATAAAACTTTTAGAGAAGCCCCACAGTTTATGTGGCTCTATACCGGGTTGATTGCGATCGGAGCGGTCAGCATTCTGGTACCGAATGCACCTCTGCTCAAGATCATGTTCTTATCCCAAGTGGCCAACGGGATCATGCTCCCCTTTGTCCTGGTTTTCATGGTTCAATTGATTAACGACCCCCACTTAATGGGAAATTATACCAATTCCCGCCTCTTTAATGTGATCGTCTGGATGACGACGGCGATCATGATTGTCTTAACGGTTTTATTATTGGTTTCTTTATTGTTTCCTGGTTTATTATAGTCAGGGGCCTTCGCTAACTGCGCTCAATGCCCCCAGTTTCGATCGCCTCACCAAAAAGAAAAAGACCTATGTCCGCTGTGGAACCGCTCCCAAAACAAGTTCGGAGGCTCCGCACTGGCAAAGCCAGTTCGCTTTAAAATAATCGGGAATTTATAAGGAAGGTGCATGCCGTTAATTGAAACAGATGCCATTGTGTTGAACTCCCTCAAACTGGGAGAGGCCGACAAACTGGTGACGTTTTACTCTCCCACCCTTGGAAAAATAAAAGCGGTAGCCAGAGGAGCCAGGAAGATCAAAAACAAATATGGGAGCTCCCTCGAACCCTTTACCCATGGGCATCTGGTTATTTACGATAAAAAACCGCAGGTTTTATACCGTCTTTTCCAGTCCGATATCATAGAATCTTTTCAGAAGATCAGATCGGACTATGACAAAATCATGATGACCTCCCATTTTGCCCTTTTTATTGAAGCGCTTTCACCGGAGGGGGACCCCTCCGGTCCTGTTTTCAATCTTTTTTTAAAACTTTTAGAATATACGAAGGTTTTTGAGGTTTCTCCCGGTTTGGTCAATCTTTTCAAGGTAAAATTTTTAGAGTACGCCGGGTATGAACTCCTCCTTGACCGGTGCGTGAAATGCCAATCAAGTTCTCCCTCGATGAGGTTTTCTCCTTCTTTGGGGGGGATGGTCTGTTCTCTTTGTATTCCGGAAAGCGCTCTCTATTCGGTGACCATCTCTCCGGCTGTACAGTCTGTTTTAAAACAGACCTTCAAGATGGACCCAGGTTTAATCTCCCGGATAAGGCCATCAGAGGAGGTCAATAAAGAAATTTCCCATATCCTAGAGGTCTTTATTTTTCACATCTTGGGAAAAAAGTTTCCTTCAATAGAAATAACATCAAAATAAGGAAAGCGTATTTTTATAAGTGCTTTATTTATCAAATGGTTGCGCGCAATAGTTTATTTTTAAATAAGGCCTTTTTCTTGCACTTAAAACAGAGGATGGACAGGTTTGCCTTAAATAGGTTAAGTGATTTATTTGTTTTGTTTCTTCTGTTGGTCATTGTTTCAGGTTGCGAGGGTGGCGATTCATCTTCTTCTCCTCCTCCCCTAAGTACAACCACCGACCAGATTGTGGTTATTCACCCCGGAGTTGGAACAAGTTCCGAGGTAACTATTTCTTCCGTTTCACTCCCTCAAGCGTTATTTCAATCAAGTGCCGTTACGTATACCGATTCTTTTGGGATTTCTTATATTTACGTCATCGGGGGGGCTTATATTGATCCCGCGACACCCGATGATCCGGTGAGAGTCAGTACCGTGTATGCCTTTCAGGTAGACCCGGGTAATGGCACTGTTTTATCCCGGAGACTAGAGCAAAATGGGTTGCCCCAATCATTACGGGGGCATTCGGCTGTGATTTTTAACAATAGCATTAACAGTGCCATTTATGTGATCGGGGGGATAGGACCATTTGGATTTCAAAAGACTATTTATAAAAGTGTGATTAATCCCCCATCTACGCCTTTTTCTTATCCGGTTTTAGGTCCATGGAGCCCTGTCGGGTCTCTTCCAGTGGAAGAAACGGGCCAGGCGTCAGTGGTTTCAGGAAACTGGCTCTATGTCATCGGGGGAATCGAATCGGGGTTTCCTGATCCCAACTGTGTTATTACCCGAGATTGTCAGGGGTCTCAGACGACCGTTTTTTCAAATAAAATTTATGGTTATGATCTGACGTCAAGTTTTTCTAACTCTACTGTTTCTACCATGCCTCAAAAACTCTTCACCCCTTCCGCGGTCACTATTCCTGGTCTTCCAAATGATCAAATCTGGGTCCTGGGGGGATGGAATGGTACCGCGAATTCCACGAGAGCTTATCTCTTTAATGTGAGCAACGGGCTCGTTTCTTGTGACTCTGCGGTATGCAATTTGAATTCCGTGCCATATGAAAACGGTGTCAGTAAAGCCGTAGGTTTGTTCCTTTCAGGGATCAATGAAATGTTTCTTATCGGAGGAGTGTCGGGTTCTCTTACGCCGCCCGATGAGATTCTCAGAAGGGATATTTTCTCCTCCGTCCCTTCTTCCCCTCTGGAATGGAACCGAGAACCCTATTTGCCTCAAACGGTTGAATACTTTTCCGCCGCCTCTGCAGGAGATGCCATCTATGTTTTTGGCGGAATTGTTGTCACTCCATAAAAGAAAATCGACTTTTTTGTTCATTCCAATTGACGGTTTTTTTTAAAATTGTTATATTTTAATCAGGTGAGATCCAATATGGCTGTTTGATCTATAAAATAACCCTTTTATAAAAAAGGAATTCAATGAAAGAGAATAAAACCTCTAAAGCTCCCGCAGGAATAAAGCCTTCCATGGCCGACAGACGGCAATACCATCGGGCTCCCGTTATGATTATGGAAGTCCAGGGGAAACAGTCCGACCGGGTTTTTTTAGCTTACGCCAATGATATCAGCGAGGGAGGCCTCTCTTTAACAACTGAAAACCGTTTAAAAGTAGGGGACCGGTTCCCTATCGAACTGGTCTTACCCGATAAGAAGACGGTGGTAAATTGTACGGCAGAGGTTGTCTGGAATAAAGAAATTATGAAAGGGGGAATGATCTCCCAGGGGGTCGGTGTCCGCTTTCTCAATTTAGAAGAAGGAAAGAAAAAAGCCATCCATAAAACGGTCGCTACAGAAGAAAAAAAAAGAGGTCACAAATGACGAAAACATTACAGCAGGCACGGACAAAAGAGAGGCGTGCGTATGATGACCGCCGGACGGAAGACCGAAGGGGAGGGGAGAGGCGAGTCGGTGAAAGACGCCTTGAGTCGTGTCCTTCCTGTCAGGGGATTTTAAATGCAAAAGGCTATTGCTACCATTGTGAGGCCCGAATCGTTAAAATACTTCCTTGAGAAAAAAGCAGAAGTTATTTGTACTGACACTCCTGGTTTTTTGCGGCTGTTCCCTTTCCCATTCCGTTCGTTCTGTTCCGGAACCTTCCCGCTGTATGGAGCCGATGGATTCCGGCTGGTGCCGGGGAATGGCCTCCTGGTATGGCAAAGATTTTCATGGCCGCAAGACAAGCAGCGGCGAAGTCTATAATATGTATGGTCTGACTGCCGCCCACCGCACCCTTCCGCTTGGAACCCTGATTCGAGTGGTTTCTGTAGATAATGAGAAATCAGTGATGGTCAAAGTCAACGACCGGGGTCCATTTATTGCCGGACGGATACTCGACTTATCTTACGGGGCCGCCCTTGCTCTTGGCATGGTTCAAAAAGGGACGGCAGAAGTCAAATTCAAGATTGATCAGGCCTCCGAGATTATTGATGATAAGGCTTTTTATACCGTTCAGGCCGGCGCATTTACGGTTAAAGAGAATGCGGTTTTATTTCAGCAGAAATTACAACAGAGGTTTCGACGGATCGTACGTTTGATTCCTTTTGAAACTCCCGACGGCATGATGTATCGAGTAAGGCTGGGGCAATTCCAGAAGATTGACGAGGCTGAGAATGTGGCCTCTCTGCTCGAAAAAGAAAACGGAGTGACACCCTTTGTCCTGAGAGAAGATCCACTCCCATGAAATATTTTAGAAAAACCGGGGAACAAGGTTTTACCTTAATTGAGTTAATGATCGTGATTAGCATTATCGGGATTCTCCTTTCTGTCGCCGCTCCCAGGTATAAATCAGCGACCATTTCCGCAGGCGAAGCGGCTCTCAAAAGAGATCTTTTTATCCTGAGGGATGTGATGGACCAATACTACAGCGACCAAGGAGAATATCCTCCAACCCTTAAATCCCTGGTGGAAGCCGGTTATATCCGGAATGTCCCAAAAGACCCTTTTACCGGGTCAACCGATACCTGGGTTGAGGTGCCTGCCGAGGGAGAGGAAAAGGGTGTCTATGACGTTCATAGCGGGAGCGATCTGGTGGGCCTAGACGGGACCCCTTACAATGGTTGGTAAAACACCTGGAAACAGAAATAGGATTTGCAATTCCTTGTTTTGCCTGTCATCGCGAGCACCCATAGGGTGCGTGGCGATCTCGGTTCAAGATGGCGAGATTGCTTTGCTTCGCTCGCAATGACAACGTCCATCTCTGTTTTCGGGAAAACCGGCCGGATTTGACAAATTGGCTATTTATCCTTTAAAATGAATCATTTATAAATAGAAGAGTCTAGAAAAAATGGTGAAATTGTGAGGGATTTTTACAGAATAAATCAGCTCCCCCCGTATGTTCTCAGTACCGTGACCGCGATGAAGGTCGCGGCGAGAAAAAAGGGAGAAGATATTATCGATTTCGGAATGGGCAATCCCGATATGCCGACTCCTCCGCATATCGTTGATAAAATGATTGAGGCCGTCCGAGACCCTAGGAATCACCGGTATTCTCTTTCAAAAGGTATTTTTAAATTAAGAAAGGCAATCACTGACTGGTATCAAAGAAATTATGGAGTCGAGCTTGACCCCGAAACCGAAGCGATAGTCACCATAGGCTCCAAAGAGGGGATTTCACATCTGGCTCTGGCGATTGTCGAGCCGGGGGAAACCGTTCTAATTCCTGGCCCCACATACGCCATTCACGCCTACAGCATGATCATCGCAGGGGCTAAAATCGCCCAGTTCCCTCTCATTCCTGGAACAGATTTTTTTGCCGCACTGATGGCAGGTTACGAAGCGTGCGAATCAAAGCCAAAAATTTTAATTTTAAATTTTCCTCATAATCCGACAACTGCTGTGGTCGACCTCTCTTTTTTCGAGAAGGTGGTCCAATTTGCCAGGGAAAAGGACATTATCGTGATCCATGACCTGGCCTACGCGGACCTGGCTTTTGAAGGGTATAAAGCCCCCAGTTTTTTACAGGTTCCCGGAGCAAAAGATGTGGGCGTCGAATTTTATACCCTGTCGAAAAGCTATAATATGCCGGGGTGGAGAGTCGGTTTCTGTGTCGGGAATAAGAAAATCATCGGGGCACTGGCCAAGATCAAAAGCTACCTCGACTATGGCATCTTTCAGCCGATTCAGGTGGCAAGCATTATTGCGCTCAACGGGCCTCAGGAATGCGTTAAGGAGATCCTTGAAACTTATCAAAAAAGGAGAAACGTTCTGGTTAAAGGACTCAACCGGATTGGATGGAAGGTTGACATGCCAGTTGCCACCATGTTCGTTTGGGCCCCTATTCCCGAGCGTTTTCGCCAGATGGGGTCTCTCGAATTCTCCAAACTCCTTCTCTCCAAAGCGAAAGTCGCAGTGACTCCCGGAGTAGGGTTTGGCGAAATGGGCGAAGGGTATGTCCGTTTTGCCCTTGTCGAAAATGAACATCGCACGCGTCAGGCAATTGCTGGAATCAAGACGGTGCTCCAGAAACATTCTCCGGTTGAAAAGGCAAAATAAGAGATGAAAACCGTACAAAGGGATCAGATTAAGGTCGGATTGGTCGGCTTTGGAACCGTTGGAAAAGGGGTTGCCCGGATTCTCCATGAAAACGCGGCCATCATCCAAAAAAGAGTTGGTTTGCCGATTACGTTAACCATTGTGGCCGATACCGATGCTTCAAAAAAATCACTACTCCCCTCTTCTCAAACGAGTTTTGCCACCGATTATAAAAAAGTGGTGGATGACCCGGGCGTGGATATCGTCATCGAATTGATCGGCGGGATCGAACCGGCAAAAACCATCCTGTTAAGCGCTTTGAAAAAAAACAAGCATGTAGTCACCGCCAACAAGGCTCTGCTGGCTGAACATGGAGAAGAACTTTATAATAAAGCCAATAAAATGGGTCTTGATATCGGCTTTGAAGGGAGTGTCGCGGGAGGGATTCCGATTATCCGGATCTTGAAAGAAGGGCTTGCCGCAAACCAGATCGAATCTTTTTACGGCATTATAAACGGGACCTCCAATTATATCCTGACTAAAATGACCGAAGAAAAACTTCCCTTTGCGTCAATTCTTCGGGAAGCTCAACGGCTGGGGTATGCCGAAGCCGATCCGACCTTTGATATTCAGGGTATCGATACCGCTCATAAGCTTTCCATTTTGATTACGCTGGCTTTCGGAACTCAGGTCCATTTTAAAGATATCTATATCGAGGGGATTACTCAAATCACTCCGCTCGACATCGAGTACGCCAGAGAATTCGGGTTTAAAATCAAGCTCCTGGCCATTGCCAAAAGAAGAGGGGATGAGATCGAAGCAAGGGTCCATCCGACGATGATTCATGAAGGAGAAATGCTGGCTTCGGTCAACGGTATTTTTAACGCCATCTATCTGGTGGGGAACGCCCTCGGCCAGACCCTGTTTTATGGAAAGGGCGCTGGAGAGCTTCCGACCGGGAGCGCCGTGGTCAGCGACCTCATTGATATTGCCCGTAATATCCTGTACGCTTCGTCTTCCGAACCTCCGCCTCCGAGGGTGAGAGTTCCGCTCGTCTCTTTCCTCCCGCAGGAGAGAAAAGATCTCAGGATCAAACCCATTGATGAAATCGAAAGCCTTTATTATATCCGGTTTATGGTTCTCGATAATCCCGGAGTCCTCTCCCATATTTCCGGAATCCTGGGAGAGCATCGGATCAGCATCTCCGCGGTCATTCAAAAAGGGAGGCTGGCCGGAGAGACAGTGCCGGTGGTCATGATGACCCATCGATGCCTTGAACGGAATGTCCGTCAGGCGCTTGAAACGATCGATCAGCTCCCCTATGTTTCGGAAAAAACGCTCACCATCCGTGTTGAAGGAGAAGAAACCTAAGTGAAGCTAGCCTGGAGAGGCCTCATCCATGAATACAGGGAGTATCTCCCTGTCTCGGAAAATACCCCCATTGTCACGTTGAACGAGGGGAATACGCCATTGATCCGCTGTTACAATTTAATCCGGCATTTGCGGCTTCCCATAGAGCTCTATTTAAAATTTGAAGGATCGAATCCAACCGGTTCTTTTAAAGACCGCGGGATGACGATGGCCATTTCAAAAGCGGTTGAAGTCGGGTCTCGGGCGGTGATCTGCGCGTCGACGGGGAACACTTCCGCCTCCGCCGCGGCCTATGGCGCCAGAGCGGGTATTCAGGTATTCGTTCTCATTCCAGAGGGAAAAATTGCACTGGGCAAACTGGCCCAGGCGATGATCCATCGGGCCGTGGTGGTTCAGGTTCAGGGGAATTTTGATGAAGCGCTCGATATTGTTAAAAAAATATCCGAAAAATACTCGATTACCCTGGTCAATTCCCTCAACCCTTACCGGATAGAAGGGCAGAAGACCGGGGCGTTTGAAGTGTGCGACCAGTTAAGAGATCCGCCGACGCATCATTTTCTTCCGGTTGGAAACGCGGGGAATATTACCGCCTACTGGAAAGGATATAAGGAATATCATGCCAAAGGGAAAATCTCGACGCTTCCCAAAATGATCGGTTTCCAGGCGGCGGGTGCCGCTCCTATCGTGATGGGACGCGTTATCGAAAAACCCAAAACCATTGCCACTGCCATTCGGATCGGAAACCCGGCAAGCTGGAAAGCCGCCGTACTGGCGGTAGAGGAATCAAAGGGCCAGATCAATCTGGTGACCGACGAAGAGATTATTGATGCCTACCGTTTGATCGCGGGCAAAGAGGGGGTTTTCTGCGAGCCTGCCTCGGCCGCTTCCCTCGCCGGTGTGATCAAGCTTTTTAAGGCCGGCTATTTAAAAGAAGGGGATGTCGTGGTCTGCACTCTGACCGGGCACGGATTAAAAGACCCTGATATGGCCATGGGAGCCGTACAGAAACCGACGACCGTTCGGGCTAATTTTGAGGATGTCGCGAAAGTCCTCGGTTATTAATCATGGTTTATTCATAAACGGAGCAGAGTCAAAAGAACAATGAAATACGTAGTAGCCCTGGTTAGCGGGATGGCGTCCCCCCTTTCAGCCAAGAACCTTCAGGGAGAAGCGCCTCATCTGAACCAATTGCTGGATCAGGGATATTCGGGAAAACTCAACGCGGGAACAAAAATTTCCACGCGGGATGAATATATCTCCCTGCTTCCGCTTCTGGGCTACAATCCAGCCGTCATTTACAAAGGAGAAGGGTCTTTATTGGCGGCGCTGGCTTCCGTTCATCTTGAAAAAGACGATGTCGCTTTCTGCTGCGATCTGGTGACGCTAAAACATACTCAGGAGGGGTATTCCTTTTCTAAATTCAGCCCTAAAGTCATTCTGGAGAAACTCCCTTTATTTTCTCTTTCCGATGAAGAGGGGAAGGAACTCATACGGGAAATCAATGAACAGGTTGGAACCGAAACGATAGTTTTTTATCCGGTCAAAAATATCTGCCATCTGATGGTCTGGGTCGGGGGAAAGAACAATATACGCTCTATCCCTCCGGGGGAAGCTGTCGGAAGGCCGATTTCGTCCACTCTCCCGAAAGGAGACGGAGCCAATACCTTAATCCGGTGCATGGAAGTTGCCAGCCAGTTTCTTCAGCAGCATTTCTTAAATGAGGAGCGGATCGCACAGGAAAAGCCTCCGGTGAACGGGATTTGGCTGTCAGAGCCGGGCAAAGCGCTCGATCTTCCGAAATGGGAAGACTTGTATGGCATCCGGGGAGAGATGATTGCGGAGGATGACTTCATCAAAGGGATCGGACAGCTTGCGGGGCTCTCTCTGGTAGAATATCAAGGGGCGGAGAATCAAACTTTTAAAGAGCGTTGCGATGCAAAGGCGAAAGCGGCGATCAAAAGTCTCGGAGGCCACGATTTCGCATTTATTCATATCCCGGTCGATCAAAATAGTCAGCCAGGCGCTCTTCAAGCAATTGACCAGGCTTTTCTCGGCCCTGTCATGGATAATCTGTCCAAAAATTCCGAATGGAAATTTCTCTTTTTGGAAGGTTCGCTCGTCGGCGAATTTCCGGGGAAAATGACATACGCTCCGGTAGAAAAAGAGGTCTCTTTTCTCGTATCCTCTCCCGGCGGGAGCAAAAAATCTGGAATTGTCCTGAACGAAGGGCACCTTTTAATGCCCCGGTTTATTAAAGGGGGTCCGTGGGATTAAAATGGGGTTAATTGTTCATAAATATGGCGGAACCTCCATCGGCACCGTGGACCGGATAAAAAATGTGGCCAAAAGAGTTGCCGCGGCAAAGGCCAAAGGTGATGATATTGTGGTGGTGGTCTCTGCCATGAGCGGAGAGACTGACCGTCTCTTAAAACTCGCCCAGAAGGTGACGGATCATCCCGATGACCGGGAGATTGACATGCTCCTCTCCACTGGAGAGCGGGTCACGATTGCCCTCCTGGCGATGGCCCTGAACGATGCGGGCTTGAAGGCCAAATCTTTTACCGGAAGACAGGTCGGGATCATTACCGATAGCGCCCATACCAAAGCCAGAATTGAAAAAATAACCGCCGAAAGGATTTACGAAGCCCTGGAAAATGACATTATACCTGTGGTTGCCGGTTTTCAGGGGATAGACGACCGGTCGGATGTGACCACCCTGGGGAGAGGCGGGTCCGATACCACGGCGGTGGCTCTGGCCGCGGCACTAAAGGCAGAAGCCTGCATCATCTACACGGATGTCGACGGCGTATATACCACAGACCCCAATGTCTGCAGTTCCGCGCGAAAACTGGAAAAGGTCTCCTATGAGGAGATGCTCGAATTTGCCAGTCTTGGCGCAAAGGTTTTGCAAACGCGATCGGTCGAGTTTGCGATGAAATATAATGTCCCGGTTCTAGTTTGCTCTAGTTTTAACAATAAAGGCGGAACCTGGGTTACGCGAGAGGATCCATCCATGGAACAGGTTATTGTTTCCGGAATTGCTTATGATAAAAATCAGTCGAAGATTACCATGACTGGAGTCCCCGACCGGCCGGGGATCGCATCAAAAATATTCGGAGAAATTGCCGCGGCAAATATCGTGGTCGATATGATTATTCAGAATATGAGCCAGGAGGGCCTGACCGATATCTCCTTTACCGTTCCCAGAGGCGATGTAAAAGAGGCGGCGCTGATTGTCTCAAGAATATCGAAGGAGATTGGGGCCGGAGACCTGCAAACAAAAGAAGATATCGCCAAAGTTTCTATGGTGGGGGTCGGCATGCGGTCTCACTCGGGCGTCGCGGCAAAAATGTTCCAGACTCTTGCTTCCGAAGGGATCAATATCATGATGATTAGCACGTCCGAAATTAAAATCTCCTGCGTCATTGATGCAAAATATACCGAACTGGCCATAAGATCTCTGCATGAGGCGTTTCAGCTGGGGAAGGACCCCGTTTCAAAACCCTAGAAAGGTTTTTTAAAATGCGAGTGGTCGATATTTACGATACAACCCTTCGGGACGGCGCTCAGGCTGAAGATATTTCATTTCTGGTCGAGGATAAGCTCCGCATCACCCAGAAGCTTGACGAACTGGGAATTCCTTATATCGAAGGAGGGTGGCCGGGAGCAAATCCGAAAGACATCGATTTTTTTAAAGAGGTCAAAAAACTTTCTTTGAAACATGCCACCATTGTTGCGTTTGGATCGACCCGAAAAGCCAATAATCCGGTCTCTAAAGATCCCAACCTTCATGAATTAATCAAAGCGGGAACCTCGACAATCACGATTTTTGGAAAAATCAGGTACCTCCATGTCGAGGATGCCTTAAATATTTCACTCAAAAAGAATCTCGAAATCATTTCAGACTCTGTGGCTTATCTCGTTTCAAAGAAACGGAGAGTTTTCTACGATGCGGAGCATTTTTTCGATGGGTACAAGGCGGACCCTGATTACGCGATTCAGACGCTGAAAAAAGCGGAAGAATCCGGGGCGGAATGTATTATTCTCTGCGACACCAATGGCGGGACCATGCCGTGGGAAATCAAAGATATCTTCCGTGCAGTCGTCCGCGACATCAGAACTCCTTTAGGGATCCACACCCATAATGACTCGGAAACGGCGGTCGCGAACGCGCTGGTCGCGGTTGACCTGGGGGCCAAACAGGTACAGGGAACGATGAACGGATTTGGCGAGCGGTGCGGGAACGCCAATTTATGTTCCTTGATCCCGAATCTCAAACTCAAAATGAAAGTCGGCTGCATTTCAGATGAACAGATGAAACGGCTGGTTGAGGTCTCGCGTTTTGTCAGCGAAATTGCCAATCTCCCGCATAACAAAAAACAGGCCTATGTCGGAGAGAGCGCCTTTGCCCACAAGGGAGGGATCCATGTCCATGCGGTACGAAAAAAGGCCGAAACCTACGAGCATGTCCTTCCGCAATCGGTCGGAAACATCCAGCGTTTTCTGGTATCGGACAGTTCGGGGAAAAGCAACCTGATCCAGAAGGCGCAGGAATATGGCATCAAAGTTTCCGAAAAAGGGAAAGAATTGCAGGAGCTTCTCCATAATCTGAAAACGCTGGAGAACCAGGGGTATCAGTTCGAAGGGGCTGACGGATCGTTTGAGCTTCTGATGAGAAAGGCTTTTGGCAAGCACCGGCGGTTTTTTGATTTAATCAAGTTCAGGGTCATTGTAGAAAAACAGATGGATAACGGCCAGACGATCTCAGAGGCCAGTATTCAACTCCAGGTCGGTAACGAGACAGAACATACCGTTGCGCTTGGCAACGGTCCTGTCAATGCCCTGGATAATGGTTTGCGAAAAGCGTTAGAAAAGTTTTATCCGGAGCTGAAAAATGTTAAACTCATAGATTATAAGGTCAGAGTCCTTGCCGCCACCGTCGGAACAGGGGCCCAGGTCCGGGTTTTAATTGAATCGGGCGATCAGACAAGAAAATGGGGAACCGTCGGAGTCTCCGAGAATATTATTGAAGCAAGCTGGCAGGCTCTGGTAGACAGTATTGAATATAAGCTCTTGAAAGAGGAAGAAGAAAAATAAGATGGTCATCGAAGAGGGGATCGTTATTGAGCAAAAAGATGGCCAGGTATTGATTGCCATCGAGCGGACCGAGGCCTGCGAAGGCTGTCCCTCGACCACGATCTGCAAAGCCGACGGAAATAAAATGGTGATGAGGGCTAAAGACCCGATCGGCGCCGCAGTGGGGCAAAAAGTGAGAGTGGCCGTTGAGCCGGCCAATTTCCTCTATCCGGCTTTCTGGGTCTATGGGTTTCCGCTTCTGTCTTTGATCGGAGGAGGGATTGTCGGGAATCTGCTGGCTCTGGGATTTTCGTTCAACCGGCAAAGCCAGCTCTTTGCCGCAGTGGGAGCGTCGGTCGGGTTGATTTTAAGCTTTATTTCCGTAAAAAGATTTAATACCCGCCTGGAAAAGGGTTTGGAGTATCTTCCCGTTGTGATCGAAATCGGACTCTGAATTTCGCGCCATTTGATTCTCGCCAGCCGGATCGGTTAAACGTTGGCGATGGGGGGATTCATAATGAGCTTCGCCGGAGTGGCCAGATAGCAGTCTGTTCCCACAAAAAAATACCCTCTCAGCTTGACCGTATCTTTATCCACCAGAGTGACATCCACAAGAACGACGCCATCTTTTTTTCTTTTCACCTTAACGTTGTCAACCTTGATCACAAGCTGATTTTCGTTGTTATCGTTAACGACCATGACGTTTTTAACCACCTGAACGATTTTTTTTCCATCTTTATTATACGTTGAAGAGTTAATCAAAAGCTGGTGGTTATTCCCGAGTTCAAAGCTGATCAGAGGCTCCTTATTGACGTAAAGCATATCGGGACAACCATCGTAAATTTTCTCGCCTATCATAAATTTATGATCAGACATTTATAAATCCCCTGTTCTCTATTCCTTCACCCGGAGTCTCGGTATTCCCGAAACTTTCGGATGAGCAGAATCATCGTGATTATTAATTAACGGTATCGAGGCACTTTCGGATCGACCTTTGCTGACCAGGCCTCAATTCCGCCGGCAAGGTTTACGACATTTTTAAATCCGCATCCCTGAAGGAGTTTCATCGCTTTAAAGCTCCGGACTCCCATGTGGCAGAGGCAAACGATGTCAGCCTCTTTATCGAGTTCGTCTTTTCTTTTTTCGAGCTGGCCCAGCGGGATCAGGACAGATCCTTCGATTTTAGCGGTCTGATATTCCCAGGGTTCGCGCACATCCAGAAT
>JBGPKT010000057.1:0-15246 GCA_041486115.1 Nitrospiria bacterium | reverse complement strand
TCTTTAAAAGATCTGGTCATTCATGATAAAGCCGGCGAGCGGATTTTACAGGAGTGCGCCAACCGGAGAAACGCCCAGATTGGCGGTCCGGCGGTCCAACTTTATAAAAATAATACCGATTTCCATGGCCACAGTTACGGGTGCCATGACAATTATCTGGTCCCCCGGTCGATCCCCTTTAACAGCATTGTTTCGGGCCTGACCCCTTTTCTCGTCACCCGCCAGATCTTTGCAGGGGCCGGCAAGGTGGGGATCGAAACCCCCGGCGGATATCAGCGGGGCGTTTTCCAGCTTTCCCAACGGGCCGATTTTATGGAAGTTGAAATGTCGGTGGATACCATGAGTCAGCGGCCGATCATCAATACGCGGGACGAACCTCATGCCGACCGGTCAAAATACCGCCGACTCCATCAAATTTTAGGAGATTCCAATCTCTCTGAAATTTCAACCGCCCTTAAAATAGGTACCACCTGGCTGGCATTGCGGCTGATTGAAAAGGGGGATATTCCGGAAGCGTTCATTCTTTCGGAACCCGTTTCGACGCTCCACGAAGTCTCGCTCGATACCACTTGCAAAAAGCCGATCCGCCTGAAAAATGGCCGGAGCCTTTCTCCGATCGATCATCAGCGGCTTTATCTGAATGCCGCCGTCAAGGCCTTTGGCCATGAAACCGACCCTGATACAAAATGGGTCTTAAAAACATGGGAAGAGGTGTTAAACGACCTTGAATCGCATCAGGAGCGGCTGATCAACCGGCTGGACTGGGTCGCCAAAAAATGGCTTCTTCAAACATTTGTCGATTCGGAAAACACCGATTGGAGCGATATCCGTTTGACGGCCATTGATCTTGAATTTCATAATATCAATCCTGACCGGGGGCTCTTTATCTCTCTGGAAATGAGCGGTAATATGGAAAGGCTCTCCGCCGACCATGACATTAAAGAAGCGATCCACTCCGCGCCTGAAAACACCCGGGCCGCCATCCGGGGGCTCTGCGTCGAACGGTTTAATGAACAGATTCATTTAATGCAATGGGAACGGATCATTTTTAAAAACGGCCTGTTTAAAAGAGAATTGGACTTGAACAACCTCTTTGATCCGGAGGAAATCGCGGCCATGAAAAACCGCTTAAATCAATTATCGGATGCCACTCAATTTTTTTCTTAATCTTTAGCGCGGAGGAATGAAAATGAACCCTTCATTAGAACGGCATGAGACGCCTTTAGAACGGCGTGAAACGCCTGTCAATCCCCTTGAAAAACCGAGGGAAGAAGCAGGACCCAAAAAGCCCGACGGCGATACCGGGAAGGAAAACCTTTTAAAGCGGATGCGAAAAGTTGACCCGAAACAGGCTGACAGGTACCGCCAGAGAACCGGTGAATAATATGGAAAAGGGAATGAATCATGGGGATTTCTGGTCCCTTTTGAAAGCCCAGGGCTACCACCTCGGATCCGCGGTTCAAATGCCGGCCTTTCAGGCTTCGGGAGATCGATTCATCGCGACTCAGGGCACCACCATTTTTGCCTTTAAATATAAAGAGGGGATTCTCATTGCCGGAGACCGGAGGGCCACCGCGGGAACCACCGTTATGTATGACCGGACAGATAAAGTCCTTGAGATAGACCGCCATTCGGTCATGGCGATTGCGGGGGTTCCGGCGACCGCTTTTGAAATTGCCCGGGTCATGGAACATACGTTTAAATATTACCGGCGAAGCCAGCTCCAGGAGTTAAGCCTCGACGGCAAAGTACGGGCTTTATCACGGCTCTTAAAAGAAAATATTCCGATGGCCGTCCAGGGAATAGGCGCGGTCGTTCCGATTTACGCGGCTTATGATCTGGCCAATAACGAAGGGAAGATCTTTTTTTACGATATTTTAGGGGCCGAATTCGAAGGGGTGGAATTCGCCGTTTCCGGGTCGGGCTCCCCTTCTGTCCGAGGCGTTCTCTATTACGAAAACCGGTGGGGATCGCCCCTTTCAGCCTTAACCGAAGAAAAAGCGGTCATCTTATCGATTCGCCTTCTTGAAACCGCCTCTGAATTTGATTCGGCGACGGGAGGGGTCAATCCGGACGCCCGGGTCTATCCGATGATTAAGCTGGTGACCGCCGAAGGGACTCGTGAAGTCCCGTTAAATAGCATGGAATCCTTCTATACTCAAAATATATTAAAAGTTGGAAATCCACATGTTTGAAGAACCTTACCGCTGGGTCGAAGCCGTTCGAAACCGCCGGGAATATCTTGAAGAACAGCTGGCCTCAGGAAGCCCCGTCATCGGGCTCCCCTACCGGGACGGCATTCTCCTGGCAACCCTTGGAGGCGGAACGCCCAAGCTTTACGAGGTCTACGATCAAATCGCCTTTGGCGGAATGGGCCATCCCACCGATCTTGAAAAACTCCGGACCTCTGTGCTTGATCTCGCCCATGTGGAGGGGTTCAACCGGTCTCCGTCCGATGTGAATCTTCCCCGCCTGATCAAATTCGGCATCGCTCCGGCGGTCAAGCAGGCGTTTGAAGAAATTCTTCATGCACCCTTTATTACCAAGCTTCTCTTTGCCGAAATCACGATTCCGGGCTCTACGCCGCTCTTTTTACGGCTCAATTACGACGGTGTTTTCGAAGAAAATGAAAAATTCGGCGTTCTGGCCCCTACTCCCTTTCTCGCCGATCAAACGGAAAAGTTTATCCGCTCAAAGGGGGAAACCGGCGCTTTGCCTTTAAATCAGGTGCTCCCCATTGCCTTAAGGGGATGGGCGCTTTCGCTCGTTCCGGCTTCTGATTTCGACTCCAAAGGAGAAACGCTTCCGCAAGAAACTCTGCTGAATTCTCTTTTAAAGGAAAAACTGGGCAAACTCACCCTTGAAGTGTCCCTCCTTGATAAAACCCTGCCGGGAACCGCCAAATACCGGGCCCTCCCCAGAAAAGAACTCCAGCCTCTGCTGGACGAATGGCTGCGTTAAAATGGTATCGCGGATTATCGGTTTAGAAACAGAATATGGCTGTTTAATCAATCAGGAAGACCCCGAAGCCTCTCCCGAAGAAATTTCTTCCCTCCTTAAAGACCATATCTTCAGGAAAAAAAAACTTGGCTTGATCGACCTCCATCAGCGGGCCCATGACGAACCTCCCGGAAATGGCGGCTTTCTCCTCAATGGAGGGAGGATCTATCTCGACATGGGGCATCTGGAATATGCTTCTCCGGAATGCATCCAACTCGACGACCTGGTCTCTTATGATCGGGCGGGGGATCTCATGCTTCAACAGGCTGTTGAAGAGATGGGGTTATCGGACACCGTTTCGATTATCAAAAATAATATCGATCATCATTCCGGGACCACCTTCGGCTCCCATGAAAACTATCTGGTTTCGCGCGATTTTCCCTTTACCTATGAGGGTCTCGGGCAGGTCATTCCATTTTTGGTGACCCGCCAGATTTTTACCGGAACAGGAAGGGTCGGCGCTCAATTCGTCCCGGACGGATTGATTGTTCTGGGTCATCTGAAATTCCCCAACGTCTTGTTTCAGCTTTCCCAGCGAGCCGATCACATCGTCAACGACTTCTACCAGTGGGTCCAATTTAACCGCTCGATTATCAATACAAGGGATGAACCGCTGGCCGACCCCTCCCGTTTCCGGAGGATCCACCTTCTCCTGGGCGATTCCAATATGCTGGAGTATGCCACCGCCCTGAAAATGGGAACGACCTCGCTGGTGCTTTCTCTGATTGAAGAGGGTTTGGGTCCGCCCGGTTTGATGCTCCGGGACCCCGTTTTCGATTTAAAACAGATCTCCCGGGATCCGGACCAGAAATGGGCGGCCACTCTTGAATCCGGAAAAATAAAAACGGCGATCGATATTCAGCTGGCATTTCTCAACGCGGCCAAAAAGTATTTCAGCGGTAAAGATTCCGACACAGACTGGGTGATTGCCGAATGGGAGAAAACCCTGGAGGCCCTTGCCACAGACCCTTATCAACTGGTGGGAAAGATCGACTGGATTTCCAAGAAATGGCTCCTCGAATTGTTTCTGAAATCAGAAAAAAAAGAGTGGCACGACCCCTGGGCCGTCAGCCTGGATATTGAATATCACAATCTTGACCCTGCCAAAGGACTTTCGTTTGCCCTTGAAGAGGAGGGAAAGGTAACCCGTAAAACGTCCGATCCGGCGATACGGCTGGCCGCCTCTTCACCTCCCAGAAATACCCGGGCATCGGCCCGCGGAGAGGCGGCCAAATCGATTCTGGCCTGGAGGGAAAGCAAAGACCCGGAGCTCAAAGCGATCCGGTATATGTTTAACTGGACGAATATCCAGATCGAAGGGAAGAAACCTTTTTCGATCGAAGACCCCTTTAAAACCTACACCGGCGATATTCTGAAATTGCTCGGATAGCTTCAAAGGGAAACGCCGCCTCAGCGGTCAGAAACCGTGAGGGCCAATCGAAATCCGAGATGACTGCTCCGGTCAACCGGCAGACCCTTTTTGCGGGCAGATAAGCGGAGTGTTACCGGCTCATCCGGCCAGGAGCCTCCCCGAATCACCCGGAATGTCCCTTGCGAAGGCCCCCGGGGGTTGGCTTTATCCCCTTTTTTATAAAACCCTTCGCCGTACCAGTCGAGCATCCATTGGTTCATCTTCCCATTCATATCATAGTTCCGGGCGGCATACTCCCATTCGGCTTCGGTGGGAAGTCGGTACCCCATCGCTTTTTTGGGACTTTTATTTTTCATCCACTCGATATAATGATCGGCGTCATTCCAGGAGACACAGACGACCGGAGACCTTTCATTCTGGGGAAAACCGGGGTCCCGCCAGCTCTTTTGGGGATCCTTGATAAACTTCTTCCCATCCCAAAACTCGCACCCGTCTGTTCTTTGCCCTTCCGTTTGATAACCTGTCTCCCCGACAAACCGGCTGAACGCTTCGACCGACACCTCGGCTTTACCAAGATAAAAAGGGTCGACGCAAGCCATATGAACAGGGCGTTCATCGTCGGCCCCTTTTCCGAAACGGTCTCCCATTTCATAGCACCCCCCCTGGAACAAAACCATGCCGGCTGATCGAAGACTCCGAGCCTGTTCACGGGCTTCTAAAATGCTGTAACCGATGAGTCCGATGACAGATAGAACGATCAGAACAATCATGGCTGAAGGAATCACACGTTTCATTTTTATTAAACAGTCATTTTAAATGCAAGATTTTAAATGCAAGACATGATGAACTAAATGGGAAGCAAGGTAAAGGCGGCGAGCGGGATCGAACCGCTGAATCGCAGTTTTGCAGACTGCTCCCTTACCACTTGGGTACGCCGCCGCTATCTTCTAACGGGAATGGGCGAAAAGTGGAAATTTTAACAGGGAATTATCATAAGTGTCAAATTAAAAAAAGGAACAAAGAGACAAAAAAAACCTTATTACTGTGACATCCGTTTTATGTTATGATACCCAAAATAGACTGTTAACCTTTATCATAAACATAGCAACCTTTTATTTATTCGGAAAAAACAACCATGAATAATTTGATCCACCTTCATCCAATGATCGTTCATTTTCCGATTTCCTTGTTTTTCACGAGCGTTTTGTGCGATTTTATTTACAGGTTCTCCAAAAATCAGGAATTTAAAAAAACGGGTTATTTCCTCCTGATATTGGGTGTCCTCGCGGGATTTGTCGCTTCCGGAACGGGCCTTTTGATTGAAGATAAAATAGAATCAGGCGGTATCAGCGAGGACCATATTGACGACCATAAAGGGTTTGCACTTGCCGCGACGGCTTCTTTTACGCTCCTCCTTTCTTTTCGCTTTTTCAAAAAGAACCAGATTGCCGATAAATGGTTTAGTGCCTATTTAATCCTCTCTCTCGCAGGCCTTATTTTACTGAGCATTGCCGGATCTTACGGCGGAAGATTGGTTTACGAAGACGGCGCAGGCGTCAATCCATCCCACAGCACGTTAAAAAAATAATGACCTCTCCCATTTTAAAAAACACCCTTCAAAACAAGATCACCTTTTCAATGCTTTTCGTCGGTCTGGTTTCAACCGTTTTGGCCCTGGTCCTAGTTTATTATTTTGGAAAGTCGACTTTTAAAACAACCATCGGAAGGGGTTTTGCAGAGCTTGCCGAAGTGACCAGCCAAAAACTCGAAACCCTGATCAATCATCATGTTGAAGAAGCTCACTTTTTATCTTCCTCGGCGGATGTGATCAACCTGATTGAAAAATCAAACCGCTTGAATTTAAAAGCAGATAAACAGCTCTTGGCCAGATGGGAAAAACTGAACGAAAAAGACCCTGAAGTAAGAAGTATTCTCGAGAACGAAGCCTCTCAATATATCCGGAACTACGAATCCTTTGAAGATAAAAGAGGCTCGAGCCTGGGAATGCACTATTATATTTTCGCGACAGACCTGAACGGAACCGTCATCGCCGCGAATAAAAAAACGCCTTTTCTTGACTATCATGAAGAAAAATGGTGGCAAACTGTTTTCGCCAAGGGAAAAGGGACAACACTGATCAGCGATATCCTCTTTGACACCTCGGTCAATAGTTATATTTTCAACATCTCCACCCCCATTTATAAAAATGGCGCGGTTATCGGCGTTCTCAATATGGTCCACAATGCCGATGCCTTTTTTAAATGGGTGACCTCGATTAAAACCGGAAAACGGGACCATACCATGCTGGTCAGTTCTGATGGAATCATTCTTTATTGCCCGATTTTTCCGGTTAAAACCCATAAACTCTCACCGGAACTGCAACAGAAAATTTTTAAACCGGAGGCGGGATGGGATGTCAGCAACGTTGACGTCCATTATCCCGGACAGGAATCTTTAAACGGGTATGCTCCTCTTGATATTACGTTCCGCTCCGGTCCCGCAAACTTTGGCGGAAAAAACTGGTATGTGTTTACAAGCCAGGATCCTCGGGAAACATTTGCCCCGATTTATATTCTCTTGCAATGGATCCTTTTAGCCGGCTTTATGGGAGTCGGCGCCCTCACTTTTATGGGATGGCTGGCATCAAAAAGACTTGTAAAACCGATCAGAGACCTTCAGGAAGGAATTCGGCATATTGGATTCGGCCAGCTCGATTACCGGATTAATGTAAAAACCGGAGACGAAATCGAGGCCGTCGCGGACGAATTCAATGAAATGGCTAAAAAAATGAAAGCGCTCTATCATGGCCTCGAACAAAAGGTTTCGGAACGTACCCGGGAACTGGAAACCAGAACCAAAGAGCTGGAAATCAGAAATAACGAAATGTATACCCTCTTTGCCATGGGAGCCACTTTAAACGAATGCGTCAGCAGGGAAGAGATCTTAACCATCGCCCCGAGCAAAATATTGGGAATGATGAAAGCGGATGGCGTTGTTTTAATCTTAACCCACGGACCTTCAGCGCCAGTATTTAAAAGCCTCCCGACGTTGATCGTTAAACATGAGGAGACCCAGAATTTTTATCGCGTCATCATGAAAAATATCCTCCGGACCGGCGAACTTTTTATGATCGAGAACACCGCAGACGAAATTGAAAAAAAGGAGATCGCCGTCCCCTCGCATTTTGAATATGTCAGCGTGGTCACAGTCCCTCTCTTTGCCAAAAAGGAAATCGTCGGAGGGCTCAGCCTGTTGTTTAAAAGATACCACCCTATCACCGCCCAGGAAGAAGAGATCTTATCGGCCATCGGCCACCAGGTCGGAAATGCGATCGACCATGTTCAACCTTCTCCGCACTTGAAAAAACCGAGGGATTAAGGCCATATTTTTCCGGAACGCCGGCTTCTTCCCCGCGCCCTTATCGGTTCGGACCTGTGGATCGACCGATCCTCCGATCTCTGGATCGATCGCGGACAAATCGTGCCGCGCAAGCGGTCCAAAGGTTAAACAAGCTGGACAGGACCCATGTCAGATGGAAAATAAAAAACCAGTTATTGCGATGACCATGGGGGACCCTTCCGGGATAGGCCCGGAAATTATTCTGAAAACCCTGCAGGACCCTTCCGTTTACAAAAAATGCCGCCCGTTTGTCATCGGGCATGCGTCTGTTTTGAAAAAGACGGCCTTAAACCTCGGCATTTCGGTTCGAATCAGAAAACTTTCCGACTTGTCCGCCATCCGCCCCGAATCCGGCCTTTTGTTCCTGATGGAACCTGATACCTCATCGGTCAAACTTTCACCCGGGGTTCCTTCCGCGGAAGGGGGTAAGGCCGCCGGAAGATATATTGAAACAGGAGCCCGGCTCGCTCTCAGCGGGAAAATCGATGCCATCACCACCGCGCCCATTAATAAAGAAACCTTGAAAAATGCCGGATACCCTTATCCCGGACATACGGAGTTTTTCGCCGCGCTTTCAAAAACAGAAGATTACGGCATGATGCTGGCGGGCGGCCCTTTCCGGATTATTTTTACGACCATTCACGAACCGATCGCCCGGATCGCCCCATTGATTAAAAAGGAGGCCGTTTTAAAAACCATCCGGCTTCTGAACCGGGAAATGAACCGGCTGTTCGGAATCCCCCGGCCTCTCATCGGGATCGCTTCGTTAAATCCCCATGGAGGCGAAAACGGTTTGTTCGGGAACGAAGAGCAAAACGAAATCCTTCCGGCCGTTCAAACCGCCAGGGAAGAAGGGATTCAAATCAGCGGGCCCCTCTCTCCCGACGCCCTTTTCCATAAGGCCTATCACCGGGAGTATGATGCCGTCGTGGTCATGTATCATGACCAGGGGATGATCCCCTTAAAGATGATCGCTTTCAAGCGGTCGGTCAACATTACGCTGGGGCTCCCTTTTATCCGGACTTCCGTTGACCATGGCAGCGCCTACGATATTGCCGGAAAAGGCATTGCGGACCCTTCGAGTTTAAAAGAAGCCCTTTCTCTTGCGGCCAAACTGTCAAAAATGAAAAAAAAATGATCGTTCCTAAAAAGTCCCTTGGCCAGCACTTCTTAATCGACCCCAATATTGTCAGAAAAATTATAGAGACGGCTGAAGTCCATACTTCAGATGAAATCCTTGAAATCGGCCCGGGAAAAGGGATTCTCACCCGTCAGCTTGCCGAACGCTCAAAGAGGGTGATCGCGGTTGAAATAGACCGCCAGCTGGTACTCTATTTAAAACAAAACCTCGGTTCGTATTCCAATCTGGAAATCGTTTCAGGAGATATCCTGAAAATAAACTTCGATATCCTTCCGGAACGTTTTAAAGTGGTGGCCAATATTCCTTACCAGATTTCATCCCCTCTTCTCACCCGGCTGATCCACGAAGGTAACCGGATCTCTTCGATGACTCTGATGATCCAAAAAGAGGTGGCCGACCGGATGGTTGCCCGGCCGGGAATAAAAAACTACGGCCCTCTCTCTATTTATGTCCAGTTTTATGCAACCGCCTCATCGGTTTTTCATATTCAGGGGAGGTCTTTTTCTCCCCCTCCAAAAGTAACCTCTTCCGTGATCAAGATCATCCCTCTCTCCGCCCCGAGGATAACCCCCGTGAGCAAACCGTTTTTTTTTAAAGTCGTCAAAGCCGCCTTCGCCCATCGAAGGAAATCGATCCGGAACTCTTTAAAAGACGAAGGGTTCAGGCCCGAAGCGATTGACCCGGCTTTCAGCTCTCTCAATCTCGATTCGGGGAGAAGAGCTGAAACCTTTACGATTGAAGAATTTGGCCGGATGTCCGACTTCCTCTGCGTTGACAAAGGCCTGATTGTATGATAACTTTTTTTATAGTTGGAGATGCTTGATATGCCCGCTCAAGTTCTGGTCGTTGACCAAAACCCTTTAGTTCAAACCACCATAGAAAATACCTTACATCCCCTGAAACTTGAAGTGACCTCAGTCAGAGACGCCCTTTCAGGACTTGACCTGGCCTATAAAATTAAACCTGATCTGATTATTGCCGATCTCCGGATGGAAGGGTTAATGATCTACAGTTTTTGCGCCAGAATCAGGCAAAAGCCTTACCTCGCGAACATTCCGATTTTTTTGCTGGTTCAGCAAAACGATACATTTGACGAGGGAAAGCTTCGCCAATCGGGAGTCGTCGGTTATATACAAAAACCGGTGGATCCCGACAAACTCAATGAAATTTTATCCCCTTATCTCTCAAGATTTTCGAACCCGGTTTCTGATAATCCTTTAAAGCAGGAAATTGAAACACCCTCGCAGAAATCCGAATCAGTAAACCTCATCGAAAACATTAAAGAGACCCCTGTATCGTCCGGATTTACCCTTGACCTTGACAACCCGGAAACGATGGATGAGATCGATGAGCGGACATTCGTCGAACAGGCATCTTTGCCTCAGGCTACTCAGGAAGAGACAGTCAAAATTGAGGATATTCTGGGGTGGTCTCAGGACGAGGTTTCCCCATTCTCTGAGGTCATTTCATCTCCTTCTTTCGAAGAAACCCAGATCGCCGGTTTGAGTCAGATGATGGAAGAGTCCCCTCTGCCGGATGCAACCGTCGTATCAAGCCCTTCAGATCCGACCTTCGGACCGGTCGCGGACAAATCGTTCCGCGCAAGCGAGCCGAAGACCGGAACACTTTTTGATCCGGGCAACACGACCCTGGACACGGTTAACCCGCTTCCTTTTCCTGCTGCCGTCCCTGCTCCGGCGGAACAAATAGGCTCGCAAAATGGAAAACCGGCCCCGGTTTTAACCATTCCAGGCCCGCTTCCGGAGGATATCCGTCAGGCCGCCAAAGATGTGATTGAGAAGGTCGTATGGGAAGTCGTTCCCCATTTGGCCGAACAGGCTTTGAAAAAAGAGGCGCTTGCCGCAATGATTGAAAAAGTCCTTTGGGAAGTCGTTCCTCATATTGCCGAACAATCGGTTAGAGAAGCGATTAAAAAGATCACCGAAAAAACTGAATAATTTTCATTTTAATTGACACGCATTCCCCCCGTCCTTACAATTAAATTCTAAAATATTTTTCGATTCAAAATAAATTCAGGAGTCCTCATGGAGAGCAGTCAAAAACCGGATTACGCGGAACGAATTCATCTTGTCCGAATCCGGATGGCAGAGAAAAACCTCTCAGGGCTCATTGTCAGAGGGACCGACCGGTATCTGAACGAATATGTCCCCGAAAATGAAAGCACGAGAGCCTGGCTCTCGGGGTTTACAGGAAGCGCCGGGGAACTGTTCATTACCTGGGATAAAGCTTTTTTATTTGTCGACGGGCGATATTATCTCCAGGCCGACCAGCAGGCCGATCCCAAAATCTTCGAAGCCGTTAGAGTCCCCCTGGGAACCTCGCTCGACAAATCGCTGATTCAAAAAATATCCGACCTGTGGATCGGCCGATCCAAAGACCGGAACGATCTTTTCCCGAAATCAGGCGCACGGATAGGCTTTGAACCCGACCGGTTCAGCATAGAAGCCTTTAAACGCTTAAAAGAGGGGACCGAAAAATTAAACGTCGAGTGGGTTCCTCTTCTCCCTTCTATCGTAGAAACGGTCCGTGGACCCGTAAAAGAAAAAACCGGAAAAATCTGGCAGGTCTCCCTTTCTCTCACCGGGCTGACCGTCGATCAGAAACTGGGCCATTTGCGGGATATCATGAAAAGTCATGGGATTCATCTCTGGATTGTTCAGACGCTGGATGAAATCGCCTACTTGACCAATCTCCGAGGGAATGAAATCGCCTATCAGACAACCTTTAAAAGCCTGCTCATCGTCACGCCCGATCAATGTTATGTGGCGCTTCCCAAACCGGAGCGGTCCGACCTGTGGATCGGTCGATCCAAAGACCGGACCGGTCAAATTGTAGAAAAAGAATTAACCTTTATAGAAATGGATCAATGGGAAAAGCTCGTCGCAAAAATGCCGAAAACAGCGGCGGCCGGTTATGACCCCTCCACGACGACCGAATCGATCCGGCTGACCCTTATTTCTCATGGGTTGAATCCCGTCCTCCTCTCTTCTCCGATCGCAAAAATGAAAGCGGTCAAAACACCTGAGGAACTGGCTCACATGATGAAGGCGTTTGAGCGGGCCGATCAGGTGGTCCACCGGGCCAAACAATGGCTTTGTAGAAAAGTCGCCGCGGGAGAAAAAATCACCGAAGGCCAATTTGCGGAGCGGGTGGCAAAACTTTTCAAACAATCGGGAGCGATTGCGCTTTCGTTTCATATTATCAGCGCGGCGGGAAAAAACGGGGCGGTCATCCACTACTCCACCCCCGATCCGGACCGGATTATCTTAAATGGAGAGCTGATGCTCCTTGATACCGGCGCCTATTACGAAGGGGGATACGCGACAGACCTGACCCGGACTTTTCTCGCAGGGGGGAGTAAAACAAAAGGGACAGACGAACAGCGGAAGTTCTTCACGCTCGTCCTGAAAGGGGCCGTTGCCGGAATGGAGGCGAGCTTCCCAAAGGGGACTTCGGGCGCGGTGATTGATACCCTTGTCCGGGCCCCAATATGGAAAGCGGGTTACAATTACAACCATGGGACAGGGCATGGCGTCGGCATTAACGTACATGAATCCCCCCCGAGACTCAGCCCTTTCGGGAGTGATGTTCTTGACAAAGGGCATGTTTTTTCAATTGAACCGGGACTCTATCTCCCTGAGTTCGGAGGAGTCCGGATTGAGAACCTCTGCACGGTCATTGACCACCCGAAATACCCCGGCTGGCTGATGGTTGTCCCCCTTACCTTTTCTCCACTGGATGACCGCCTTATCGACCCGGCTTTGCTCACCGCCGGAGAAAAAAAGTGGCTCAAATGGTATAAAAACCAGTTTAAAATCACCCACGCTGCCCCTCCCTGTTATGAGGCATGAGAGTCCCTAAAACAGAGATAGGATTTGTAACTCCTTGTTTTGCCTGTCATCGCGAGTACCCATAGGGTGCGTGGCGATCTCAGTTCAAAATGGCGAGATTGCTTCGCTTCGCTCGCAATGACAACTTCCTATCTCTGATCTCGGGAAAGTAAACTAACTTTACAGATGCGATGATTTTTTGTTAGAATTTTTCTCTTATGCCGAAAGAACTTTCAAAAGCCTACGAATTTAAAGAGTCCGAACCTCAGCAATACCAGAGATGGCTTGAGCGCGGGTTTTTCCTATCCGATCCTCATTCTTCCGCGCCCCCTTTTTCAATGGTCATCCCTCCCCCCAATATTACCGGGGTCCTTCACATGGGGCATGCGTTAAACAATACGCTTCAGGATATTCTCGCGCGGTGGAACCGAATGAAAGGGCTCAACGTGTTATGGGTGCCGGGAACAGACCATGCCGGCATTGCCACCCAAAATGTCGTCGAAAAACAACTCGCCAAAGATAAAAAGAAAAAAGAAGATTTAGGACGCGAAGGATTTATTCAAAAAGTATGGGAATGGAAAGCGCATTCGGGCGGCACCATCATCCATCAATTAAAACGGCTCGGCTGTTCGTGCGACTGGGATCTTGAACGGTTCACCATGGACGAAGGATTATCCCGCGCGGTAGAAGAAGTTTTTATCAGGCTTTACCGCGAAGGGTTGATCTACCGGAGCGAACGGCTGATTAACTGGTGCGTCCGGTGCCAAACGGCCCTTTCGGATATCGAAGTCATTTATGAAGAGACTGAAGGCGCGCTTTATTATATTAACTATCCGCTCGCCGATCATCCTGAGAAAACTCTCCAGGTCGCCACCACCCGCCCCGAAACCTTGTTGGGAGACACCGCTGTGGCGGTCCACCCCGAAGATCCCCGCTATCAGGCCTTTATCGGAAAAAAAGTGCTTCTTCCATTAACGAAAGAGCATATCCCGGTTATTGCCGATCCGGCCGTTGATAAAGAATTCGGATCCGGGGCGGTCAAAGTTACTCCCGGACATGATTTTAATGATTATGAAATGGGCCTCCGGCATCAGCTCCCGATTGAAAATATCTTTAATCCGGAAGGGACCCTGGTTTCAAATCGCCGGACAGGGGATTTTGGAGGCAGCGACATTATCTCGGCGAGGAAAAAAGTGGTCGCCCGGTTAAAAGAAGAGGGCTATCTGGCTGAAGTGAAAAAACACCTTCATGCGGTCGGAAAATGTTACCGGTGCCACACGATCGTCGAACCTTTTCTTTCAAGCCAGTGGTATGTCCGGATATCCCCCCTGGCGGTACCGGCGATTGAGGCCGTCCGGACGGGAAAAATCGAGTTCAGCCCGAAATCGTGGGAAAAGTCTTATTTCGCCTGGATGGAAAATATTAAAGACTGGTGCATTTCGAGACAGCTCTGGTGGGGGCACCGGATTCCGGCCTGGTATTGCCTCGACTGCCACCCGGAGTTAAGGAAAAGCGGCTCTCCCTTCTTATTTAAATCTCTATCGCCGGTCGTCAGCGTCGTCAAACCGGCTCATTGTGAAAAGTGCAATGGAAGCGAGTTTCTCCAGGAGCCCGATGTCCTGGATACCTGGTTCTCCTCCTCCCTCTGGCCATTCTCAACCCTGGGATGGCCCGATAAAACCAAAGAATTAAAAACATTCTACCCCACTTCGGTTTTGGTGACCGCCTTCGATATTGTTTTTTTCTGGGTCGCCAGAATGATCATGATGGGGTTGAAATTCATGGGGGATGTCCCGTTTAAGCAGGTCTATATCCATGCCCTGGTCCGGGATGCCGAAGGGCAAAAAATGAGCAAATCAAAAGGGAATGTCGTCGACCCTCTGGCTTTGATGGACCGGTATGGAACAGATGCCTTCCGGTTTACCCTCGCGGCCATGGCGGCCCCCGGGAGAGATATTCTCCTTGAAGAAGAGCGTTTTGCGGGATACCGGAACTTTTGCAATAAGTTATGGAACGCCGCGCGTTTTATTTTGATGAATTTAAAAGAGGAGCCCCGTCCGGGCGTTTCAAAACCGGTCCCGGAGACCCTCCCCGACCAATGGATTTCATTAAAACTCCGGGAGTGCATGATCCAGGTCAACCGGTCGCTCGAACAGTTCCGTTTTGACGAAGCGGCAAACGCGATTTATCATTTCACCTGGCATGAGTATTGCGACTGGTACCTTGAGTTTGTCAAACCGGTCTTTTCGGTCTCTGAACCGGCCGCGGAAAAATCGTTCCGCGCAAGCAATTCACAGGCCGCCTCCACCCGGCAGATCATGGTCTCGACTTTCAGGGAGATTCTCCTCCTCCTTCACCCTTTTATGCCGTTTATTACCGAATCGCTCTGGGAAACTTTTTCAGGCGAAGGCCAAAATATTCTGGCCATCTCTTATCCCCGGACCCCCTCTATTCAGGATCCGGAGGGAATTATTCCATTAATG
>JBGPKT010000056.1:0-15263 GCA_041486115.1 Nitrospiria bacterium | reverse complement strand
GGAAAACCGGGTCAATAAAGGGAAACAGGTCAATGATTTTCTGTTGTTTTTCCCCTGAGAAATCATTATTCTCAAATCGAAATGAAACCCCGAATCTCAAAAAAAAGCCATAAACCTACTTTCCCGGGAAACGCTAGTGCAAAAGCCCTTCTCGTCGTTGATCAACAGCCTATCCGGAAAAAGGTCCTCTCTAAATTAAAATCCGCGCAGAACAAATTGATAAGAACAAAACAGGAATTAATTAATCACCTGACGATGGTTCGCCCGGCCTATTACAGCTGGGTGGCCAGTATTACCAGGGAAAAATATGAGTCCCTTGAAAAACTCAATCGCCAGATCGAAGAGCGCGGCATGCTCCTTGATCGCATCGAACAACTCTATTTTGAGGAAGATCTCTCCTCCACGATGGCTTATCGATTGGCTCTTCAGGAATACGAAGAGGATCAATTGGAAATGGATTTGGATGATCCTGACGACCAGGAGCCTGATTTTATTTTTGATAAAGACCCTGAGAAAGAAGCTTTTAGCGAGGAGGAACTTTTCGAGCGATTTATTCATGGATTTGAGTCCCATCGGAATGGGGGGAGCCGGTCAGGCTATTATCGGAAGGAAACAGCCTTTGAGCGGATACAAAAATTAGAAAAAGAACAAAAGATTCGAACACTTTATCGACAGATGGCTCGACTCCTTCATCCGGACACCGGGATGGAGTCGAATAAGCCGGCACGGGAGCTTTGGTCCGAGGTGGTCGATTCCTATAAGGAAAAGGATTTGGCAAAATTAGAAATGCTTTGGGTTTCGGTCCAGTTGATGGCAGACCCTAATTCATCTTCTGTCGGGATTTCCGATCTGAATCACTTTATTGAATTTCTGTTGGTTCAGGCCCGCCAGATTAATCAAGAAGAGATGTCATTAGCCCGGAATGACCCATCCTGGAATTTCCAGGCCAAGGACCGGAAAGAGCTTTCCAAAATGATTTTGTCCAGCTTATCAGAGAGGGAAAGGGCACTGAAAAGAGCCCTTAGAGAGATTGAGGCCGAAATAAAGCACTTTGAGGGATCCTCGAAAAAGAAAAAGGCTCTATTTGATTAAAGATATTCCGTTTTCCAGTTTCTTTGCTCTATCGGGTTTAATCCCATTTAAGGGTTAAACCCTCTAAATAGGTGAAACGGGCTTTCTCTCTTTACTTCCTTTCATCTTGAAAACTTATTGTAAAAGAGAAGCTTTTTCCGAAATGGAGGCGCGGGTATGGCTGACAATCTAGGACCAGAGTGGAAAGACATCAGTTATTTACCCTTTATCGGGAATTTAATTGATCAGGGGGTGAAAGACAACGAGGATCATTATAATACAATTCTGGAAGCCAAACCCAAAACCCATGTACTCGATGATTATACCATTGGACGAGTTTTCAAGATCTATGGCGAACAAAGAGATTTTCATAAAGTATATGAAGAACAAATAGTCCGGTGGAAAAAGCTCGCTCTCCCGCAGGAGACTTTAAAAGAATTAAATCGTTTAGGGAAACAACTGGAAAAAGACCGTGAACTTTTGAACAACATTTTGTCTCTGGCCGAAGAGTTAAAGAAAGGAACGATCGATACTATTCTGGCTAAAGACGATTTGGACCTGGCGTTTGAGGTCATTGAAGGGAAAAGAGTTGTACCAGGCATGGATCCACCGGAGGGGAATAGAAAATCAGATCAACAGTCCGGCAAGCCACCTATTGTCTTTTCAACCGAGCAACTTCAAATCGTTTCAATGATCGACCAAAAAGTCAAAAAAATACTCAAGGCAGACGGGGATGTCGTTGAGATTCTCAGGGAGATGCACGATTACATGCCAGGATTCAAAAAATTTATGGATACCACCACACCGGAAGAGTTTAACGAGCTCGGCCGGCAGAATTTTGGATTTCTTCATTTTGCCCAAATTCTTGAAGATTTGGCATCCGGAATCCAATCCGGGGACATTCAAGTCCCCAAGTGACAACCAAGCCACACCCAGCTGGCCCGGATTTAGCGTTTAACTCTGGGGAAAAAGGAAAAATTTTGGAAAGAAAAACCCAAAAAAACAATCATAAAACGTTTAAAACGGCTGAGATCTGCCGGATGTTTGATATTTCTAAAACGACCTTGTTTCGATGGGAAAAAGAGGGCCTCATTTCAACTCTCGGCCGGGATTGGAGAAACTGGAGAATATACAGCCAAGAAAATTTAACTCAGATCAAAAAGATTATGGGGAAATAAAAGAATTTGAGTAAATTAGCCATCCGTTTTGTGAGTAGTAATCAGGGGGGCGATCCCAACCAAAAGACTCATTATCTGCGCGCATGGGCCGTAGTCCTGTGGTACTTTTTGTCCTCTTATGAAATTATACCCAAGAAATAAAACATTAAAAAACAGGAAATGGAGTAGACAATGGGTAAATTACGATTGTTCATGATCATATCAATATTGACCATGGTGTTTTGGATGGGTCAGGCAAAGGCATCAGACCAAAAGGTTGTACTGATGCTGGGGGGCCATTCCTGCGAATCTTATCCCGAGAAAATCACGGAGGTCTTAATGGCCGTAAAGGGTGTTAAGAGTGTAGATTTAAAGAGCATCAAGGGGCACGTGATCGTGATTCACGACGGGAATGTAAAACCGGAGGATCTCGTCACGGTAATCGAGGGCGTAAAGGGGATCTACATGGATGCGGAGTGGTATTGTACGGCCGAAGTTATGGAGTAGAATGTCTTTTGATCTCAAAAATAAAATAATGTCTGTGACAGCACATTACTCTGTGGATTTACCTTCCCTGAAGAGCGAAATACCCCACAATGAGGGAAGCGGTATTCCAGCATTAAATCATCAGACCGAAAAGACTACCACTGTAATATTGTGGCTGTGTGTGGAGAATAACAGCAGCTTTGTTCGTGGGAAAAAACGGTCGCTTGAAAACATTGAGCGATATTATCTCAGTAATTACAGCATGAAAAAGTTAGGCGATTGCAGGTATGAATTAATTATTCCTTATGAAGATGACGCTGACCTGGACGAAACCATCTATCGCCTTCTTGGAGAAATCGAAGGTGCCGCCGATTTACGACACTGTTTTATTGAGGCAGACGTCATGGAAAAGGGGACTGAACGATCTTGGTAACCTCCCTCTCTATGAAATAGATAACGTTGGGAATAACTTCATAAGGCGGCCATGAATAAGAACCTCCCCCTCAAATACCTGATCTGGATTGAAGCCAGAAAGAAATTTCATCTCTCCCATCCTCAAATTCAGATGGCTCGAGAGCTTGGAATGAACCCCAAGAAGTTCGGTAAGCTTGCTAACCATGAACAGGAATCCTGGAACCTGCCGCTGGGTGAGTACATCGAGGAGCTTTACCTAAAGCATTTCAAAAGGTGTTCTCCTATGAACGTTTATTCCCTTGAGGAACTCGCGAAAGAAGAAGAAAAAACACGAAGCAGGCAAGGAGCGAAGGCTATCCGAAAAAGCGGAAGAAACCGGAACCGACCTTTAGCCAAAAATAACCTTCACCGGATCGGAGTAAGCTGTTGCGCTTTCTTCTATATGTGGGTTGTACGCCATGTTGGTCATTTTTCCAGGTCATACGATAACTTTTCGGGAGATTTTTAAAATCCTCCGATTGTGATTAAAGAAAGCAGAAAAAACCGATATGAATCCTGTTCTGATTGTTAAAAATTGTACCAGAGAAGGTCCGGGAATTATTGAGGTTCTTTTAAAGAGATTTTTAATCCCGTTTGAAATCATTGACCTTGAACGGGAAGAAAATTTCCCTCCGCCGAAAGATTTTATCGCTCTCATCGTCCTGGGGGGACCGGATAGCGCCAATGATAACAATAAAAAGATTCAAAACGCTTTGACCCGGATACAGGAAGCCCTCTCTTCTCAAATCCCTTATATTGGAATTTGCCTTGGATTACAACTCCTTGTAAAAGCAGGGGGTGGAGCAGTCGTGAAAAATCCCGTGAAGGAGATTGGGTTCCGCGATCCGGAAAAGATATTTTTCGAGGTCAACCTGACCCCTCAAGGAAAAACCGACCCTCTCTGCGAAGGTTTGGAAACCTTTTTTAACATTTTTCAGCTTCATGGGGAAACCGTCCGGCTGACGCGGCAAATGACTCTTCTTGGAACAGGGAAATATTGCCAGAACCAGATTGTCAAGGCCGGTCCCCTGGCTTACGGAATTCAGGGCCATCTGGAACTGACAGAAGAGCTCTTCGAGTCATGGAGGAAGGAAGATCCGGATTTAGCCGGTCTTTCACAATCCGAGCTGGAAAATGACTATCGTTTTCTCCAGAACGAGTTATTTAAAACCGGCTCTAAACTTTTCACCAACTTTTTAATTTTAGCCGGATTAACGAAATAGAACCTTTTATTTTTTCTTGGTTTTAAATCCAATGACTCGTTGTTTGCTTTTCGGAGGAACCATTAATTCTCGAATGGCTTTAAAAACTATGGCAAACTGGCTGTCATATTTTTTTCCGGAATCATATCAGAGACAATAAAAAATTGGAATAAAAGTACCCTTTGTTTACTCAAAAGGAAAAGTCAGCCCTTCCATTGCTTGAGTCAGAAGTTTAATCAATTCCCCGAAAAATAACCGGCCGGAGGTTCTCAAACCGGTCCATGCCAGTTAAAGCGGCGGAATGAGAATCTCCATGGCCTCATACAACAGCTCTCCGTATTTTTTGGCATCGCAAGACCAATTCCCATCGATGAAGAGACCATCTCAAACCCGGGGGTCACTAGGTTATTTTCCGCTGGTAAAAAATAAGATTTGTTTAAAATCAAGGGGTTGCCTACACCCAATATCCCTTGGCTTTCGAGTTACCCCCGGGTTTGAGATGCTCTCAGTCTTTCTAAATCACGCCGGAGCAATCCTCATCGGCCTATTACAAGATCAGCTCAAAGAAAGCCTAAAGCGGGAAAAAAGCAAATCTAAATTCCTCAATCCCTTCGTCCTGGGTCCTTCATTCAAAATGGAATATTGACCTCTTCTGATTTTCCAAACTAACCCCCCGGATTGCCAGGCTTTTTATTGTTTTAATTGGAAAAGTGCGAGTGACAAATTTCCTTTATCGGATATAATTACTTGAATGGAAACTGTTTTTATCAAAGATAAGAGGTTGCCATGAGAGACGTGCTGAAATGGGTTTCCAATACGGCGGATGGTGTCTTTGCCATCGATTCCGAATGCCGAATTATTTTGTGGAATAAGGCGGCCCAGGAGGTCCTTGGATTTTCAGCAGAGGAGGTCCGCGGGAAGTTCTGCTTTGAAATACTTCCCGGTGAAGACACGGCAGGTAATTCTTTCTGCTTTAAAGGATGTTCAATTGTGAGTATGGCCAAAGAGGGGCGTCTGGTTAAAAATTATACCGTTCGGATGACCACAAAAGCTGGACAGAAGATATGGCTCAATATCAGTATCGTGCTGATTCCAACCCCAAATCAGAAGAGCCCCATCCTTATCCATCAGTTCAGGCCGGTATCGGGTCCGGAGGGAGTCGAAGGCCTTGTTGAACGGGTTGCCTCCAGGGTGCTGGAGGCATTGAATATTAAAGGCCAGGACAATGAGACGAATCCGGCTAATCCAACTCCAAAGGGATCTCTCCTAAGCCGGCGGGAAATTGAAGTCCTGACGCTGATGACCCAATGCTTAGGGACAAAAGAGATCGCAGCCAGGCTTTTTATCAGCCATGCCACGGTGGGGACCCACATCCAGCACATCCTGAAAAAACTCCAGGTTCACAGCAAGGTAGAGGCTGTGGCCATGGCCTTTCATCAAAACCTCATCCCAATCCTCCCCTTCGAACCAGTAAAGCATAACGCAAGTTCCTGTTGATATTAATTCCCCAATAAGCACTTTCTTCTTCTGAACTCTCTACCGAAAACACATGATTAAAAATCATGCGATTGCCCTATTGACGCTTCCACAATTTCAGCTACCTTTTCAAAGAGCCCAAAGCGGGCAGACCTTATAATCCAATAAAGGCTTAAAAAAAGGAGGCAAAAAGAATGACTGATGCAGATATTGGGGTCATGACCCCAATTTGATTGACAATTGGATCGAGATTAATCTTGCTAAATAGTAACTCAACACAAGTTCTTATTTTTCCATTTTTATACAGGGAGGTTTTACGTGAAAGAAGTCAAGAAAAGCTGGGAAAGAGTTTCAAAAAACTTTGCGGAAAAATTTTATGAGGTTTTTCTTAAGTCTGATTCAAGGATTCTCCCTATGTTTAAGCATACTGATTTTAACCGGCAAAAAGATTTGTTAACTCACAGTATTTTTGTCCTTTTAAATTACGCGGAGGGCAACGCGATAGGCCAGATGGCAATGACTCGGCTAGGTGAACTTCACAGCCGGGGAAAAATGAATATTTCGGTTGATATGTATTCAATCTGGTTGAACTCATTTATAAAAGTATTGTCAGAAATAGACCCCCAGTTTACTCCTGATCTTAAAAAGAAATGGCGTGATTCCCTTCAAAAAGGAGTCGATTATATGATCTCGAAGTTTTAAAAAGCGAAGGCTGTTCTGTAATGGAACGGACAGGGATTGTATCCCATGCGAAAGCAGAGCAGACTTTCACAGGGTCTTTCACTACAAGATTGCTTGAAGAACCTCACTAAGGGAAGAAAAAGCAAATCTGTCAGCAAAACGGGAGTTTAGAAAGGCTTGAGCCGGATGAGGGGAAATTCTCACGTACAGTTCTTAAGGGCTGGGGGTTGGTAATAGACCCCGGCTACCCGACAGTTCATCTGTAATCCGCAGGGGCTGGTTTTCATTTCTGATAAAAGGGGATAATGATGAAACGGTTAAAGTTATGGATGTGGTTCTCTCTCCTGATTGTGTGTGGAGCTCAGTCGAATCTTTTCGCCTATGAAGTTGTTCCTATTACCCAGGGAGGAGAGCTTTTTGGAACTATTCAATTCAAGGGAGAACCTCCTTCCACTCCTTTCCACCGGGTATCGAATAACCCTGAATTTTGCGGTTCAACGGTAGAAGAGGAAACCTACCTTGTTAATCCGAAAAATCAAGGTCTGGCAAATGTCGTGATCAGTATTGAAAATATCCAGCGTGGGAAGAAATCTGTTTTATCTGACCTCGTCATTGAAAACCGTCATTGCCACTTTGTCCCTCATGTTCAGGCAGGCATGGTGGGGAATTCCTATGAAATAAGGAATTTAGACCCGGTACTCCATAACACTCACATTTACATGGAAGATATTTCTCTTCTCAATGTTGCCATGCCTTCCGACGGGAAAAACATCAGAAGATCGTTTACCCAAAAAGGACTCGTCAAGGTGAAATGTGATGCTCATAAGTTCATGCAAGGATGGGTGGTTGTAACAGACAACCCTTATTCCGCCGTAACCGACAGTGAAGGAAATTACAGAATCTCCGGTATCCCTCCCGGCAAATACAAGATCAAGGTCTGGCACGAAGGACTCCCCGGAAAAGAGAAAGAGGTAACGATATTTCCGGAAAAAAAAACGGAGCTGTCATTGGATCTGACCTCCCAATAGAACAACGTTTGATGATACTGATGATGAAGAATCTCTCTTCAGGTCATTCCGGCTAAACCCCGGCATTTTACCATCTCCATATTGCGGTTTTTTGCACTTCCCCCGAAAAGTGGAGTATGACCCATAAAAAGGACCATTTAAAAGCCCAGAGTCTATGGTACTTTTTACCCCTATATGAAGTTACACCCCACGTTCGTGAATCTGGGCCTTTTTAGGAGAGGGATTGAATTGACAGGAAAATATTAAGGGCTATAATTGTTAAAATATGGTTAACGCATTTATCATCGGGGCGGGTCGCGGCGGGTCTGAAATTTTAGACCGGCTGATACAATTTGAAGAGGTTAAGATCACCGGGATGGCTGACCTGAATCCCGATGCCCCCGGACTGGTGATGGCAGCGGTGGCCAATATTCCTGTATTCACAGGAGATGCCATTGAGGCCCTTCAGTCCCAAACGCCTGACATTGTTTTCGATTTAACCGGAGATTCCAAAATAAAGGAACGATTGTTAAATCTTCCCAATCGTTCTTTCAACCTCGTCAGCGGTGAAAGCACCCTCCTTTTCTTTAAAATGTTCAGACAACTGGAACAAAAAGAACTGCAAACGCAGATCAAATGTGATGAGCAGAGAATTCTTTCTGAAATCAGTCTGGCCATCTCCCTTTCTAAAACCTCAAATCAGATTTTCGATGCCATCGTCGGAGGGGGAATACAGATTGCCGGAATGCCGGCAGGGTCTTTATCCATTTACAAACCGGATCGAAAGGAGCTCTTTCTTGTTTCCGCCAAAGGGTTTACGTCGGAATTTTATCTGTCGAACCGCTACAAAGTTCGGGCTGGAGGCCTCACAGAACATATCCTCCAGCAAAAGACTCCTGTGGAGGTGCCAAATATCGCTGATCATCCCGCGTTTAACAACCCGATCCTCCTGAAAGAAGGGATCCGTTCGCTCATTGCCATTCCCTTAGTTTCAGATCAGGGGCCTGTGGGAATTCTATATGTGGATGATTTTAAACCGCGGTCCTTTTCTCCAGTTGTCATTGACGGTCTTAAACTTTTAGCCGTTCAGGCGACCATTGCCATTCAAAAACAGCAAGCCTTTGAACAGATTAAAACGCTTTCCATCCGGGATCCTGGAACCGGATTGTATAACCGCCGTTATTTAAATGAAATTTTGGCCATTGAGATGGACCGAGCCTTTCGCCTGGACCGTCCCCTATCGATGATCTTATTTGATCTTGATCATTTTAAGGAAATCAATGACCGCTTTGGACATTTGACCGGTGATATGGTTCTCAAAGAACTGGCACTCTTGTTCGGATCGATGATCAGACGTTACGATATCTTTTGCCGGTTTGGGGGCGATGAGATGTTAATTCTGATGGCCGATACTGATCTCGCCGGAGCAGAGAACCTCGCGGAACGGCTAAGGTCCTCAGCAGCCGAAGCCAAACTTCTTCCAGAGGGCTCTTCCCTGACCTGCAGCTTCGGGGTACATACCTTATGTCCCGCTGAAACTCCGCGGCCGACTCCAGATGATTTTCTTCATCGGGCTGATCTGGCGCTTTATGAAGCTAAATCCCTGGGAAGGAACCGAGTCTTTGCATTCCACCCCGCATTAATCGACGTTAATTTGGAAATGGGCCAAAATAACAATCGGACATCTGTGACCAGATCTAAGCAGAGAGATTCTTGACTCCAAAACAATTAAGGCAAAAGCTTCTCCCGGGATCATGAAATCAAGCTTTTGTTTTAAAAAAGAGTGAAGATATAATAAATAAAATATTGGTTGGATCTTTTTTCGAGATCTTATAGGCCCGAATTGCACAAACGTGTCACCGCCCGCACAATTGTAGTATTCTCCTAAAAATTACCAATCATATCTGCTTGATATGCAGCTCCGCTGCCTGTTTCACCCGGTTCCACTGTTTGACATACACCATGGTCGTCTCGATCTTCGCATGCCGCATCATGGGGTTCCACTATCATCCGAACCAAATCTTACTCTAAGGAATACCTGTTTGGATAGAAATAATTGTTTGGGGTGAAGAAATACAAACAAAATTAATATGTTGTTAACTGCTGACAAGAAATTTATGTCTTGGTCTTAGATTGGATATTGGATATTTTGTGGTTTATTACTGTTAGTTGCAAATTTGTAAGTTACTGAAAAGAATCAAAAATAATTTCTTAGAGTAAGATTTGGTTCGGATGATAGTGGAATCCCGGATTGGGTGCCAGATGGTTAAAATACCGCATTTGCTATACGACATTTGCTGTATTGTGAATATCCTGATATTTTGTGATAATGTCTCCTCTTTTGGAATCTTATGGGTCCGGGGACGCTCTGTATGACGGATATGTTGAAGTTACTCTCCAATACGGCTGACGGCGTGTTTGCGATTGATTCCGAGTGCCGGTTTATCCTTTGGAACAAGGCGGCCCAGGAGACTCTTGGTTTTACTCCCGACGAGGTGCTGGGAAAATTCTGCTATGAAGTACTCCCCGGCAAAGATCCGGCAGGTAACCTCTTCTGCTTTGCGGGTTGTTCAGTGGCCACGATAGCTAAAAAAGGCTGCCTGATTAAAAATTATGATATTCAGATGACGACCAAAACCGGCCATCAGATATGGCTGAATGTCAGCATCCTGCTGGTTCCGAGTCCAAAGCAGAAAGGTCCGATTATTGTCCATTTGTTTCGGCCGGTTCCCTCCCCCGGCAAGGCTGGAAACGGAGAGATCGTTGAAGAGGTCACCTCACGGGTTTTGTCGACACTGGGAATAACCGGTCAGAAATCGAGCCCTCCCCCGGTTTCTTCGCCAACCCAGATCTCGTCTCTGACGACGCGGGAGATCGAGATTCTCAGGCTGATCGCCCAATGCTGGACGAGTAAGGATATTGCGGATAAACTCTGCATCAGCCACCGCACCGTGCGGACCCATATCCAGAACATTCTTGAAAAACTTCAGGTCCATAGCAAGCTGGAGGCTGTAGCCCTAGCCTTTCAGCAGAATTTTTTCCCCTCTTATCCTGCAGAACATCCACGTCCCTCAACCAAATCCCCTACGTCAAATGCCTGAGTAAAAATCAGGCATTTGCCCGATTGTGTTTCCCCTCATTTCCAAAGTAGCATAGCGTCCATAAAGAGCAAGACCAACTTTTAGTCGCATGTCATATACAAGGGAAACGCTATGTGGATCCGTATCTTTTTAGCCTTCGCGCTTATTTTGGCACAGGAAGAAATTTCAGCGCTGCATAGTTATGGCGGTGAAGGCGCCAAACCGGCGGGTGAGAATTTCCTCGTTCCGGAGATCGAGGCCATATCCCCCAACTGGGGGCCGTCGGATATGAAGTTTACGATCACCATTAAAGGAAAGCATCTTAAGGGACTTCAGGAGGTTCGGTTTTCGCCTCCGATCGGGATCGAAGTCGGTAATCCGCCCCTGGTGAATAAGGAAGGATCGCTCGCCACGGTAGAGATTACCATTATGGGTCACGCCCCTCTCGGGCTCCGGCTGGTGACCCTTGTCACTCCGGCGGGAGAGTCGACCGAAACGCCGACGGAGGCCAATATTTTCCGGATAAGTTTTGCTCATATTCATTAGGAAGGAGAAAATCATGCTCCAGGAATTAAAAGTAAAAAAAATATTTTTCATTTTTTTGGCCGTTCAATTTTTCCATATGGCATTGATTAAACCCTGGACCTCAGCCGAGGCGTCAATCGAAAAAGGGACCATTTCAACCATTGCGGGAAATGGAAAAGATGGCTTTAGCGGAGATGGAGGTCCGGCGACGAAGGCAAGCATCCATAACCCGAGGGGGGTTGTGGTGGATCCGCAGGGAAACATTTACATCTCCGACGCCTCAAACAACCGTGTGCGGAAGGTGGATGCCAAAACAGGCATTATTACAACGGTGGCGGGTGACGGCGCCCGGGACCATAAAGGGGATGGAGGCCCCGCGGTCAAGGCGAGTCTTGCTTTTCCCGTCGGTCTCGCGATTGATAAAAAGGGAAATCTTTTTATTGCCGATGCCCGTAACCAGCGGATTCGGAAGGTAGACGCCAGGACAGGAATCATCACCACGGTTGCGGGAATCGGAATGCGGGGTTATGCCGGAGATGGAGGTCCGGCCTTAAGCGCGCTCCTCTCTTTTCCAACCGGTGTGGCGGTCGACGAGCATGGGAATATCTATATCGCGGACTCCGAGAATGGGAGCATTCGGATGGTTAACGCAAAAACCGGCGTGATTTCCGTGTTAATCGGTGGCACCCCTCCCGGCCTTAAGCGGGGGGCGGACGGACAAGTTCCCACGGTCGCCGGATTTCTTGTCAACCCTTACGCCGTGGTGTACGACGGAAAGGGAAATATTTACGTTTCCGATTCTTATCTGGAGCGGGTTAAAAAGGTGAACATTCACACGCGGAAGCTCACCATAGCGGCCGGCCAGGAAGCCAATAAAACGAAGAAAGGATATTGCGGCGACGGCGGACCCGCGAAAGAGGCCTGTTTTGCCCAGCCGGGAGGCCTGGCGGTGGATCCCGCCGGTAATATTTACATTGCTGACATTAACAACGACCGTATCCGTCGTGTTGACGCGAAAACCGGCATCGTCACGACCGTCGCGGGGACGGGAACGCGCGGTTTTAACGGCGAAGAGGGTCCCGCGGCTGAGGCGGCGTTTGCCTTTCCATCAGCGTTGGCGTTTGACAACCATCGCCGTCTGTTGATTGTCGACTCCTACAATAACCGCGTCCGTGAGATGAGGGGATCCCGATGATTAAACATTTCTTTACTTTTCTCTTCCTGTTTCTAACCCTTTACCTGTTCACTCCCCCGGTTGACGCGGCGAGTGATGCTTCCATCCGTGAAATCGGCACGCTTCTTCTGGCCATCAAGGCGAATCCGGATGACGCGGTGGCTCATTTTAAACTGGGAGTCCTTTATGTCGAGCAGAATGCTCCGGATATGGCTATTGCGCAATTTAAGGAAACCGTTCGGATAAAACCGGCGCAGGCAGAGGCTCATTACAATCTCGGCTTGCTCTATCACGAAAAAGGGATGGAGGAAGAGGCGACCCACGAGATCATAGAGGTGGTGACAGCGCGGCCGGATGATGCGGATGCCCATCTTTTCCTGGCGGGGATTTACGCGGACAGGAAAGAGGATGATTTTTCCATCAAAGAGTTAAGCGAAGTCATCCGTATCCGCCCCGGGGATATTGGGGCCCGTATGATCCTGGGGAGTATTCTTGCAAAAAAGAATGACCTGAACAACGGCATCAAGGTGTTCGAGGAGGCGGTCAAAATAGACCCGGAAAACGCGCAGGCGCACTACGACCTCGGTGTTCTTTATGGAAAAAAGGCGCTTCGCGGGAGCGGCGTCGATTCGGATGGGAGCCTTCCCGCGGGAGCTCTGGTCTCGAAGGGTGATTTTACCGACTATAACAAACTGGCCATTGACCAGTTCCAGGAGGTCATCCGGATACACCCAAAAGATCCCCAGGCGCATTATAACCTCGGAGTGGCCTATATCTACGCGGGAAAGATCGCCAGAGCGCACGAGGAGCATGGTCTGCTGACCGGCCTGGATCACGATCTTGGAGATAAGCTGGCTGACAAAATCAAGGCGATGACATCCCAGGAAGGGCCTCATGTGCATTAGGAGTTTGGTTGTATGAAATTAAAAGGATATTGTGCCGGATTTGCGGTTCTTCTGATCTTTGGCCAGGTTCTTTATGCCGCCGCTCTGCCGGAGCCTCCCCGTTCCAAAGGGACGGGGGATTACGGAGGAGATGGAGGGCCGGCCGCGGAAGCCCGGCTGAATAATCCAAGGGGGATAGCACTGGATCAAAAAGGAAATCTTTATATCGCGGACTCCAGCAACGACCGGATACGGAAGATCGATTCTCAGACAAAGGTGATTACGACGGTTGCCGGGAACGGAACGCGGGGTTTCGCGGGAGATGGGAAACGGGCCCTGCAGGCTCAATTTTTCTTTCCACATACCCTGACGGTTGACGCGGCTGGAAATCTTTATGTCGCGGATGCCGGAAATCACCGGATCCGGAAGGTGGATGCCGCCGCCGGAATCATCACGACGGTGGCCGGGAACGGAAAAACAGAACCTCTGGGAGATGGCGGTCCCGCGATTTTGGCGGGGCTTTCGGCGCCGCGAAGCGTTGAACTGGATCCCGAAGGAAATCTTTATATCGCGGATACGCGCCATAGCGCCATTCGCCGGGTGGGTAAAGATGGCCGGATGATGACGGTTGCCGGAGGGGATCCGAAAGAGCTGGACCAACGGGGTATTCCCGTTTATCTGAGGTCTCCCCTGGGGATTGCGATGGGTCCGGACGGGCAGATCTACTGGGCCGACAGTCATCTCGGCAGGGTGAAGAAAATGGACCCTAAAAAAATGGATCCCGCGACAGGGATGGGGTGGATTACCATTGTGGCAGGAACCGAAACGGCAGGGTACGGGGGGGATGACGGACCGGCCCGGGAAGCTCAACTCTTTGAACCGGCCGCGCTGGTTCTTGATCGAAAAGGGAATCTTTATATCGCGGATCATGGCAATCACCGGATCAGGCGGGTCGATTCAGAAACCGGAATGATGACCACGATTGCGGGAAATGGAGAGACCGGTTTTGGAGGAGACGGCGGGCCGGCGGCCGATGCCCGGCTGAATTCTCCTTCGGGCCTTGCGTTGGACGGCCGGGGAGCGCTTTATATCGCGGATTCAGGCAACCACCGGATCCGGAAGGTGGATCTTGAAACCGGCATTATTTCAACCATCGCGGGAACAGGCGCGACCACTGAAAAACCCTCTCCCGGGGTGCCGATGGAGGAAATGTTCATTTAAAAATACGCCGGTTGCTTTAGCAAAATACGGCATTCATCGTATTGTGTTCATTCTGATTCTTAGTTATAACAGTGAAGCATAAGAGGCTAAGGTGCATAAGCGCTCATTCAGTTCATCAGATATTTATTGTGGAGGTTTTGCGGATGAATAACTCCCCAAAAAAAAAGTCGCCGAAGGAACCTGTCCGATATCTCCGATATCTCACTCGCGCCGAGGTAGCCAAACTGCTGGAAGTGTCGCCAAGCAGTATCAGCCGGTGGGCCCGGCAGGGAAGACTTCCCGCCATCCAAACGATTGGAGGGCGGCGGCGTTATTTGAAAGAGACGATCCTTCCTCTGATTAAAGAACAGGCCAGAGAGGAAGAGCGTGTGGCTTCCTCGCCGTTTTACAAAGAAAAAAAGAGGTGATGCGAAATATTGAAAGAATCAATGATGGAAAATGAATCAAACATCAGAAGCAAAAAATACCAACAAAAATACCAACCGCACGGAGGAACACGTTATGAAGACCAAAAAATTAGGAGCGTTTGCGATCATGCTGATCGGCATTCTGGCTCTTGGATGGAGTCTGGCGCTGGCCGCAACAGACCCGATTGTCAAGACCCATAAACAGCCTTACCCGGATCGGCAAAACTATATCAAGGACCCGCCCATCAACAGTTACAGTCTCCCTCCCGACCTCTTGAACGGAAAATGGCCGGCGGAGAATATTTCGTTTAAGTCGACGGGGAAACTTGTGGAATATAACCTGACGATTGAACAGATCAAGTGGAACGTCGTTGGAGATGTCTTTATCACCCAGTGGGCGTTCAATGGACAGGTTCCCGGACCGCTTCTCACCGCGACG
>JBGPKT010000055.1:0-15272 GCA_041486115.1 Nitrospiria bacterium | reverse complement strand
AGATATCTTCATTGGTGCACCGGGCCGAAATGAACCCCGCGATGGATTCGCTTCCATGCTTTGATTTGATGTCGTTGATTTTTTTCGCGGCCAGGTCGAGCGCTTCATCCCATAAAAGGGGGATCAGTTTTTTTTCAACCTTGACAAGCGGGGAGGACAATCTTTCTTTATGATCAATATACTGGTAGCCGTAAAAACCTTTGACGCAGAGGTTCCCTTCGTTCCTCCCGACCCCCCATTCGGAGGTGACCCTCATGACCGCTTTGTCAAAAGTTTCAAGGGTGATCTGGCAGCCGTCCGCACAATGCTGGCAGACGGTTTCTGTCTTTTTCAATTCCCAGGGGCGGAACTGATACATGGAAAAACGGCTGGTCAGAGCTCCGACGGGGCAGATCTGGACGCATCCCCCGCAAAAGACGCAGTCAAGCTCCTTTCTGCCAAAAGCGGCAATTTCCGAATTCACTCCCCGTTCGATCGAACCGAGGGCCCGGACCTCCATCACTTCATCGCAATACCTGACACAGCGGAGACATGACACGCATCGGTTCATCTCTTTTTCTATAAAACCGCCGAAATATTCTTTTTTGAAAACCCGTTTTTCTTCAGTGTATCGCCCCGTCTTGCTGTATTCGTGGCTTAAATCCTGAAGGTGGCATTCCCCCCCTTTGTCGCATATCGGGCAATCGAGCGGATGATTCGAAAGAATAAACTCGATCACCCCGTTTCTTGCTTTGAGGACGTTCGGCGAATGGGTCTGAACGACCATCCCCTCTGCCACCGGCATGCTGCAGGAAGTTTGAAGCTTCGGGTTCTTTTCTATCTCGATCAGGCACATCCGGCAATTGGCATCGGGATCGAGCTGGGGGTGATAGCAAAAATGGGGGACTTCGATCCCCGCTTTTTTCGCCGCAGCGATGACGTAGGTCCCTTCCTCTACCTGGACATCCTGCCCGTTGATCTTTAAAGAAATTATTTTTTTAGTCTGGCTGTTTGTCGACATTTTTACCCCTGTGTTCCCTTATCCCGGGAACCCTATGGTTGCAAGCCTTTCAGACCTGTGAATCGGGCATTTTTTCTCGCGAATATGATACTCATATTCTTTCCTGAAATATTTGATCGTCCCGAGAATCGGGGCCACTTCGGCCTCTCCGAACGCACAGACCGTTTTTCCGGCGATATTCCCGCAAAGATCGGTCAGGAGGCCGAGGTCTTCCATTTTCCCTTCGCCATGCTCGATCCGGTGGATAATCTTATAAAGCCAGGGGGCACCTTCACGGCAAGGGGTGCATTTTCCGCACGATTCATGGGCAAAAAAATGCATGAGATTCAGGGTAGACCAGACCATGCAGGTCTCTTCGTCCATGACCGTCACCGCTCCGGAACCAAGCATCGACCCGGCCGCCGCCACCGCTTCGAAATCGAGTTTGACATCAAGATGCTCTTCGGTGAAGACCGAAGCGGAAGCGCCGCCTGGAATAATCGCCTTGAGCTTTTTATCATTGAGCATCCCTCCCCCCAGGTCAAAAATCAGATGCCGGAAGGTTTGTCCCAGGGGGACTTCGTAATTCCCCGGTTTTTTAACATGCCCGCTCAATGAAAATAATCTTGTGCCGGTGCTCTTTCCCGCGCCGATACCCGCATACCATTCCCCGCCATGCATCACAATATGTGGAATATTGCTCAGGGTTTCAACATTGTTGATCACCGTCGGTTTTCCATAAAGGCCGTAATTTGCCGGAAAGGGAGGCTTAAACCTCGGCTTTCCCCGTTTTCCCACCAGCGACTCCAGGAGAGCGGTCTCTTCTCCGCAAATATAGGCACCCGCCCCCCGGTGGACATAAATCTCAATATCAAAACCACTGTTTAAAATGTTTTTTCCCAGAAACCCTTTGGTTTTCGCCTCCGCGATCGCTTTTTCAAGGATCCGCGTGGCATGAACCAGTTCCCCCCTTATATAGATATAGGCAATATGGGCGCCGATGGCGTAACAGGATATAATCATTCCCTCGATCAGCTGATGGGGGTCTTTTTCCATTAACTGCCTATCTTTAAACGTCCCCGGCTCCCCTTCGTCGGCATTGCAGCAGAGATATTTGATCAGGTTCGGGTTTTTAGGAATAAAACTCCATTTGGTCCCCGTGGGGAATCCCGCGCCCCCCCGCCCTCTCAGCCCTGATTTTTTGACCATTTCAATCAGTTGGTCGGGTTGGATCTCTTTTAATGTTTTTTCGAGCGCTTGATATCCCCCCGCCTTGAGATAAGATGACAGGTCGGCGGTAAATCCTGGGAGCGACATATTTTTAAAGAGAATTTTCTCCATTTGGGCTTATTTCGCCTTTTTCTTTAAATGATCTAATATCTGGTCTACTTTCGTTTTATTTAAACTTTCGTGGTAGTCGTCGTTAACCTGCATCATCGGCGCGGTCCCGCAGGAGGCGAGGCATTCCACCTCGGTAAGGGTAAAGAGGCGGTCTGGAGTCGTCTCCCCGGATTCGATCCCCAGTTTTTCTTCAAGATAAGAGACCAGTTTTTCGGCTCCCATCAAGGCGCAGGGGAGGGTCCGGCAGACCTGGATATGATATTTCCCCACCGGTTTCCGGTTATACATCGTATAAAAGGTTACCACTTCGAAAACCTGAAGGGGAGAGATCTCGAGGATTTCCGCGACCTCTTTCATCAACGCTTCGGTCAGATGGCCGTCATTTTCATTTTGGACGATATGAAGGACCGGTAAAAGGGCCGACCGTTTTTGATCCTCCGGATAGTGGCTGACCGTCTCGCCGATCTGTTTTTTTGCCGTCTCAGAGATCATTTATCTGTCGCATTCTCCCATCACAATATCGTATGTCCCGAAGATCGTAATAATGTCGGAAATCATATAGCCCCGCGCCATATAATCAAAAGCCCCCATATGGATAAAAGAAGGGGGGCGGATTTTGAGCCGGTAAGGCCTGTTCCCCCCGGTGCTGTAAATATAAAATCCGAGTTCTCCTTTCGGTACTTCTGTCCCGCAATAGACTTCTCCTTTTGGGGCGTCAAATCCTTTTGAGGCGACAAGGAAATGATGAATCAGACTCTCCATATCGGCCATCACCAGATCTTTTTTAGGAAGGACCACCATCGGATGGTCTGCCAGAAAAGGCCCGGGGGGAATTTTTTCAAGGATCTGCCCGATCATCCTGGCAGATTGCGTCATCTCCTGGACCCTGATCCAGTACCGGTCGTAGGTGTCGCCGTTCTTTCCGAGCGGGACTTCCCAATCGAGCCGGTCATAGACGCCGTACGGCTCCGATTTTCTGATGTCGTAATTGACTCCCGAACCCCGCAGGGTTGGGCCGGTCAATCCAAAATTAACGGCATCTTCCCCCGAAATGACGGCGACATCTTTTGTCCGGGCCAGCCAGATCCGGTTTGTTTCCAGAAGCGTATTATACTCTTTAATCTTTTTAGGAAATTCTTTAATGAATTTTTTAAGTCGGTCGATAATTCCGGGCGTCAGGTCGCGGTCAAGGCCCCCGATCCGGTAATAGGTCATGGTTAAACGGGCGCCGCATAATTCCTCGAACATATCGAGAATCTCTTCCCGTTCGCGGAAAGTAAAGAAAAATACGGTCATGGCGCCGACATCCAGCGCCTGCGTGCCGAGCCAGAAAAGATGGCCGGAAATTCTCATCATCTCCGCCACAAGAGTCAGGATATATTCTGCCCGCTCCGGAACCTTAAGCCCCAGAAGTTTTTCAACGGAACGGACAAAAGCGTAGTTGTTGGTCATGGAGCAGACATAATCGAGCCGGTCAGTCAGAGGAATGATTTGGTTGTAGGTTTCCAGCTCGGCCAGTTTTTCAACTCCCCGGTGAAGATATCCCAGGTCGGGCGTCGCTTTCACGATCCGCTCCCCCTCAAGATCGAGAACGACCCGGAGCACGCCATGCGTGCTCGGATGCTGAGGCCCCATATTGAGCAGGAACTCTTCACGGCGGAGAATCGGCTTGACTTCGTGGGGGGTCGCGGCTTCGCCCCCGCCGACGGCGACCTGTTTGGAGATGTTGTCACCCTTCATCGTCATCTTATACGGCCTTTTTTAGAAACTTTACGTGTTGGGGAGGAATTCGAACGTGCTCCTCCATCCTCTCCCCTCCGTCGGAAAGTCTTTCCGAAGAGGATACCCGTCAAAATCTTCCGGCATCATGATCCGCCTTAAATCGGGGTGGTTGTTGAACCGAATTCCCATCATGTCGTAAACTTCACGCTCCATGAAGTTTGCCCCTTTCCAGATCGAGGTGACCGAGTCGATCGCACAGGCTTCTTCGGAGACTCTGGCTTTCACCCGGATCCGGTGGTTCTTTGGAATAGAATAAAACTGGTAAAAAATCTCAAACCGCTCTTCATCTTCGGGAAAATCGAGCGAGCCGATATCGGTAATATGGTCAAACTTCATCCCGGGATCGTCGTGCAAAAAACGGCAGAGCGGGAGAATTCCTCCGTTTTCAATAAAAAGGGTCAGTTCGCCAAACTCGATTTTCGTGTTGATGACGATTTGCGGAAACGCTTCTTGAATTGTCCTTGGTTCCGGATACAAACTTGCCCCTTCTCTCCGACCTATGGATCGCTTGCGCGGAACGATTTGTCCGCGACCGATCCAAAGACCGGAATGGCCAGGATTATTAATCGGCGTTTCATTGAAACGCCTGCCTTGCCAATAGCGTTTATCGCGTAAAAACTTTTTCCTGCATGATTTTTTCCTGCAGCTTCAAGATCCCGTCAAAAAGAGCCTCCGGCCTGGGAGGGCACCCGGGAACATAAACATCGACAGGAACGATTTGATCGACGCCCTGAACCACGCTGTAACTGTTATAAATGTTTCCCGACGTGGCACAGGATCCCATTGAAATCACATACCGGGGTTCCGGCATTTGATCGTAAATCCTTCGTATGACCGGCGCCATTTTCCGGCAGACTGTGCCGGCAACAATCATTAAATCAGACTGGCGGGGAGTGGCCCTGAAAACGCCGGCTCCGTAGCGGTCCATATCATACCGGGACGAAACGGAGGCGATCATCTCAATGGCGCAGCAGGCCAGTCCGAACGTCATCGGCCATAAAGAAGATTTTCTGGCCCAGTTCACCACAAAGTCCATCCGCGCGGTAATAATATTGGTTTCAAACTGCCGGTCCATTAATCCCATTCCAACGCTCCTTTTTTCCAGGCGTAAAAATATCCCACCAGCAGGATCGCCACAAATATAATCATTTCAATTAAACTGAGGATCCCGATTTTTTTTAAGACCACTGCCCAGGGGAAAAAGAAAATCGTCTCAACATCAAAAATAACAAACAACATGGCTATGACATAATAACGGAAAGGGAAAGATATTCTGGCGTTGGAAAAGGGTTCGGAACCGCTTTCATAAGGAAGGAGTTTTTCTTTATAAGGGGCGCGCGGCCTGACGAGGATACCGGCTAGAAGGCTAACCCCTCCAAAGGCGATGGCGACGAAAATAAAAATCAAAATAGGCAGATACTGAACGGGTAAAAAACTTTCCGGCATATTTAAACCTCGTCTTTATTTATTTTAGAGACAGGGAAAAAATCCTATTAAAACCTGTCAATAATGTCAAGTGAAATTACGGAAAAGGAGATTTTATAGCAAATTTCAAACCGTCCAGCACCGCCTCGCCGACCCCTTTCTGCTGAATGAACACCTTAAAAACTGCCCCGAGCCCTTCCGGGTGAATGAGATGTTTCATCGCCCGGAATTCAGGGTCTCTCAGCGGATCGCCGACCTTCCGGAGATGCCCCTCCATCTCGTCAAGGATCCCCAACCCGATTAAAAATTGGGCCTGTTCTGCAAGCCCCAGAGGCAAGAGGTTTTCTTCAAGGCCGGCCTGGTAAAGGGCCGAAAAATTAATATGAGCGGTCATGTCCTGCTCCCCGATCCATTGATATGGGTCGGTCCCGGCCTGATGATTCCGGTAACACAACAGAGTCCCCTTTTTTCTTTTTATCGAGAAGATCTCATCCGAAAGGTACCCGTAGTCAATAGTCAAGACAAACCCTTTTTTTAATTGTCGACCCGCCTCCTTCAGCCATGAAAGAGCTTTCAAGTTCACTTCCGCCTCCTGCCCTTCGATCCAGCTGGCCGGAAAGGCCTTAAAATAAAGTTCTATTTCAGGAGAGGGGGGGAGAAGGATTTCGGTAAACTGGCCGCCTTCAAAACCGACGTAAATTTCATGAAGCCTCCCCTTCCAGACGACCCGATGAACCGGAAAGGCATCCATTAATTCATTGGAAAAGATGCACCCTTCGATCGGGGGAAGCTCTTTTAAGGAATCCGCCCATCTAATTTTATGATAAAATTCGGGCGCCGATTGAAAAAGCGCCTTCTGTCTCTCGATCAGGACAGGCGATCTCTCGACCATATAATAAGTTAATCGATGAAACAATTCTGGTTCGCTTTTTTGGAGCATCCGGAGAAGCTGCAAGGCCATCTGTCCGTTACCCGGACCTCCTTCGACCAGAACAAAGCGGGAGGTATCCCGGAGGGTTCCAGCCATCTGGGCCAGCTGCCTTCCGACCATCTGGCTGAACAGGGGATGGACATCGGGGCTGGTGTAAAAATCTCCTTCGGCTCCAAACGGCTCCTCCGGGGAGGAATAATATCCCCCTTCAGGCTCATAAAGAGCCATTTCCATAAAGGTCTTGAATGAAATGGGACCCTCCTCGGAAATTTTTGCCGTTATTTTTTGAATAAGGGACCGGTTGCCGGAAATCATTTTATTTTATTTTTTGAATAAATGATGGTATTTTGCTCTATCATGAAATGGACTTCCAACCGATCTAGCTCTCATAATCATATGCCTCTTAAAACAGTTTTTTCTCTTTTCCTCTTTTTATTCTTCTCGGCTGAAAACCGCCTCTATGCATCCCATTTATATCCTGCCGGTGAACATCTGCCGATCAAATACGATATTCATGCCTCTCTGGAAACCCCGGAAAATGGATCCCCATCCATTCAAGGGCGTATCGACGTTTCATTTACCAACCCTTCTTCAGAACCCCTGGCCGAAGTCCCCTTTATGCTTTATCCGAACCGGTATCTGACCCCCCCAAAATCGCTTCCCGATTCGATCTTTAAGAAGTCCTTTCCCAAACCCTTTTCACCGGGTCACATGGAGATCACGCAGGCGCTCGATTCAGAAAAGCGTTGGCTTGATGTCCGGTGTCCCGACGCCGATCTGGGAAAAAAAGTCATCTGCCAGGTCGTATTAAAAGAGCCTCTTTCACCCGGCCAATTTACCACGCTGACACTTGACTTTACAACGACCATTCCGGAAAGACTGGGGGCCTTTGGCTATTTTAAATCGGTCATCACGCTCGAAGGGGGGTGGCATCCTTATCTCCCCGACTTTGCCGAAAACGCCTGGCAGATTAAAAGAGCCCCTCCCAAAGCGGATTTCAGCGTCGACATCCGCTACCCCGTAGAATATGAATTAAACCATTCGGGGGATCTGGTCACCAAGACCCTTTTGAACTATTATAAATTCTTGCATTTCGATTCAAAAGAAAGCGAATTTATCTCTCTGATCTTTTCAACACGTTATACCGACATGATTGCCGTTTCGTCGTCGCATATCATCTATTATTCCTATTTTAAAAAGGATAAATCTTTCGCGAAAAAAGTGGTTAAAACAGTCGATCAAGCCCTGGCGTTTTTTGAAAAAGAGTACGGCCCGTCCAACATCGCCATTTTTAGGCTGGCAGAAGCCTTTCTTTATGAAGATTTATATTCCGAGGGAAAAGGGGTCCTTCTGGTCAGCCATGTGACATACAAAATCCTCCCTATGCTAAAAACCTACCATGATGCGAGGCTTCTCCATGGGATCTATGCCTATCTTTGGAGATCTCAAATCCCCTGGGCGGAGGACTGGGTCATTGAAATGCTGTCGGATTATACCAGCCAGGCCTTTCTCTATAAGGAGCTCCATCACTCTCTCGAAGGGGTTGACAAATTTTTAAAACCGTTTGCTTTCTTTCCGATTGTGGATGAAATTCTTTATACCCCCAACCCGGCCTTTAGAGCGGTTTTCCTGAAAGAGGGAAAACCGTTCCCTTTCCGGGAACGGGTACGCCTTTATAATACCCCCCGGACCGAAGGGGCAGGGATCCTTTTCAAACTTCAAAACCTGCTGGGGAAAGATAAGGCACTCGAAATTATCGAGGATTATCTGAAGAGGGCCAGAAATAGTGAACATCCGTCATTTATTGAATTAAGCGAGTTGCTCGCTCATCAGGACCTGAAATGGTTTTACCGGCAATGGTTGAATACGTATCCGGAGCCCGACTACGGAATCGTGTCGGTTCAGGACGAGTCGGCCGGAAATATTCATCAGACAACCGTGTCTGTCCGTCAAAAAGGAGAGGGGGTAGAACCTTTGACCGTCCGAGCGACTTTAAAGGACAATTCTCATCTTGACATAACCCGGCTGGCCGGCGAACCGGCTGAAACCTTTATGTTTAAAAGCCCCTATCCGATCAAAGCGATCGAACTCGACCCCGAACGGCTGACCAACGATCCAGACCGGTTTGACAACCGGGCCCCTCATCAATGGAAATTCCTGCTCGATAAGTTCAGCGGGGGCCTCGATCTTCAAACACACACTCCACAATTGGAGTTTGGAGGATCATTTAAAAGAATGTATGACAATAATAATACTTTTGGTTTGTATTATTACAGGCTTGAAGCGGCAAAAGGGCTCCGGGGGGATTTCTATCATTATTTTCCAAAAACCGAAGGAGAACATGGGGTTACCCAGAGCGTGGGGGGGAATTTCAAGGGGGAAACAGTCACCATCCCGGGGCAGGAAGATGAAACCAGGGGGAGCATGGGGATGACCTATCAAATTGGGTATCTCGTCTACGGTCTGACCTTTGAATATAACCAACAGTTTACCGGGCCCGAGCGTCCTTTTAAAGGTCGAATCTATTTTGATTCCACAAGCGAAGTCCGCCGCTGGTCCCCTTATCATGCTCTCTTATTTAAAACCCGGCTGGCGGAATCGAGCGGGCCTTTAGCTTCACCTTTACTAGCAGGAGCGGGAGGAGGGCTTCGCGGTTACACGGCAACATCTCTCTCCGGTTCGAATCTGAGCGTTTTCTCCCTCGACTATGTCTTTCCTCTTTACTACGACCTGGATCAGACTCTGTTCGGCCTTTATCTCCTCAATACGCTTCAGGGAGAGCTCTTTCTCGACACGGGAAACGCCTCGGAAGAGCGAAACCTTTTTTTATATCATCAATACAAATCCGATTTTGGAGGGGGGGTTAATCTGGAGTTTGATCTTTTTGGCGCTTACCCGACCAGCGTGGCGGTCAAACTGGCCTATCCCGTCAATCCACTCATTCCAAGCGAAAGAACTATCCATTATTACCTCGATTTCGGAATTCACTTTTAAAGGGGCTTACGTCGATCCGGGGTGCTCACTGTCTCGCACCCGCGCACAGGCTTGTTGGCACTTTCTCGTGCCAACGTGCGTCCCCTCCACCGGCAGAGCCGGTTCTTAAAAAACTTATGTCCGCTGTGAAAGCGCTTCCAAGGCCAGCTCGGAGGCTCCTCTTTGATCGCTGTCTTTAAACCGTTTTTTTAAAAGAGCCTCTCTCGGCAATTTCTCCCGAAACAAAAATCCGGTCCCTTCCCGAGTTTTTGGCGATATACATGGCATGATCGGAAGCCTTGAGAAGATCTTCTTTGTTTTTGGCATGAACAGGATAACCGGCAATTCCAAAACTGACCGTTAATTTGATTTTCAACCCTTTTTTCTTTAAGAATTTGAATTCCCGTATATGTTTCTGAAGACGTTTGACGATATGATGGGTGGTTTCGACGCTTGTTTCAGGAAGCACGACGACAAATTCATCACCGCCATAGCGGGCGATAATATCGACATCTCTTAAACTGTCGATGAGCACCTTCCCCAACTCGATTAACACTTGGCTCCCCGCCTGATGCCCATGCGCATCATTCACCTCTTTAAAATGGTCGATGTCGAGAAAAACGAGGCTGATTTCTGACTTATACCGCTGGCTTCTCCGAAGTTCACTGTCGAGCGTTTGCTCGAGATAACGGAAATTAAAAAGCTTGGTCAGGTCATCTGTCACCACCAGCTCAGACATCGTCTGATACATCCGCGAGCGTTCGATGGCAATCGAGGCCTGGTCGACCAGCGTCAAAAGAAGGCCGAGGTCTTTGGCATCAAACGGGGTCCCATCTTCTTTATTCATCATCTCAAGGACGCCGATGGTCTTCTTTTTATTCACCACCGGAACGGCCAGGATGCTTCTGAGACGGGTAATGATCCGCTGTTCAATCTCCGTGGAATATTTTAAATTCTCCCTGACATCGGGAATCAGAATTGAAAGGCCGGTTTTGACTACGGTCCCCGGGACTCCTCGACCCGGTTTAACTGTAAAGGGCTTAAAGGTTTTTTTTAGCTTCCCATTGGTCATTTCAAAATACAACTCTTTGGAGCTTTCATCCCAAAGGAGAAGCGTCCAGACCTCTCCCCTCACAAGGAGGTGGGCCTGTTCCAGGATGGTTTTAACAGTTTTTTTAAATTCGAGGGAGGAGGTAAGAAGTTTTCCGGCATTGATGAAAAAAGAAAGCTCCCGCTCCCTTTGTCGCATTTCCCCCTTCAGCCGTTTGATTTCTTCTTTAAGCTCGACCGTCTTCAGGGCCGGTTTGTTATTGGCCATGGCATTTCTTGTATTTTTTCCCGCTTCCGCACGGACAATCTTCATTCCGTCCGACCTTGCCCGGGTCTCTTTGAACGGGCCGGGGAGCGCTTTCTTCTCCGCGATTCAAAATCATTTTTTGGGGGGCCATAAAAGGGGCCGGCCTCGCCGGAATGGCTTCGTTTCTAAACTTCACTTTTAAAAAATGAGCGGCCATATCCTGTTTGACCCGGTCGATCATGGCAGAAAACATTTCAAACCCCTCTTTTTTATACTCCACCAGAGGATCTTTTTGCCCGTAACCGCGCAGGCCTATCCCTTCCTTCAGGTGGTCCATGCCAAGAAGATGGTCTTTCCAGTGCGTATCAATCGCTGTCAACATGATCTGCTTCTGGATCCGGAGCAGGATATCGGAGCCGGCCTCCTTCTCTTTTTCTTCGTAAGCCCGGTCGACTTTTTCCCGGATCGCCTTTTTTAAAGCCTCACGCCCCGCATCGGCCAGACCTTCTTTTTCAAAATCGATCGAAACGGCAAATTGCCTCTGAAGCGCTTCGGAAAGCCCTTTTAAATCCCACTCTTCGGTGTAAACTTCCGGATTGCAGTAATCGTTTAACAGCCCCTCGGCGAGTTCGTCCACGAGATCAAACAGGTCTTCTTTTAACGTTTCGCCCTTTAAGACCTGGATCCGCTGCTCATAAATCACTTCTCTCTGCTTATTCATCACATCGTCATATTCCAAAAGCTGTTTTCGGATATCGAAATGGTGCGCTTCGACTTTTTTCTGCGCGTTTTCGATGGCGCGGGTGACGATCCCCGCTTCAATGGGGATCCCCTCTTCCATCCCGAGCCGCCCCATAATTCCCGATATCCGGTCCGAGCCAAAAATCCGGAGGAGGTCGTCCTGAAGGGAGAGAAAAAATCTGGACGACCCCGGATCGCCCTGTCTCCCCGAACGGCCTCTGAGCTGATTATCAATCCGGCGGCTCTCATGCCTTTCGGTCCCGAGGATATGGAGTCCTCCCAGTTCAATCACTTCCTGTTTTTCCTTTTCGGATTCCGCTTTTAATTGCCGGGACCTTTTTTCAATCTCTTCAGGCGAGGGATCTTCATGTTTCTCAAATTCCTTTTTAAAAACAAAATCGGGATTCCCGCCCAATAAAATGTCTGTTCCACGGCCGGCCATGTTGGTCGCTATGGTCACCCCGTTTTTTCTCCCCGCCTGGGCGATAATCTCCGCCTCTTTTTCATGATATTTAGCGTTTAAGACAGAGTGTTTGACCCCTTTTTTTTTGAGAAGCGCACTCAGTCTTTCTGACTTTTCAATGGAGATGGTCCCGACTAAAACCGGCTGTCCGGTTTGATTCAGGGCTTCAATCTCTTCGGCAATCGCTTTAAATTTTTCGGCTTCGGTCCGGTAAATGACATCGGGATAATCGATCCGGACCATCGGCCGGTTGGAAGGTATCACCACAACATCTAAATTGTAAATCTTGTTAAACTCGGCGGCTTCGGTATCGGCCGTTCCTGTCATTCCCCCCAGTTTTTTGTACATTCTGAAATAGTTCTGAAAGGTAATGGTGGCCAGGGTCTGGTTTTCGCTGGCGATTTTTACTCCTTCTTTGGCTTCGATCGCCTGATGGAGCCCGTCGCTCCACCGCCGGCCCGGCATCAGCCGGCCGGTAAATTCATCCACAATGAGGACTTCTCCTTCTTTCACCACATAATCGACATCTCTTTTAAAAAGGACATGGGCCCGGAGCGCCTGCTGGACATGATGGACAAGTGAAAGGTTCGATAAATCATAGAGGTTTTGGATGCCGAGAGATCGCTCGACTTTTATGTTCCCCTCGTCGGTCAGCGCCGCCGTTTTTGTTTTTTCTTCAACCGTATAATCCACCTCGGACTTCAAAAAAGGAATCACCTTGTCGACCCTGTAATAAAGGTCGGTCGACTCTTCGGAGGGACCCGAAATAATCAACGGTGTTCTCGCTTCATCAATTAAAATGGAGTCGACTTCATCGACAATCCCATAATGAAGCGGCCTCTGAACAAAATGGGCCACGTCAAATTTCATGTTGTCTCTTAAATAATCAAACCCGAACTCATTATTGGTGCCGTAGGTCACGTCGGATCCATAGGCAACCTGCCGTTCGCCATCTTCGAGATCATGCTGGATCAACCCTGTCGTCAGCCCCAAAAAGCGATAGACCTGCCCCATCCACTGGCTATCTCTTTTCGCCAGATAATCGTTTACGGTGATGACATGGACCCCTTTTCCGGCCAATGCATTCAAATAGACAGGGAGGGTTGCCACCAGCGTCTTTCCTTCCCCTGTTTTCATTTCTGAGATTTTCCCTTCGTGGAGGGCAAGCCCGCCCAGGAGCTGAACGTCAAAATGGCGCATTCCCAAAACTCTTTTTGAGGCCTCCCGCACCACCGCGAACGCCTCTGGGAGAATCTGCTCCAGGGAGGCTCCTTCTGACAGCCTTTTTTTCAGCTCCGGGGTCCTGGCCTGAAGCCCGGAATCCGAAAGCGCCGAAATCTCCGGCTCCAGCGCGTTGATTTGATGGACGACCGGCCACATCCGCTTCAATTCGCGGTCATTTTTACTTTTAATGATTTTTTTTAAAATTCCAAACATTTAAAGTCCTTACTTCGAGACCCTTCGCTACGCTCAGGGTGACAAGTGGCGCGCCGGTCATGATGTTTTGTCATTCTGAGCAAAGCGAAGAATCTATAATTTTATGAAATATAACATAATTTTTATTAAAAAACTATTTTTGAAATCCATTTTTAATCAAAAAAAAGCCCGGAGGATCATTCCTCCGGGCTTTTAAACACTTACCCTGATCATCGGGGCAATCCCTTTAATTTATGATATATTTAAGCGGATTAATCGGAACCGAATTCACATGGATTTCATAATGGAGATGCGGGCCGGTTGAAAGCCCGGTGCTTCCCACATAACCGATGACATCGCCTCTTTTGACTCGCTGGCCGACTTTGATCGCCGATTTGGCCAGATGTCCGTAAATGGTCTCCATTCCGTAGCCATGATCGATCCTGATCTCGCGGCCAAAACCGCTGTCATACCCCTCGTAACGGACAATTCCGGATGCCGGAGCGGTAATCGGGGTCTCCGATTTCGCGGCAATATCAATTCCTTTATGAAGCGACACCATCCCCGTAAAAGGAGAAACGCGGTTGCCAAAACCGGAAGTCAGCCAACCTTTCACCGGCCAGACAGACGGAGTTGAGGTCCATACCGACTGATGTTCTTTCATCACATCTCTTAACTCCTGAAAACTTGCCTCCTGCTGGACCGAAACGGTCTGAAGCAAAGAAATATCCTGCTCCATTTTTTTGACCATACCTGACGGGTTTTCTTTATTTTCGATTAAATTTTCAATCGGGCTCGCGGCCTCCGCCCCTCCCATTCCAAAAAATTCGGTATTCACTTTAGAAGGGCCGACATCGGCAATGACCCGGAGTTTGGCATCAAGCTCCTTTAATCGGATCATCTGCTTTTTTAAATCGTCAATTCGGCTGGCAAACATCTGGATCTGAAGCTTCTGGGAAACAGCTTCCTTCTGGAGAGAATTCAATTCCCAGGTCTCGCCGATTAGATAAAAATATTGAAAGAGGAAAAATAACAATAAAAGGACTCCACAAGAAGAAATCCCGATAATCCTTTTCAATGTCTTTTTTGTAACACAAAACCGGTATGTCTTGGATGCCGGATTGGGAAGCACCATGATGGTATATGATTCTTCATGTTTTTTTTCCATTTTTCTATCCTCCCATCCAAGCTCGCTCTGCGGAGTGATTCCACAACGTAGCTTATCTTCTTTGGCTTCAATCAAACAAACGGAGCAGACCTTACCACACTGAATTTTATAAAGTCAAGTTTTAAAAAATACCGGACCTGCTTGTTTTAGCAATTCATTAACAGAACAATCCTCTCGCTTTGACCTTATAATAAGCAAAGATCATACCCTTTCTAGTCTTATATAAGTATTTGATTTAAAATGATATATTTAATACTTTCTTACGACTCAAGAGAGAAGATGACAAAAAACGTCAGTTTTGAACAATTTCTGGACTTTAAAAACTACTCCTTTTTAGCCGTAGTTTCCGCATTAAATTCCGATGGAGTGATAAAAATAATCAATTCAGTCTGCTGATCCCCTTTGACCTGTTTCTTAAAGAACCATCCTAAAATCGGAATATCTGACAAAAAGGGAATACCATTCTCACTGACCGATTCATTTTTCGTCAATATTCCTCCGATGGCGACTGTCGTCCCATCTTTGACTAAAAGATCTGTTTCGGCTGACCGAGTATTCAAGGGTGGAATATTCTGTATCTGCCGGCTGTAATCAGGCTCCTTTTTTTCGGTTTTAATATGCATCAAAATCTGATGGTCGGGCGTAATATGCGGGGTGACGACCAGTTCCAGCTTGGCGCTAATCGTGGTCACGCCGCTGGTCGCAGAAGAGCCGGTCGCTGACCCGCCGCTGCTTGCGCCGCTTGTAATCAGCGTT
>JBGPKT010000054.1:0-15274 GCA_041486115.1 Nitrospiria bacterium | reverse complement strand
GAAGTTTTCAAGTTACCAACAGAGTTATTAACAACTGTTAATAACTTTTTTATCGTTATTTTTTAAGGATATTTTATTTTTAACCCTATTTTACATTAAACAAAAAACATTAATTAATTCAACAACTTACAGTGTTTTTTGTCTTAAAAACATTTAAACTATAACAAACTTAAAATGATTTTACAAGGCATTTCATTTTTATAAAAAATGGATAAACAGTTAATATTTAATTTCAGAATTTAATCCCCTGTTTTATCATAAATGAATTCTCTTTGATTTAAAGGACTTACCCCCTTTTCCACACATTTCATCACACCTACTACTTCTACTATTTATTCTTTATAAAAATAAACAATAAATATAAATAATCATTTTACCAACCTCCATCCGCTTAAAGTTTCTTTTATTTTAAAAAACATTTTAAACTTGACTTTAAACAAAAAACCCCCTATTTTAGATGTTTTTGGAAACAGAACAGGTAAAACATTTAATCTTTTTTAAAAGGATATTAAACAATGTCACAGCTTGCAAATACACTTGGTCAGCCAAGTAATATAAAAAGAAAAAGAACCCATGGATTTTTAAAGAGAATGTCTACCACCGACGGACGAAGAGTGATTAAAAGAAGAAGAGATAAAGGAAGAAAAAAGTTAACCGTTTAATAAAAAACAAAAAAATAATAAATAATACGGAAATTCAAAATTTATTTACCGGCGGAAAGAGGGTAAAAAAAGAACATTTTGACCTTATTTTTAAACAAAATAATTTTTCTTTCGGGCGGGCCGGGGTTATTGTCGGAAAAAAGTGCGGTGGCGCGGTAGAACGCAATCGCATAAAAAGAATTTTTAAAGAGATTCTTTTTAATCAGGAGTTAAATTTTGAATTTCCGGTTGATTTTCTGGTCGTTCCAAGGGCCGGGTCAATCAACAAATCTTTTTCTTTACTTAAAGAAGAAATCATCACCTCCATTCATAAATTATTTAGCCATCTAAAATAAATAATCAAAGATGATTCAATTGCCCATTTTGTTTATAATCTTTTATCAGCGGTGGATTTCTCCTTTACTCCCTCCTGTCTGCCGATTTTATCCCTCCTGTTCCCATTACCAAATTGATGCATTAAGAAAATATGGCTTGATGAAAGGTTTATACCTTGGAGTTCGCCGTATTTTGAAATGCCACCCCTTCCATTCCGGCGGATACGATCCTGTTCTTTAAAAAGGCTTCTTTCCTTCCAGGCTTGGATTTGACCGATCCACAGGCTGGATTAAACATTTCAGAATCAAAGACATTTATTAAAACCGTATTTTTAAACTGTTTATGAATCAGGTCTTAAGGATAAATTAAATGGAGTCGATGGAAAAAAGGCTGGTTATCTTTATTATTATTTCGGCTCTCATTTTATTCGGGACCTCCTATATTTTCCCCCCTAAAAAACCGCTTCCTGTTAAAGAATCAGCTCCGGCTGTACTCCCTCCTCTCCCTGCCGAAAAGAGTTCCGATATCGGGGCGACACCTGGTATTTCTAACGGAATCAAAGAGGGGCTCCTCCCAGCGTTCGAAGAAAAAGAAATCATTGTGGATACGCCTCTTTACCATGCGGTGTTAACCAATAAGGGGGGGGTGATCAAGCAATGGGAACTCAAAGAATATGTGGAGAGCGACCGGACTACAAAAGTAAAACTCCTCAAAGAAAGCGCAGCTTCCCTACCGCTGGCGCTGCAAGTTAAAGACAGCAACGACTTTTTCTTAAATGGATTTTATCAGGTTGAAGGAAGAGACCTTTCTCTCTCCGGAGATAAAAAAGAGGGGATCTTAAAGTTTTCTATCAAAGACCCTCTAACCGGAAAAGGGATCGAAAAGCGGCTGACCTTTCACGCTGAGACCTATACGGTCGATATTGAAATCAAAACAGAAAATATTCCTTCTTACGAATTTCTTCTCGGTTCCAATTTTGGCATCCATCAATGGGGAGACAAAAACTTTGTCGGTTTTATCGGACCGATCAGCTTAATTAATAACCGGGTTGTCAAAGAAAACGCCTCTAAAATCACCCAGGACGTCGTTTATGAAGGAAAAGTCAATTGGATGGCGCTAGAAGATAAATATTTCCTTTCTGCTCTGATTCCAAAGAACGAAGCGGGTAAGGGGGTCATCAAAAAAGTAAAAGAAGGAGAATATACCGCGGGTAATATCATTACCCCCCAGCAGCCAGCCTCCTGGAGCCAGCAGTTTACCCTTTTTGCGGGCCCCAAGAAACTATCTATTCTGGAGTCTCAAAATATTTTTCTTGAAGAAACGATAGATTTCGGGTGGTTTATCGCAGGGAGCTGGGCCATCGTCAGGGTCATTGCCAGGCCGCTCTTTTCGGTATTGAACTTTTTTCACGGTTTTACCCATAACTACGGAATTGCAATCATTCTCCTTACGGTTACCATTAAAACTCTCTTTATTCCTTTGACGCATAAAAGCTATATCTCGATGAAAGGGCTTCAGGAGATCCAGCCTCTGCTGGCAGATCTTCAGAAAAAATATAAGAACGACAAACAGAGACTGAACAAAGAGATCATGGATCTTTACCGCACCAATAAAATCAACCCCCTGGGGGGGTGCCTTCCCATGGTCCTTCAGATTCCGGTGTTCGTGGCGCTCTTTAATATCTTTTATACAACGATTGAATTAAGGCAGGCCCCTTTCTTTTTATGGGTCACCGACCTTTCGGAATATGACCATAAATATGTCCTGCCGGTCCTGATGGGAATCACCATGTTTATTCAGCAAAAGATCCAGCCGACGAATATGGATCCCAAACAGGCCAAAATCATGCTTTTTCTTCCGGTTATTTTTACCTTCTTCTTTTTAAATTTCTCATCGGGACTGGTTCTTTACTGGATGGTCAATAATATCTTAAGCGTTGGCCAACAGGTGATTACCGCCCGCTATTTTTCCAGAAGAAAAGGAGTTCCGGCGATTGCCGAAAAAGGGAGTAAAGCGGCAAGACCGGGCTAGCGTTAAGCCATGCAAAGCCCTTCTGATAACGACGAAACGATCTGTGCCGTTTCAACCCCGCCCGGCCAGGGGGGGATTGGCGTCATCCGAATCAGCGGTAGTGAATCGTTTGAAATAGGCGGCCGGATCTTTCGTTCTTCCCAAAAACACACAAGATTACAAACAGTGCCGACCCATACCCTCCATCATGGTAAAATCGTAGACCCGAAAACTGGGGAAGTTCTGGATGAAGTCATCGCCTCTATCATGCGTTCGCCCAGGTCGTACACCGGCGAAGACGTACTGGAGCTGAGCGGTCACGGGAACAGCCGTTCGTTAAGAAAAATCATCGCTTTATTAATTCGTGAAGGAGCCCGCGAAGCTCTACCCGGCGAGTTTACCAGACGGGCTTTTTTAAACGGCAGAATGGATCTGGTTCAGGCAGAGGCGGTCATGGATTTTATTTCGGCTGAATCTGATAGAGCGCGCCAACTGGCCCTGAAACATTTAAATGGCGAGTTTTCAAAAGTCATTTCGTCCCTTCGGGAGGAGGGGGTGGGGGTTCTGTCAAAAATGGAGGCGAGCATCGACTTTTCACAGGAGGATATTGAAATCATCTCCCATAGCCGGGCCGAAGCCTCTGTCCGGGAACTCCTTCAGAAAATCGATGACCTGTTGAAAACCGCCCGGGACGGGAGGATCGCCAAAGAAGGGGTCCGGATTTCGCTTGCGGGAAAACCGAACGTCGGAAAATCCTCCCTCCTCAACGCTCTCCTCGAAAGAGAGAGAGCCATTGTGACCTCGATCGCCGGAACGACCCGTGATACGCTCGAAGAATCGCTGATCCTTCACGGAATAAAAATCAGGCTGGTCGATACTGCCGGAATACGGCCAGCCGAAAATGATATTGAAAAAGAGGGAATCCGGCGAACCGAGGAGACCCTGAAGCAGGCCGATCTTATCTTATGGATGATCGACGCGGTAATTGGATGGACTCCCGAAGATGATAAAGAGATTGAAAAATTCAGCGGGAAGAATTATCTTATTTTGGTAAACAAGATGGATCTGGTCAGAGAGTTTTCCGGTTTAAAGAACGGGAAATATCTCGAAGAGCGGATTATAAAACTTTCATCCCTCCGCAAAACAGGGATCAGGGAACTGCAGGAAAAGATTGCCCGTGAATGCGCTGCTCTGGCCGGAGAGAACGATTCTGAAGAGGGAGCTGTGATCCTCCGGGGGAGGCATGAAGAGGCCCTAAAAGCGGCGAGGGGGTCGCTTGAGCGGGCCATCGAATCCCTTCAAAAGAGAATGTCTTACGAGTTTGCGGCGCTCGACGTCAGGGGAGCCGTTGATCATCTGGGCGAAATTCTTGGAATCACCGCATCCGATGAAGTCCTCCATCAGATTTTTAAAGATTTTTGTATAGGGAAATAACCCGGTTGATAACCATTAAAGAAAAATATGATGTCATTGTGATTGGGGCCGGCCATGCAGGGTGCGAGGCGGCCCTGGCTTCTGCCCGGATGGGTGGAAAAACCCTCCTCTGCACCATCAGCCTCGATAAAATCGCCCAGATGTCCTGCAATCCGGCGATCGGAGGGATTGCTAAAGGGCATCTGGTCCGTGAAATCGACGCTCTGGGCGGGGAGATGGCAAAAAACACCGACAGGACCGGCATCCAGTTTAAAATGCTCAACACCCGAAAAGGGCCCTCCGTCCGGGCGCTCCGGGCCCAGTCCGACAAAATCCTCTACCGCGAGGAGATGACCCGAACGATCCTCAACCAGGACCATCTCGAACTCCTGGGGGAGATGATCGACCGGATTCTGGTTGAAAATGGACGAGTATTAGGAATTGAAACTGCCGGCGGGAACCGTTATCTGGCAAAAAGCGTGATCGTAACCACCGGGACCTTTCTCCGAGGATTGATTCATATCGGATTAACTCATTTTTCATCGGGAAGAGCAGGGGAGAGGGCTTCAGAAAACCTGTCGGAATCTTTTTTAGAACTCGGTTTTCCTCTGGGGAGGCTAAAGACAGGAACTCCGCCGAGAATCGACGGCAGAACCATCGACTTTACAAAAACCGTCCCGCAATACGGAGATACTCCGGCGGTCCCATTTTCGTTTGACTCTCCCGGTATTTTTCTTCCGCAGGTCCCCTGTTATCTGACCTATACGAATGGTGCGACCCATCAAGTGATCAAAGACAACCTCGACCGCTCTCCCCTCTTTAACGGAACGATCGAAGGGATCGGTCCCCGCTATTGTCCGTCAATCGAGGACAAGGTCTTCCGTTTCGCAGACAAAGACCGGCATCAGATTTTTCTAGAACCCGAAGGTCTAGAAACCAATTCCTGGTATCCCAACGGGGTCTCCACGAGTTTGCCGGTAGATGTTCAGCAAGCGTTTATCCGGACCATTCCGGGCCTCGAAAAAGCGGAGTTTCTTCGCCCTGGCTATGCCATCGAATACGATTTTGTCCCTCCCACGGAACTCAAACCGACGCTTGAAACGAAGCGGATCGAAGGGTTGTACCATGCCGGCCAGATCAACGGGACCTCCGGATACGAAGAGGCGGCGGCCCAGGGATTGATGGCGGGGATTAACGCCATTCTAAAGGTCCGGGAAGAGGAGCCGTTTATTTTAAAACGGTCAGAGGCCTATATTGGCGTGTTAATTGATGATCTGGTGACCAAAGGGACGAATGAGCCATACCGGATGTTTACGTCCCGGGCGGAATACCGCCTTTTGCTCCGGCATGACAATGCCGATTTAAGGTTGACCGAAAAGGGATATGCCATGGGTCTTGTGAGCGAAGAGAGATACCAGCGGTTGGCTGGCAAAAAGGAGACGATTCAGCGCCGGATCGAACAGCTTGAATCGACCCGGTTTCGGTCTTTAGATCGACCGATCCATCCGGACTCTGGACCGATCGCGGACGAATCGTTCCGCGCAAGCGATCCACAGGTCGGAAGGGGGGAAAGGCCCCTTTCAGATATCCCGTCGAGACTGGAGAGCGCCGGTCTGATCGGCGCCATCGATCTGACATTAAGTCAATTTCTAAAAAGGCCTGAAATCGATTACCCGACCCTTTGCGAATTAATCGATCATCCCCTGGAAGAGGCTGAAATTTCCGAACAGATCGAAATCCAGGTTAAATATGAAGGGTATATTCAAAGACAAAACGAGCAGATCAGCCGGTTTCATTTAATGGAAGATAAAAAAATCCCCGTCGACTTTGATTATGCGTCGATCAACGGGTTTTCTCATGAAGTCATTCAAAAACTGACTCATATCCGTCCCCTCTCCGTGGGACAGGCCTCCCGGATTTCCGGCGTGACCCCGGTGGCCATCTCCCTTATTCTGGTAGCGTTAGAACGTTACCGGAGAAAACCGACGCAACTTTAATTCCGCGCCGATGCGTGCCATAACCCTCCTTTTCATCTTTCTTTTTTCCTTCATTATATTTTATTCCACTCCGGCGATTCAACTGACGGGGATTGCTCTGGCTCAAGAACCGGAAAAACGGCTCATCGAGGCCCATCCAATCGACAACCAGCAGATAAAAGTGGATGGAGAGCTGAACGAAGAGGTTTGGAAAAGCTATGCCCCCATCTCCGGATTTATTCAGCAGGAACCTAAAATGGGTGAAAAAGAGGTCGCGACGACCCAGGTCTGGATCCTCTATGATTCCGCCAATCTTTATATCGGGGCGAACCTGATAGACCCGGAACCGGGAGAGGTCCGTGGAGACGAACGCCATCGCGATGCCGATTTCAGCCGAAGCGATACCTTTGCCCTGGTGATCGACTCCTTTCATGACCATCAAAACGGATTTTTCTTTGAAACCAATTTACTGGGGGGAAAATCAGATGCGCTGGTCCATCAGGAGGGGGCTTTTGTCAATTCCGACTGGGACGGCCTATGGGACGTGGCGGCCGCAAAAACCATTACCGGATGGTCGCTCGAAATAAAAATTCCGTTTGAAACCCTTAAATATCAACCGGGCCAGGCCGACACCTGGGGAATCCAGTTCAGGAGGAAAATTCCTCATTTAAAAGAAGTCTCTTTTTGGAGCCCCGCGACGACCGACCAGAATATTTATATGCTCTCCGGCGGGGGGCATCTTATGGGCATCCATCCCGAAGCGATAGGACGGCAGATTTTCATTAATCCTTATGTCAAAGGAGGCCTCCAGTTGAATCAGAGAGATCCCGCAGGCAAAGAGGGAACAGGGGACGCCGGTTTTGATCTGATTTACAAGTTTAAAACCAATCTGACTCTTGATCTGACCTATCATACCGATTTTGCAGAAACCGAAACCGACCGACTCCAGGTGAACTTAACCCGGTTTCCCCTCTTTTTCCCGGAAAAAAGAACTTTTTTTCTCGAAGGGTCCGATTACTTTGATTTCGGCCTTCCCGGACGGGTTCAGCCCTTTTTCAGCCGGAGCATCGGCCTCGAAAGGGGGCAGCCTCTCCCTTTAATCGGAGGGATAAAATTAACCGGAAAAACAGACGCCTACGGTCTGGGACTCTTATCGATTGGAAGCCGCTCCGATAAAGGACTGGAGGGTGAGGAAATGTCAGCGGTCAGATTGACCCGGGATATCGGGCTCCGATCGAGACTTGGACTCCTGTTGACCGACCGGACCGGACCTTATGGTTCGGACCAGACCGGCGGGTTCGATTTTACGGCGGGACCATTGCCCGAACTCGACTTCCAGGGGTTCTGGATTCGGTCAGGCTGGCCGAATCCCTCCCCCGGAGGAGATGGGGCGGCGCAATTTGCCGAAGCTTACTGGCACGACCCTCTCTGGCGGATCCGGTTGAATCATTTAAGGATCTCCGACGGTTTTAACCCCTCGTTAGGTTTTGTACAGCAGGCAGACCTCGACGAAACCTACGGCTATATCGACCTTCACCCCCGGCCCGAAACCGGCCCTGTCAGAGAATATGGATTCAAAGGGGAGCTAACCTATCAAAACGACTCTAAAGGTTCCTTTCTTTACCGGAGCAACTACTGGAGAGCCCAGGCCAGTTTTCGAAGCGGGGATTTCATTCTCTTAAGCTTTGATCCCCAGATAGAGCATCTCCCGGTCGATTTTCAAATCAGGCCGGGAATCATCATTCCGACAGGAAATTACTCCTATCAACAATACAGCGAAATTTTTCAAAGCGATCCGCGAAGAAAGTTATCGGTGGTTCAAACCTGGTACTTCGGTGAGTTTTATAACGGGGAAAAACATTCAGTCACCCTTGGTTTTACCTGGGGAGTCGTCGAAACGCTTAAACTCGGCCTTTCGGTCGAACAGGATTGGGTGAATCTCCCCGCAGGCAATTTTGTGGCAGAAACAATCGATCAGGAGATCCGTTGGGATATGACCAACCAGATGAATATTCAAACGATGACCCAATGGGATAAAGAATCCGAACAGTTATCGGCAAACCTCAGATTTTCATGGGAATATCAGCCGGGAAGTTTCTTTTATTTCATCGTTAATCCGGTTCAGACAGATCCCCGGACCCGCTTTCTCTTCCTCGCCAAGCTGACCTATTTATTTCGTCTCTGATTATCCTTTCATCTTTAATCCTCTCGGACCTCATTGCTTTTCATGGCTTGCAAAAAATAAGAGTTTATGGCAGAGATTATAGAAAACTGATCAAACCGGGCAGGGGTGTAGAGAAGCAAAAGACGATGTGTCGATGAATTGGGAAAAGCGGATCAAGCTGGTTATCCTGGCATTTGCGGGCGTCATCGTTCTCGGAGTCTCCGGCCTCATGGGAATCGAGAGGTGGTCTTTTCTCGACGCTCTTTATATGACGGTGATTACCCTCTCGACAGTTGGTTACCGCGAGGTGAGGCCGCTTTCAACGGCAGGAATGATCTTTATCATCTGTTTTATTGTCGTAGGAGTCGGCACCTTCTTGTTATTGGTCACCACCCTTGCAGAGTATGTCGTCTCGGGACACTTAAAAGGAAACCTGGGGAAAAAAAGGATGAAAGAGCAGATCAGCAGGCTTAAAGGCCATTATATTATCTGCGGTTTCGGGCGAGTCGGTCAGGAGGTAGCCCTGTCGCTGAACAGAGAAGAGATAAACTTTGTCGTCATCGACGTCAATCCCGCGGCGCTATCGAAATGCAATCATCTCGGATACCTTCACGTCGAAGGGCGGGCTTATGACGACCAGGTCTTAAAAGACGCCGGGATCATGCGGGCAGGCGGCCTGGTCTCGGCGGTCGATTCCGATGCCGAAAATGTTTATGTCACGTTAAGCGCAAAAGATCTTCGAAAAGACCTCTATGTGGTCGCGAGGGCCAGTTCCGAAGAAGCGGAACATAAACTATTAAAAGCAAGCGCCGACCGGGTGATCTCTCCTTATAGCATCGGAGGGAAAAGAATTGCCGGCATGCTCCTCCGTCCGAACGTCGTTGAATTTATCGACTTGGTCCTCCACAACGGGGAGACCGACCTTTTTATCGAAGAGGTCGAAGTATTAGAAGAGTCTTCGTTTGAGGGGCTGACCCTGGACGAAGCGAAAAAAAGGTCCAAAACCGGCGCCAATATCCTTGCCATCAAGAAAAAAAAAGAGAATAAGATCATCCCCAGTCCGGAAGGGAACATTTCAATAGAAAAAGGGGATCTTTTAATTATCCTCGGCACTTCGGGACAGCTTAAAGATCTCGGGAGTCTCATATAAACTGAATTAGAGAATCAGGGGTTTGATCGGAGAGAGTACGGCTTCAGGGTGATTCTGCCAGACCGGAGGGTTCGCATCAACATAGACCTCCACTTCGTTTCCGTCAGGATCGAGCAGATAGATGCTCTGCGACACCGTATGGTCTGACATCCCGACAATGGGAACGTTGGCCTTTTCGATCTCTTCTTTTGCCTTTCGAAGTGTTTCCATATTGTCGCCGATTTTAATGCCGATATGATAAAAGCCGCTTCTTCGGCGGGATGCCGGAAGCGCTTCTGCCGATTCACCCGTTTCGATCAAGAGGATTTCATGATGGGTTCTTCCCGAAGTCAACGCCACAGCAGGAAAATTCAATTCGCTTCTTTCAATGACCTGGAACCCCAGAAGGTCCCGGTAAAACTTCAAAGAAGATTTAATCTCTTTCACATAAAAAACAACATGCCCGAGATAGTGCGCTTTCATCGTTCTATTATAGACCTCTACCCTTTCTGCTGTCAAAAATGACTCCAAACCATCGGCCCAAAACTTTTAATATTCAGTCCATTCGGGGACTTTCAGCGGAGGAGGTTTCGCTCAGGCTGATCCGGGAGGGTTATAACGAACTTCCGAGAGACCGGAGAGGGAATGTTTTGTCTCTGACCCTCGATGTGTTAAAGGAGCCGATGTTTCTCCTCCTCTTTGCGGCCGGGGTGATCTATCTCGTGTTGGGCAATTTAGCCGAGGCGGCCGCCCTCCTTCTTTCCCTTTTTGGAATTGTCGGCATTGCCCTTTACCAGAAGCAAAAAGTGGAGCGCGTTCTGGGAGCTTTGCAGAATCTATCGAGCCCGCGCGCTCTGGTTATCCGCGACGGGAGCCCGGTCCGGATCCCCGGGCGCGAAGTTGTCCGAGGGGATATCGTCGTGGTATCGGAAGGAGACCGTATTCCGGCAGACTCTGTCCTCTTATCCGCCAGCGGTCTGATGGTGGATGAATCGCTATTAACGGGGGAATCGGCGGCCGTCAGAAAAATCACGGGTGAAAAATCAACAATTATGGCTCGGCCGGGGGGCGAAGGAACAGGGTTTCTCTATTCGGGCTCCGTGGTGGTCCTGGGGCAGGGGGTGGCCGAAGTCCTTGAAACGGGCGAGGGGACCGAATTAGGACGAATCGGAATAGCCGTGCAAAAGCAGGCGGTTGAAAAGACCCCCCTTCAGCAGGAAACCGCCCGGCTGGTCCAGATGATCGCCATTGGAAGTCTCTTTGTCTGCGCAACGGTGGTCTTTATTTACGGGTTAATCCGCGGAGGGTGGCTGGATGGGATTCTTGCCGGAATTACTCTGGCCATGGCGATTCTCCCCGAAGAATTTCCGGTCGTCCTGACCCTTTTTCTGGCAGTTGGGGCCTGGCGGATCTCGAAACAAAAGGTATTGACCCGCCGCCCATCGGCCATCGAGGCGCTCGGTTCGGCGATGGTCCTCTGCGTCGACAAAACCGGTACTCTGACTCAAAACCGGATGGAGGTTAAGAAACTGCTCGTCGACGGCACCGTTTTTACTGTCAAACAACCTCTGGAGCAGTTTCCCGAAGCGTTTCACCCCCTTCTGGAATACAGCATCCTGGCAAGCAAAGTCGATCCGTTTGACCCGATGGAAATAGCGTTTCAGGATCTGGGGAATAAATATCTGGCTCAAACCGAACATCTCCATAGCGACTGGCAACTGGTGCAAGAATACCCCCTGGAGCCGAGTCTCCTGGCGATGTCACATGTCTGGAGGGGCTCGACAGGAAAAGGTTATGTGGTGGCAACCAAAGGGGCTCCCGAAGCGATCGCAGAGCTCTGCCATCTTCCCGAAAGCCGCAAAGAAGCTCTGTCCAGAGAGGCCGTATTACTCGGGGGAGAGGGGCTTCGGGTTCTAGGGGTGGCCAAAGCGGCGTTTAACGGCGAGACCTGGCCATCCATCCAGCATGATTTTGAGTTTGAGTTCATCGGCCTGATCGGCCTGGCCGATCCAATCCGGCCGACCGTCCCCCCGGCCCTTGAAGAATGTTATTCCGCGGGAATCCGGGTCGTCATGATTACCGGGGATTACCCGGTGACGGCGCGGGCGATCGCCCGGCAGGCAGGACTTCGCCCCGCAGAAGAGGTTTTAAACGGGAATGAACTCGACTCTCTGACCGATGCCGAATTAAAAGAACGGATAAAAACGGCCAATATCTTTGCCCGGGTGGTCCCCGAACAAAAACTTCGGCTTGTCAATGCCTTTAAAGCCAATGGCCAGGTGGTCGCCATGACCGGAGACGGAGTCAATGACGCTCCCGCCCTCAAAGGGGCCCATATCGGCGTGGCCATGGGAAAACGGGGGACCGATGTCGCCCGCGAAGCTTCTTCCCTTGTTTTATTGGACGATGATTTTGCCTCCATCGTTCATGCTGTCAGGCTGGGGCGCCGTATTTTTGATAACCTCCAGAAGGCGATGTCTTACCTTCTGGCCGTTCATGTTCCGATCGCCGGGATGTCGTTGATCCCGCTGGTTCTGGGATGGCCCCTGATGTTTTCACCGGTCCATATTGTCTTTTTAGAGTTTATCATTGACCCTGCCAGTTCGTTGGTTTTTGAAGCCGAAGGGGAAGAACAAAATGTCATGAGCCGCCCCCCCCGTTCTCCGGCAGAGCCCCTTTTCAGACGGAGGGCGTTGATTTTCCTTTTCCTTCAGGGGGCCGTTGTATTGTTTGTGGTGCTGGGGGTCTATGGGGTTGCGTTATATAACGGATTGGGTGAAAATCATGCCCGGGCCCTGGCTTTTACGACCCTGGTGATCGGAAACCTGGCACAGATTTTAACCAACCGGTCGCAGGTCGACACGCTCTGGGTCACCCTGAAAAAACCGAACATCGCCTTATGGAGCGTAGTCGGAGGAACACTCGCATTTCTCGGACTAATCCTCTATATCCCCTGGTTGCGGAATCTGTTTCAGTTTGGGCCGGTCGATTTTGCTGAATTTTTAATCGCCATGATCGCCGGAATGGCCAGCGTCGCCTGGCTGGAATTATATAAGCTCTTAAAAGGGAGGCTTAAGAGCGTTTAAACTGCTTGCTCAGAGCGAGCGCCTGAGATTGATACGATGATCCGATTCCGACTCCGTAAATTTTCTCGGGGACTTCGAGAAGCTTTTCATAAATCAACCGGCCGACGATCTGGCCGTCATTAAATAAAAAGGGGACTTCGTGGGAGCGGACCTCCAGCACGGCGCGGGTTCCTTTGATATCGTTTTTTCCGTATCCAAAACCGGGATCGAAAAAACCGGCATAATGAATCCGGAACTCTCCCACCGACGGGTCGTAGGCGACCATATCGGCGGCATAATGGATCGGCACCCGAATTTTTTCCTTTGATGCCAGGATATAAAAATCATCGGGATTGAGAATAATACTGCCGCTTTTCGGTTTTTTAATCGGCTCCCAGAACTCCAGCGGATCGTAAAAATCGATTTTATCAAGGTCCACGATCGGCGTATGGGGTTTGGCCCTGTACCCGATAATTTCCGATGCCCTATCTCCCTGAAGATCAATCGAGATGCAGAGTCCGTTTGAGATGGTCGCATCGTTCGGCAGATTTTCGAGAAAGACAAGGGTCTCTTTCTTGTCAAGCTCAGTCAGTTTTTCGTCGGACGACCGGGGTTCTCCCCGCATGAAACGGATCTGGTTGAGTTTTGTCCCTTCGTGAACGACGATGCTAAAAGTCCGGGGAACGATTTCGACATATAATCTGCCCTGATAACCCGCCTTGACCCGCTCAAACTCCGTGGCATAGTCGGTAATCAACCGGGTAAAGACATCGAGCCTCCCCGTGGTGCTTTTCGGGTTTGATTTCCCGGAAATATCCGAGGGGAGATTGAGCTCTTCCATCAGCGGGACGATGTAAACACACCCTTTTTCTAATACAGAGGGGCGCGTTAAATCGATTTCGTGCATGCAGAGCTCTTTGATCCGGTCGGTTACGGTGACATGTTCACCGGGAAGAAAGCTTGCTCTGACCCGGAAGGCTACCGGACCGAGCCTGAGATCGATGCTGGCGGGCTGAATCTGGCCGTCTAAAAAAGGCTCTCTGGCATAAAGCGCTCCGCCCTTGATTAATTGTTTAAGCTCTTGAGAGGGTAAAATCCCAGTCGTGTAAAACGATCGGAGGTCATTTTCGAGTTCGGGTAACATGGCTAGTGGCTTTTCTTTCACGCGGGAAGAGGCACAATAATTTAAAAATCTGGCAAAGTTTAGCGTTGTTCATCTGGCAAGTCAATTAAAAATCCCCGGAATATAAAAATTGATGTTTGACTCAATTTTTGATATAAGAAATTCAAAAATGACCTCTGAAGACAGACCAAAGATCAGATCGCCCCGCGAAACCCTGGGCGGGTATATTATCCTCCCCCGGTTAATTGACAAAATCTGCCTTCAGGCGAAGGGGAAACTCCCGCCAGAATACTTCGGAAACCTCCTCAAGCCTGGGCGAACCCTCGATGGCTGGCTCCTCACCTTTACCGGGCTTGAAGCAGAAGCTTTAAAAACGGTGATTTTAAAGGCCGGAAGCGATGAAGCGGTTCTCGCATGGGTTGAAAAGCACGCGATTTTTCACCGGGAAGAGGAAAAGAAAAAATGGGGAGAAACGATCGCCGCCTTCCGCCCCGATGCCGCAGGGCTAGAAGCCCGAAAGCGGAATTACCCCGACCTTGGCGCCAGGGTCGATCTGAGCCTCCTCGGTCCGCTCGACATGATCGACTTGGACGAAGGGCGAATTCCGGTCTTTTAACTTCTCGATATTTTTTATTTTATTATTTTACTGATGAGGTCCAATACGGCTTCCGGAGGACGGCCAATCACGGCTTTTTCCGAGGTGATGACAATCGGCCGTTCGATTAAAATAGGGCTTTCAGCCATTAGCTTTATCCATTCGGTATCCGGCCGGTTATCGGAGGGTTTAATCCCTAATTCTTGCGCAATCGTTTCTTTGAATCGGATCAGCTGTTTGGCTTCCATCCCCAATTTCTTCAAGATCGCCGAAAGCTCCTTTGGGTTTGGCGGGGACGTCAAATAGAGAATAATTTCAGGCTCAATCCCTCTCTCGTTGAGAAGTGTGAGAGTTTCCCTGCTTTTACTGCATTTCGGGTTGTGATAGATCGAAATCTTCATAGGAAATATTTTTTACCGTTTCAATTTCAAAAACAAAAAAGGGTTACAGCGATTGCCATAACCCCTTAATTTTATTTTATCGATTGCGGGGATAGGATTTGAACCTATGACCTTCGGGTTATGAAGTTGAATAAGAGATTTTTATAAAAGCTTGATTTTCGACTGGTTTCCCCAAAATATTTTAATTATCAAAGCCTTATGCATTTCCATTGTTTCTAACTATTTCTCTTATTTCCCTCAATTCCCATTCTGTCTGGCACAAATTTGGCACAAATTATTTTAGTAGTCAAACAAAAAAACCGGAAAGAATAAAATAAAATTCGCTTTGAGACCCTCGCTTTGGCAAGGCGATCTATTAATTTTTTGTAAGTAGGCTTCCTACCTGTATGTTTTGGGATCTCTTTGATATTCCAATGGCAGT
>JBGPKT010000053.1:0-15375 GCA_041486115.1 Nitrospiria bacterium | reverse complement strand
GTGGAAGAGATGATCGAGAGAGGATGGGTGGAGGAGGTCAGAACCCTTATGGAAAAGGGATATCATGAGAAGCTTCCCTCCATGGGGAGTTTAGGGTATAACATTCTTTGTTCTTATTTAAAAGGAATGGTCTCGCTGGATGAGGCGATCGTCCTCATTAAAAGGGATACCCGGCGTTATGCCAAAAGACAGCTGACCTGGTTTAACAGAGATCCCCAACTCCGATGGGTTGAACGGGAAGAAGCCATCGGTCTGATTCGGGAGACGGTCCGGCAGGCTTCCTGGCGGCAGGGCGGAGTCCTGATTTAGAAATAATAAGAGCAGAGACAGGTTCACAATCAGAGAGAAGGAAAAAGATGAATTTACAGGATATGTTTCTTAATCAGATTCGAAAAGAAAAAATAATGGTCACCATCCACCTGGTGAATGGCGCGACGGTTCAGGGAACGATCAGAGGCTTCGACAGTTTTTCAATATTTTTGAAACATGAACACCAGGAGCTTATTTATAAGCATGCCATTGTCTCGATTGTCCCTCAAAAAGAGGTACAGACATTAAAAGAGGATGTGAACAAACCGTCTGCGGCAGAGTCTGAAAAGAAAGATGTTTTACAAACTTAAAAAGGTGAAGCAACCCCTTTGAGGGGTGTTTTACGCGGGGGCACGGGGGCATTGAGTGCATTTTACGAAGGCCCCCCGATATCATAAGGTGAAAAAAGCGGAAGGGGCGTATGCCGGGAAAAACAGGGGTCATTAAAATCGGGGTCATCGGAGGAAGCGGTTTATATGACATGGAGGGATTGACCGGAATTGAAAAAATAACGGTGAAGACGCCGTTTGGGGCTCCCTCAGCTCCTTATATCGCAGGAACTCTGGAAGGGCAGCGGATTGCCTTTTTATCCAGGCACGGGAGTGGCCATCGATGGCTTCCGTCAGAAATCAATTACAGGGCCAATATTTACGGCATGAAAAAACTCGGGGTTGAACGGATTATATCCGTCAGCGCCGTGGGAAGCATGAAAGAGCATATTCATCCGGGACATCTGGTGATCCCGGATCAATTCTACGACCATACCCGGCATCGCCAGAGCACGTTTTTCGGAGAAGGGGTGGTGGCCCACGTGTCTTTCGCCCATCCGATTTGCCCTGATCTGGCCGGGCATTTGTTTCAGGCCGGAAAAAGGGTCGGGACTCAAATCCACCGCGGAGGCACTTATTTATGCATGGAAGGCCCTCAGTTTTCAACCCGCGCCGAGTCGATGATTTACAGGTCCTGGGGAGTGGATGTGATCGGGATGACCAATGCCACAGAGGCGAAACTTGCCCGGGAAGCCGAAATCTGTTATTCCACGATTGCTCTGGCAACCGATTATGACTGCTGGCATCAGGAAGAGGAAAGCGTCAATGTCGAAAGCGTGATTAAGATTCTGACCCAGAATGTGGCGCTTTCCAAAAAATTGATCAGGACGGCGATTCCGGCGCTCGGCGGAGAAAGATCGTGCGCCTGCGCGTCTGCCTTAAAAGACGCCATCATTACGGCAAGAAAAGCGATTCCTGCCAGAATGAAGTTGAAATTAAAACCCCTTATCCATAAATATCTATAAAGTGATAGACAGGAGGCTGTAAAGGCATGAGTTTGTTAGTTGTGGGCAGCGTCGCGTTTGATTCCGTTAAAACTCCGTTTGGATCGGTGGAGAACGCCCTCGGTGGGTCCGCCACTTTTTTTTCGACCTCCGCCAGTTATTTCACAAAGGTCAACCTGGTCGCCGTGATCGGGTCGGATTTTCCTGAAGAGCATATTTCCTTTTTAAAGGGCAGAGGCATCAATCTCGACGGATTGCAGAAGGTTGAGGGGAAGACCTTCAGGTGGAAAGGGGAATATGGGTTTGCACTGAACGAAGCAAAAACGCTCGAAACCCAGCTCAATGTCTTTCAGACTTTTAAGCCCGTGATTCCTCCTTCCTGCCGAGACGCTGAAATCGTCTTCCTTGCCAATATCGATCCTGACCTCCAATATGACGTTCTGAAACAGGTCCGCCACCCAAAATGGGTTGCATGTGATACAATGAATTACTGGATCTCGGGTAAGAAGGATTCATTGCTCAGGATTCTGAAAAAGGTTAACCTGTTGATGATTAACGACGGCGAGGCCAGACAACTGGCAAACGAGCCTAACCTCGTTCAGGCCGCTAAAATAATCCGTTCAATGGGACCTGACATTTTGATTATTAAAAGAGGGGAGTACGGGGCGCTGATGTTCAACGGAAAGACGGTTTTTGCGGTTCCGGCTTTTCCTCTTGAAAAGATTTATGATCCCACGGGCGCTGGAGATACCTTTGCCGGGGGGGTCATGGGTTATCTTTCAAAATCAAAATCTTTTGATGACAGGGAATTGCGGCGAGCGATCATTTATGGATCGGTGATGGCCTCGTTTAATGTGGAATCTTTCAGTCTCGACAGGATTCGGGATTTAACCCATGATGAAATCGAAGCCCGCTCGAAAGCCTTTAAGGCATTAACCCATTTTGATCTATCGTAAGGGAAAGTAAAATGAATCATTTATTAATTTTTGTCGCAGGGTCTATGGTGATGCTCATGGCGGGATGCGCCACCCCTGGACAGAGGCTGATGAAAGAGAAAGATGCCTCAGCTCATTATAAAATGGGATTAGCCTATTTAAATGATAAGGCTTACCAGGCGGCTTATCTGGAATTTCAGAAAGCGGTCGATTCAGATCCCGAGGATAAGCTTTCTCATTACGCGCTCGGAACTGTTTATGTCCATATGGAAAAAAATAAAGAAGCTCTGAAAGAATTTGAAATCGTCACTAAAATCGATCCGGACTATTCCGAAGCATATAATTATGCGGGGACGATCTCCGAATTCACCGGAGATCTCGATACCGCGGAGAAATTTTATAAAAAGGCTCTTAAAAACAAGTTATATCAAACGCCCCAGTTTTCTCATTATCATCTCGGCGACATTTACGTGAAGAAGGGAAAATATCAGGAAGCACTGGGTGAATATCAGGATGCGCTTCATATCGATCCTGGATTTGTCGAAGCTTACCGCGCTTCCGGAGACATTTTTTTGAAACTCGGAAATGCCGCCGCGGCGATTGCCTCTTTTGAAGAGGCCGTTCATCTTTCGCCGGAGGATCCGGAAAACCATTTCAAACTGGGAGAAGCTTACTGGCAAATAAAAAAATACCTAAAAGGGGAAGTCGAATTTAAAAAGGTGATCTCTTTGGCTCCCAACAGCGATCTGGGGAAGGAGGCAAAGAAACAACTTGAAAGAAGAAAATAAAAATGAAGCGATCGGCCATTTTATAAGACGCACCAGAGACCAGCAGGGATTCAGTCTCCAGGATGTGTCGGCAAAGACTAAAATCAGCGTTTCCAATCTGGAATATATAGAGAATGAACAGTTCTCCTCCCTTCCCAATGAAGTTTTTGTGAAAGGTTTTTTAAGATCTTACGCAAAGGTTCTTGGGATTGGCGAGTCGGACATGCTGGAGCGGTTTCATCAATGGAAAAGCGAGAACCTGGCGCATACGGTTTCCGAAAATGAAAAGGTTGAACAGGATAACAAGTGGTCCTGGCCGCAAATTCCTCTGGGGAGAATCAGTTCTCTCTACTATGAGGATAAGAGAAATGCCCCCGGCAAGATGATCGTTAATATTCTGATTGTTCTGGCGGTTATTCTGGGAGTCATGATTTTGTTTTCAAAAAGAACCCCGGTGGAAGATCAACCCGGAGGCTCCGGTGCCTCCCGGCCGTTAAGTTCCTCGGCGTCTGAACCTCTTGGCATTCCTCCGGCAACTTCTGCGCCATCGACATCTGCCGCCGGTTTACCAACCGACTCGGTGCCCCCTAAACCCCAGGGCGCAAACCTTCATTTAGTCGTTCATGCGATTGACCGTTCCTGGATCAGCGTCGTGATCGATGACGGAGTGACGAGGGAGTTTTCTCTTCATCCCGATGACAGAATTTCGCTTGATGCGGTAAAACATTTTGTTTTAAATATCGGAAATGCCGGGGGAGTCAAAGTGTCTCTCAATGGCAAGCCGGTGGGACCATTTGGCAAAAAGGGAGAGATTGTCAAAGGGATAAAACTGGCAGGGAATTAAGGCTCAAAGCCGGCCTGCCCCGTTTTTCCTGCCATCGCGAGCACCCGCAGGGTGCGTGGCGATCCGACCTGAAAGGTCGTTGCGAGGGCAAAGCCCGAAGCAATCCCTGTGAGATTCCTTGCGGAGTTTACCCTGAACAAACCTGAGATTCTTCGGCTTCGCCTCAGAATGACAGGTGAAGGGCTCGCAATGACCACTTCCTGTCTCTGTTCTCGGGGGATCAGGTAATATTTGACAAAAATGCAATGGAAGGATTATATATATTAAATATGAAGTTGATTAAATCCAATCGGTTTAGAATTTACTTTCTTGTCTTTGCATTTGTTGCGTCTTTGGCCGGTAATACCTACGCTTGTCTTTTCCCATTTTCCGCTCAAATTGAAAGAACCGCCATGCCGTGCGACACTTCAGAACTTTCAGCGTCTGGCGCCTCTTCCCATACCGATGAAGCTTGTAATCAGGCGCTTCTTGATGAGGGCCGGGTAAGTCATTTCAATTCCTTTTCCCAACTGACCTTCTTAAGGATAGGACAGGCCACTTCAATGGTTTCGTCTCTGGTTGGGCAAAGCGTTTTAGCTCCTCAAGAATCCTCTCTGTTTTCAATCAACAGACGCCATTTAACAAACCCTGCGAAATATCTTTCAGTCCCCATTTACACTTCCAACCACACCTTTCTTATTTAAACTCTCTCTTTTTTCCGACCTATGGATCGCTTGCACGGAACGATTTGTCCGCGATCGATCCAAAGACCGGAAAGAGGTTTCTGAAAAGATCCTCCTCCCGCCATAGGGGAAAGATAATTTTCTTTATTTTTCAGTGACCTCTCTATTTATTGTTTTTTATATCATTGAAAAGGGGAAAGTATGTTTCAAGAGAAAAACTCCCATTTTATTCGTTTGATCTTTTTAATTTCTCTATCTTTGGTTTTCATATATTCTGAAGCAAAAGCTTCTCAACTCGCTCTTTTGATTGAGCAGGCGATGAGGCAAAATCCCGAGATTGTTGCGGCGACCCGAAAAATGGAAGCGCTAAAACAAGAGGTTATCCTTGAAAAAGCGCTGGAAGATCCGGAATTTACCCTGACGCAATATGAAGCTCCTTCCAATTTTGACCTTAGCCATCCCGCTCAAACCTGGTACGGCGTCGGTCAGGTATTTCCTTTTCCGGGGAAAAGAGCGATGAAAGGGAAAATTGCCGAAAAGGAGGTGGAGGTCCAATTCCAGGCGCTTCAAGCCACGATAAGAGAATCTATTTTAAAGATTAAAACCGCGTACTATCAACTTTTTTTGGCCAATCAAGGAATCAACATTCACCTGACCCATCAGGTACTTCTTGATGAATTTACCCGAAGTGCCCAACAAAAATATACCGCCGGGTCGGGAACTCAGCAGGATATTGTAAAGGCTGAGGTCGAACTTTCGAAGCTCCATAACAGTCTTTTAGCTTTGGAACAAGAGAAGATCAACGCTGAAACGACGTTAAATACTTTATTAAACCAGCCTGCGGATACCTTTCAAGAGATTTCAGAAGAGCCCGCCGGCGCCGAATTTAAATATACCCCTGAAGAATTAATCCCCTCTGCTTTAAAAAGGCGGCCAGAAGTGATGGCCGCTCACCTCCAGATTGAGAAAAAAGAGATGAGCCTTTCTCTCGCGGAGAAGTATCTCTACCCCGATTTTATGGCTGAACTATCGTATATGCAGTCTCACCTTGGAGAAGAAAATAAATGGATGGCTGTGGGCAAAGTGAACCTGCCCTGGATATTCAATCGTAAATATCAGGCAAAAATCAACCAGATCCGCCTGGAAAAAGAGGAGACTGAAGCGGAATTAAAAGGGATTGAGAATAGAACTTTAGGGGAATTAAGAATTCTCTATTTTAAAATTAAATCATTGGAAAAATCCCTGGATATGTACAAGAACGGCATTCTCCCACAAGCTGAACAGGCCTTGAAAGCCTCGCAAATCGCGTATAAGTCCGGGAAGACCGATTTTTTGAATGTCATCGACAGTGAAAGGACTTTAAAAGATCTGGAGATGAATTATTTTGAAACGCTTGTCGATTTTAATCAGCGAATCAGCGAACTGGAAAATTTAGTTGGAAAGGATTTGAAATAAATGAAAAGGATATTAAGGACTACCGGAATGATTGTCCTCCTGATTCTTATCGGGGGGAGTATTTATTTCAGCTCTTCCTCTATGGAGAATATGCCGATGGAGGGGAAAAGATCTGGCGTGGAGACCGGAATGTCGGTACAAATCTCGCCTCAGAAAAGACAAATGATCGGGGTGAAAACAGGTCTTGTCGAAAAGCGTTCATTGGATACGATTATCCATGCCCCGGGGACGGTTGATTATAACGAGAAGAAAATAAGCCAGATTCAATTGCGAGTTTCGGGTTGGGTTAAAGAACTTTATGTTGACTCAACAGGGCAACAGATCAACAAAGGAACCCCCCTTTTCCAACTCTACAGCCCGGATCTCTTTGCGACCCAACAAGAGTATCTGCTGGCCAAGGAGACTTTGAACGGAATCAAGGAGAGTCCCATGATCCATGTCCGGGAAGGGGTTCAGTCCCAGATTGATTCGGCAAGAGCGCGGTTATTGTTATGGAACTTAACTGAAGCGCAGATCGACCGTCTGGATGAAGGAGAGGATCCGGAACCGGAAACGGTCTTATATTCACCCGTCAAAGGATTTGTAACAAAAAAAACAGTGGTCAAAGGACAATATGTGACCCCTGAAATGGTGCTGTACGAAATTTCGGACCTCTCCTCGGTCTGGGTCTATGCGGAAATTTATGAATCTGATCTGGGCTACATCCAACAGAATCAAATGGTTAAGATTTCATTCACCGCTTATCCGGATAAGACCTATTCCGGGAACATTATTTACATCTCCCCCAATTTAAGCCCGGAAACAAGGACGGTCAAAGCAAGAATCGAATTGCCAAACCCCGATTTTCTTCTTAAACCAGGGATGTACGGCGATGTGGATATCCATATCAAAACACCGGCGAGCCTGGTTATTCCAGTTGACGCCGTCATCGACTCGGGGATGCGCCAACTCGCGTTTTTAGACAAGGGAAATGGAATCTTTGAGCCGAGGGAAGTCAAACTGGGAGCCCATCACGAAGGATATATCGAAGTGATTTCCGGACTCAAGGAGGGAGACCCCATTGTGACATCCGCCACATTCTTAATCGATTCTGAAAGCAAACTCATGGCGGCGGCCAATATGATGGGGGCGCTCGGAATGGGGGGAATCAATATGGAAAAAGCCACCATGGGAAAAATGGAGACGGCGGGTACGGACATGAAAGGAATGGATATGGGCGGGACGGAGTATAAAGATGAGACCCGGTCCGGCCGCTATAAAAAATCCGGTCAGCCGCTCTTAAATTTAGTTCTAATTCCAGATCCTCCGCGTATCGGGGAAAATAAAATTTCTCTCAAGATCACAAACAACCAGAAACAAATCGTTCGAGACGCGGAAGTGACTTTTTCCTATATCATGACCATGCCGGGGATGATGGCAGAAGAGGTCAAAGGATCGCTCGTAAAAGATGCTTATGAGGGAAAAGCAACATTCGCGATGGCCGGCGGATGGAAGATCGATGTACTGGTGAAAAAAAAGGGTCAAGCCGATCTTAAAGAGTCCTTCACTTTTGATGTGAAATAGGTGTTTGCACGGCCGGGATTCATATCGGTCCGTGCGTACGATATGGGGAGTCTGTTTTTATGATTGAAAAAACGATCGAATATTCCGGAAAAAACCCGCTCATTGTCCTTCTGGGTGTGTTTTTTCTCTCGGCATGGGGGTATTGGGCTCTGATCCACACGCCCCTGGATGCCATTCCTGATCTTTCCGATGTCCAGGTGATTGTGTATACCGAATGGGAAGGGAGAAGCCCCAATCTCATCGAGGATCAGATTACCTATCCGATTGTCACCTCCATGCTGGGCGCTCCGAAAGTCAAATATGTCAGAGGCGCATCAGACTTCGGATTTTCTTATGTCTACATTGTTTTTGAAGATGGCACGGACATGTACTGGGCCCGAAGCAGGGTGCTTGAGCTTATGAGCAAAGTGGCCGGGAAACTTCCGGAAGGGGTGCGTCCTGTTTTAGGACCGGATGCGACGGGGGTCGGGTGGGTTTATGAGTACGCGCTGGTTGATTATTCGGGAAAACGGAGTTTGGCGGACATTCGAGCCTATCAGGATTGGACGCTGAAATATCAACTCCAGTCGATTCCAGGAGTGGCGGAAGTCGCCTCCGTCGGAGGATTTGAAAAGCAATATCAGGTTCACATCAACCCCCAGCGGCTCCTCGCCTTAAATATTCCCTTTACGAAAGTGACTCAGGCCATTCGGATGTCCAATAAAGATGTCGGGGGACGTTCAATCGAATTAAGCGAACGGGAATATATGATTCGGGGCCAGGGTTATATTAAAAGTTTAACCGATCTTGAAGGGATTCCCTTGGGCGTCAATAAGACAGGGGTTCCCATTTTACTCAAAGATGTTTCCCACGTGACCCTGGGTCCAGAAATGAGAAGAGGCGTGACGGAATTAAACGGCGAAGGGGAAGTCGTCGGCGGGATCGTGATTATGCGGTATGGTGAAAATGCCCTGGAAGTCATCGAGCGGGTTAAGGCAAGAATTGCTGAAATTCAACCCGGTTTTCCGGCAGGGCTTAAACTCGTTCCCGCCTATGATCGATCAGGTTTGATTTTACGAGCCATCGCGACGCTGAAGGAAAAACTGCTTGAAGTGACGCTGGTGGTGAGTCTGGTCACGATCATCTTTTTATTCCATTTTCGGTCGGCCCTCGTGGCGATCATCAGCCTTCCGATCGCCATCCTCCTCTCCTTTATCGCCATGTCGCTCCTTCATCTTACCTCGAATGTGATGTCTTTGGGAGGGATTGCCATAGCGATCGGGGCCATGGCAGACGGCGCCATTGTGATGATCGAAAATGCCCATCGGCGTCTTGAAGAAGAGCCCGGGAAAAAACGGTCAGAAGTGATTCTGTCCGCGGCCAGAGAATTGGGAAGACCTCTTTTTTTTTCACTCCTGATTATTACCGTTTCCTTTATGCCGATTTTTACGCTGGAGGCCCAGGAAGGAAGGCTTTTTAAACCTTTAGCCTTCACCAAAACTTTCTCCATGTTTTTCTCGGCGTTTCTTTCCATTACGCTCATCCCCCTGCTGATGGTCTTTTTAATCAAAGGCACCATCACCCCTGTTGCCAAAAATCCGATTAACCGCTTTTTAATTCACCTCTATGAGCCGGCACTTCGGTTTGTTTTAAAACGGCCATGGATCATCGTGTTTTCATCGGTTGCGGTATTTTTTCTGACCATCCCCCTTTTGATGAAGATGGGCTCTGAGTTCATGCCCCCTTTAAATGAGGGGACCATTCTTTATATGCCGACCACCCTTCCGGGGATTTCGATCACGAAAGCCTCGCAGATCCTTCAGCAACAGGATGCCTTATTGAAGCAGATTCCGGAAGTGGAGACCGTTTTCGGTAAAATAGGACGGGCCGATACGTCAACAGATCCCGCCCCTATTTCAATGGGAGAAACCACCATTACTTTAAAACCGGAAGATCAATGGAGACCCGGCATGACGCAGGAGAAGTTAATCTCCGAGATGGACCAGGCCGTTCATTTTCCGGGAATCCCCAATATTTTTTGGATGCCGATTCAAACCCGGACAGAAATGCTGTCCACCGGAGTCCGGAGTGTCCTTGGCATTAAAATCTATGGGAAGGATCTGGATGACATTAATCGTATCGGAAGTGAAATCGAAGGGGTGCTGGGCGGAATTCCAGGGACTCGAAGCGCTTTTTCCGAGAGGGTCAGCAGCGGTTATTTTATTGATTTTAAAATCGACCGGCAGAAGGCGGCCCGTTATGATCTTTCTGTTTCGGATATTGAAGAGATCATTGAAGCCGCGATCGGAGGGGTGAATGCGACCACGATTATTTCCGGCCGGGAAAGATATGCCGTTAATGTCCGGTACCCGCAGGAATTAAGAGACGATATCACCAAGTTAGGGAGAGTCCTGGTCCCTGCACCTGCGGGAGTTCAGATTCCAATGGTTCAGTTGGCGGATATTTCAATATCCACAGGGGCTCCCATGATCAAGGATGAGAACGGCTCCCTTGCGGGAATTGTTTATGTGGATGTGGCCGGGCGAGACCTGGGAGGTTATGTTCAGGAAGCCAAAGAAAAGATTTCCCAAAAAATCGACCTGAAAGGGACGACATTAGGCTGGGTCGGTTCTTATCAATATCTTTTAAGAGCAAAAGAACGTTTTAAAATTATTATTCCATTGACCCTTCTGGCCATCGTTGTTTTGCTTTATTTGAATTTTCATTCCATCAGCAGGTCCTTTCTGGTTCTTTTAACAGTTCCTTTTTCTTTAATCGGAGGGGTCCTTTTCCTTTATATCCTGAATCTTTTTTCGTTGCATTACAACCTGAGCGTCGCTGTCTGGGTTGGCTTTATTGCTTTAGCCGGGGTAGCCACCGAGATCGGGGTGATCATGATTGTATATCTGGATCAGGCATTAAATGCCCGGCAAGAAAAAGGAATTCTGGAAAATGAAACAGAATTCATTGAGGGAATCGTTGAAGGCGCTGTGAGACGGATCCGTCCGATTGTCATGACGGCAACAGCGATTATAGCGGGATTGGTGCCTATTTTGTGGAGCCATGGAACCGGCGCCGACGTGATGAAACGGATCGCTGTCCCGATGGTGGGAGGAATGGTGTCAACGACCTTCTTGACCCTTTTTGTTATTCCTGCTATTTTTCTCCTCTGGAAAAGAAAAGAAGTCAAAAACAAGCGGCATTCTCTTTACAATAGATCAGGAGGAAAAAATTAGATGGAAACAGCGTTTCCCGGAATCTCGGCATTACAGAATATCCACCCGATGTTTGTCCACTTCCCCATCGCATTCTTCCTGGGGGCTCTTGCGATGGAAGGACTAGCTCTTTTTTGGCGGGAAAAATATCATGAGATCTCCTCCCTGATGCTCTACCTTGGAACCCTGATGGCTGTTGTGACGCTTTCGACAGGTTTCGTGGCGATGAACAACGTTGCCGCCGTAGATCCCCGCGGCCACGATGCGCCCGGTCACGATGTCATCCACATTCATAGAAACTGGATGGTCTCTGTGACGGCGGTAAGTATTCTGCTCTCGGCATACCTCTTTTGGATCGATAAAAAACGGAAGGAGGGGGTATACCGCCAGGGATTTGTTTTTGGGCTATTGCTCCTTTCCTCCCTCCTGGTTCTTGGAACGGATCGCGGCGCCCGCCTGGTTTATGAATTCGGAACAGGAGTCAATCCTCAGGTTCTCAAGGTGCCTCCGGAAGGCCACGATCATCATCCTGAACATTGATGCAACTTTTTCAACACCCTTTTCTGAGGATTGATTTTGCTTGATATTCAGGAGGTTTATAAACTTATAATTTAATTAGAATCATTGATCTCAAAGAGATATGGCAACAATGAAAATCCCGCTCAATGTTCCATTTATCCCTGAAATTCCTTTGGTCGTTTCTTCCTTCTTCTTCAATTTTTTCTGGGAAATGGTTCAGACTCCCCTGTATGATGATGTTCCTCGAAAAACCTATCAGCAAATTCTGATATCACGCCTTCATTGCACTGTGGGAGATGTGCTGATCCTTTTGAGCGCTTACTGGATTGTCGCCTGGTTTGCCAATAATCGTTATTGGATGACTCTTTTTCGTCCTCAACATCTTTTAGAATTTACGCTTCTCGGCCTTGGCTATACCGTCTTCAGCGAATGGATCAATATCGATATCCGGAGTGCATGGGGATATTCACCCCTGATGCCCCTTCTTCCATTGATCGGAACGGGACTGACGCCGTTTCTTCAGTGGTTGATTTTGCCCCCGGTAATAGCAGGCGTGACCCCGAGGTTTCTATCTAAATGAAAAAATTAGGAGTAAACCATGAAATCGGGTAATGAGACGTTTTATACCTGCCCGATGCATCCCGAGGTGAGACAAACAGGATCGGGAGATTGCCCGAAGTGTGGCATGGCGCTCGAACCAGTCACTCCGGTTATGACGAAGGCAAAAACCGAGTGGGTTTGCCCAATGCATCCGGAGATCGTCCGTGACGCTCCGGGGAGTTGTCCAATTTGTGGTATGGCGCTCGAGCCCAAAACCGCCATTGCCGAGGAAGAAGAAAACCCCGAACTGATCGATATGACCCGGCGTTTCCGGGTCAGTCTCATTCTTTCGATTCCCCTGGTCATTATTGTGATGCGCGGCATGATTCCCGGTTTCCAGCTCGACCGTATCATTTCTCCGGAATTTTTAAAATGGTTTGAACTTATTTTTGCGACGCCTGTTGTCCTCTGGGCCGGTTGGCCTTTTTTTGTGCGCGGATGGAATTCAGTTGTTCATTGGAGTCCAAACATGTTTACCCTGATAGGGCTGGGTGTCGGCGTGGCCTATGTTTACAGCGTGGTGGCGTCCCTCCTCCCAAACGACTTTCCCTCTTCATTCCGTACCATGAGTGGTAAAGTGGATACCTATTTTGAGGCGGCCGCTGTCATTGTGACTTTGGTTCTCCTCGGCCAGGTTCTCGAGTTGAAAGCGCGCAGTCGAACGGGTGCGGCGATAAAAGCGCTTCTCGGGTTGGCGCCCAAAACGGCCCGTCGCATTAAGAATGATGGAACGGAAACGGATATTCCGCTTGAACAGGTGCAAAAGGGCGATTCCCTTCGCGTGCGCCCGGGCGAGAAGATCCCGGTCGATGGCGTGGTCATTGAAGGCCTGAGCGCTGTGGATGAATCGATGATATCAGGGGAGCCGATTCCCGTGGAGAAGCAGAAGGGAGATCATGTCGTTGGCGCCACGATGAACGGTACCGGGGCTTTAATCATCAGGGCCGAAAAAGTGGGGGCAGAGACCCTGTTGGCCCAGATCGTTAGAATGGTAGCCGACGCACAGCGTAGCCGGGCCCCGATTCAGAAACTCGTGGATGTGGTCGCGGCCTATTTTGTGGAAATCGTGGTGGCTGTCGCGGTTATAACCTTTATCATCTGGGGATGGGTTGGCCCTGAACCCCGGTTTGTTTATGCGCTCATCAACGCCGTTGCCGTTTTGATCATTGCCTGCCCGTGCGCCCTCGGGCTTGCAACTCCGATGTCCATAATGGTTGCCACCGGAAAGGGAGCGACGGTGGGCGTGCTCTTTAAAAATGCCGAGGCGATAGAGATCCTCAAAAAAGTTGATACGCTTGTCGTAGACAAAACGGGAACGCTTACCGAGGGTAAGCCGAAACTGACCGGTATATTTCCGGCCAGTGGATATGATGAAACTTCATTGCTTTATTTCGCTGCGAGCATCGAGCGGGGAAGCGAACATCCGCTGGCGGCGGCCCTCGTAAAAGGAGCCCTGGAGAAGGATGTGAAGCCGGGAAACGCGGAGGCCTTCCGGTCGATGACTGGCAAAGGGGTCACAGGAAAAGTGGACGGCCATGACGTGGCGCTCGGCAACCATAAGCTTCTCGATGATTTAAAAATTGATTCGGGAGAGCTGTCTGCAAAAGCAGAAGCGATGCGGGCTGAGGGTCAGACCGTGATGTTTGTTGCCGTGGACAAAAAGGCCGTGGGGCTCCTGGGAGTTGCGGACCCTGTCAAGGAGACCACCCCGGAAGTCATCCGCCAGCTCCATCGTGAAGGGATCAAGGTTATCATGGTTACTGGGGATAGTCGTAGCACAGCTGAAGTGGTCGCTAAAACACTCGGCATTGATGAGGTTATCGCGGAAGTCCTGCCCGACCAAAAGGTCGAGGTGGTCAAAAAATTCCAGAAACAGGGTCGAATCGTCGCCATGGCCGGTGATGGCATTAATGATGCCCCAGCCCTTGCCCAGGCCCAGGTGGGTATCGCAATGGGAACCGGCACTGACGTCGCCATGGAAAGTGCGGGGGTAACCCTCGTGAAGGGTGATCTCCGGGGGATTCTTCGGGCGAGGCTTTTGAGCAGAGCGACGATGCGCAATATCAAACAAAATCTCTTTTTTGCCTTTGTCTATAACGCTCTGGGAGTGCCGGTTGCCGCAGGGATTCTTTATCCCTTTGTAGGGATCTTACTTAGTCCGATTTTCGCGGCTGCCGCTATGAGTCTCAGCTCGGTATCAGTGGTGGGTAATGCCTTGAGATTGAGGAGTGCAAAAATCTGAATATCCAACTATTGGAGATATATTCTGGCGTCATTTGCTTAAAGGAGGGGAGACAAGATGGTTAAAGACTTGGTTTGTGGAATGCAAATTGATGAGAAAAATGCGGCCGCTAAAAGCAATTACAAAGGGAACGTCTACTACTTTTGTTCTCTATCCTGCAAAGAGAAGTTTGAAAAGAAGCCTGAGAATTTTATAAAATAAAAAAGTTTTTTATTAAAAACAAGCTTCGCTGCGGAATCGCTTCGCGCCGCAAGGAGGAGACATTACACTCCCGTACGAGCAGAACGCACAGCAATCTCCTTGCCTGGGTCTAGGTATTGCCTTGCAGCCCGTACATTCATAAGAGATTTGGCAAAAATCAACAGGCATGATTTCTTCTTTTTCAAAACCGCATCGCGGACACTTAAGTGCCGATTCCAATTTGAAAATTTGCCGGTTTCCCGTACCTTGACAAATTACACTGAAACCGTGTAACATGATATATGTGAGGAGGTGTCTATGAAAAGGAATATTACGATTGCCCTGGAGGAGAAACTTGCCAGGGAAGCAAAAGTGTTAGCTGCTCAAAAAGATACGAGTGTTTCACAGTTGCTTGCCGATTTTCTTGAATCGATTTTGAAAACGGAAAAGGGAAAAGGGGAGGCCAAGAGCGACTTCTTTAAATTAACCCGTAAGAAGTTTTTTTTAAATTATTCAAAACGAACATTTGGAAGAGATTCTCTCCATGAGCGATAAAATATTTGTAGATACCAATATTCTCGTCTACTGTTTTGATAGCTCAGATATGATTAAAAAGGAAAAGGCCGTCCGAATATTGGAAAATCTATGGGAGTCCTCCAGCGGGGTATTAAGTCTTCAGGTATTAAAGGAGTTCTTTGTCACAGTTACCGCTAAATTGCCTGAAAAAATGGACTTTAAGAGTGCAAAAACGGCGGTAACAGACTTATTTAGCTGGAATCTGTTCATGGAAAGTCGAGATTCGCTTGAGAAATCTTTTGAAATCATTCAGAAG
>JBGPKT010000052.1:0-15779 GCA_041486115.1 Nitrospiria bacterium | reverse complement strand
CCCTCTCTTAAAATAGCCAGAACAAGATGCTCCGTTCCCAAATAATCATTTTGGTGCTTCTCGGCTTCTTCTCTTGCCAGGATGATGATTTTTCTTCCACGATCTGTAAATCGTTCGAACATTACGCCTCCTTGCGAAAACACTTTTTAAAAAAATAAAAAACCGATTTTATGCAAAGTTATAAAAGCGTTCTACCTAGTTTAATTCTAACTCGACATTCGACAATCTGTCAAGTTTATTCCCGGGTCGCGTGTCCCGGGCAAAGGAGGATAAGCTCATTTTTTCAGGGTAAAAAAACAATTTGACATTGCAAAATGATTATACTATGTAGTCTACATCATCGCAACAAACTTGACCCGATTAGCGACCATGGCCTGAAGCTCAATGTACGCGGACGAACTCAAAAATATAAAAGAGAAGGGCCTCTACCGGTCTCTGACAGCTCATCTCCCGGGAAAGGGACCGGTGATTTACATTGATCAAAAGCCCTATCTCTCATTTTCTTCCAACAATTATCTGGGACTGGCAAACCATCCAGGCATCATCAAAGAAGGCCAATTAGCTCTCGAAAAGTATGGATCGGGGAGCGGTTCCTCGCGGCTGATCGCGGGTTCGACGCCCCTCCATGCTGCGCTTGAACAGGCCATTGCCAGATTTAAAAAGACCGAAGCGGCTTTAACTTTTTCTTCAGGCTATCTGGCCAACCTGGCTTTATTGACCACCCTTGCGAAAGAGGGAGACTTGCTCCTCGCAGACCGCTCCAACCATGCGAGCCTGATGGACGGGTGCAGGCTCAGCAAAGCCGATTACAAGGTTTTCCGGCATAAAGACATCGATCAGCTTGAAAAACTCCTCTCAAAGAAAAAGAGCGGGCAAGGCGCATTTATCGTCACCGAAGGGGTATTCAGCATGGAGGGTGATATCGCCCCCCTTCCCGAAATGGTGACACTAGCAAAACAGTTCCAGGCGACCCTCATCCTTGATGACGCCCACGGTTTCGGCGTGATGGGGAGTCATGGAAGAGGAACGGCTGAACATTTCAGCATCGAAAGTGACATGGAGGTTCAAATGGGAACGCTCGGAAAAGCGGTCGGGGTCCACGGGGCCTTTGTCGCAGGTTCACGCACTCTGATTGAAATACTCATTAACCGGGCGAAACCCTTTATATATACCACTGCGCTTCCTGCTGCAATTCCCGCCATGTGCATCGCTTCCCTGAATATTCTTGCCTCCACCCCCGCTTTAAGGACGACTCTGATCAAGAATCAGGATTATTTCTGCAAGGGGCTAATCGATTCGGGCTTTTCTATTCAGAATCATCACACCCCGATCATTCCCATCCTGGTCGGCCATGCGGAAAAAACGGTTGAATTTTCCAGAGCCTTATTTGACGCCGGTATTTTTATTCCCGCGATCCGGCCCCCGACGGTCCCCCGCGGAACAAGCCGATTAAGAGTTAGCCTCTCGGCCCTCCATTCGCAAGAGCATCTCGATACCTGTCTGAACCAACTCAGAATATACGGAAAACAATTTGGAATCCTCTAAATTAAATGTTCTCATCATTGGCGGATCAGGAGGGCTCGGGCAGGAATTGGCCAGGCTCTTTTTGAAAAACAATCACCGGGTAGCGCTCCATTTTTTTAAAAATAAGAAACGCGCCGAAAATGTTCTAAGAGAGTTTTGTTTTTCTTCCGGTTCGGAGGATTCCTTTATCTGCCAGGCGGATATCCGCGATGAAAAAGAAGTTGAAATGATGTTTGAGAATATCCGGAAAAAATGGACTCGGGTGGATGTTCTGATTAATAACGCCGGAGCGATTGACGATGCTCCGGCGTCAAACATGACTGAAAACCAGTGGAACCGAGTTATTCAAATTAATCTGACCGGACTCTTTTTTTGCATGAAATTTGCCGCTCAATGGATGAAAACCAATCAAAAAGGGCACATTATTAATCTGGCCTCAAGAAGCGGTTTGACAGGACGGGCCGGACAGGCCAATTATTCCTCGGCAAAAGCCGCGGTCATCGGCCTGACTAAATCAGCGGCAAAGGAGTGGGGCGCCGATCAAATCCGGGTCAATGCGATTTTGCCGGGGATTCTCCCGACTGCCATGGGATTGAAAATAAAGGAGAAATACCGGGAACGGATTATTCTGGAAAATGTTCTCCAAAAAACATCCACGATTGAAGAGGTGACCGGTTTTATCTATTTCCTCTCAAACATGGAATCCGTTTCCGGCCAGGTTTTTAACCTCGACAGCCGGATATTATAACAGGCGGAATATGGGACTTTTAGATAACCATAAAAAGATTTTTATCACCGGCACAGATACCTCTGTAGGTAAAACCTATATTGCCTGCCGTCTGGCCCGCCACCTCTTTTTGCAGGGAAAACAGGTCGGCGTGATGAAACCTATTGAAACAGGAATCAAACGGGAAGAAAAATCCGATGGCTATCTCTTAAAAAAGGCCTCCCGGTCTCAACATCCGATCGGATCCATTTCTCCCTGCCGGTTTAAAACCCCGGCAGCCCCGCTGGCGGCTTCCATTCTTGAGAAGAAGAAAATACGGATTTCCTTCATTTTAAAAGAGTACCGGAGGCTGGCTGCCCAATCGGAGTGGATGATTGTCGAAGGAGCCGGAGGACTGATGGTTCCGATCCTCAAGGGATATCATATGGCAGATTTCGTCTGCGATCTCAAACTCCCTCTGCTTTTGGTCGCACCTGACAGATTAGGGACTATCAACCAGACCCTTCTCACCGTCCATCTGGCAAAAAACCGGGGATTAAAGATTTTAGCCATTATTTTAAATCGCCGGAACCTCAGAGCAACAGGTAAAAACCCAGCATTAAACATGAATGCGAAGATGATTCGGGAATGCACAGGCCTGCCCGTTTTGATTTTTAATCAACGTTTAAAAAAAGAAAATGAAAAATATTTTTGGGAGAAATTACTGGATTAGGCCTGTTTCTTCGACCACTTCAATAAAGGCTCTGACAAGATGGGGATCAAACTGTCTTCCCGAATATTTGATGAGTTCGTCAATGGCCCTCTGGACGGGAAGCGCCTTTCGATAAGGCCTGTCGGTCGTCATGGCATCGAAGGTATCCAGGATAGCCACTATCCTTGAACCGACGGGAATCTCCTCACCCGATAGCCCTCCCGGGTAACCGGATCCGTCAAAACATTCCTGATGATGATAAATAATTGGGGCTACCGGCCGTAAAAATTTGATATTTTGAAGGATATCCGACCCTATTTTAGGATGCCTTTTCATCTCCTCATACTCCTCGGGAGTTAATTTTCCCGGTTTGCCGAGTATCGAGTCTTTGATTCCGATTTTTCCGATATCATGAAGTGCGGCTCCATACTTCAGCATCTTCCGTTCCTGGCTCGAAAGGTTTAATTTTTCAGCAATGATAATGGCGTATTCGACGAGACGGTCGCAATGTCCGCTGGTATAGGCATCTTTAGCCTCAATGGCAGAGGCTAACACCTTCAATGATTCAAAATGAGCCCCTTCCAAATCTTCGATCAGGCTATCATTCTCCAGCATCATGGCGATCTGATTTCCGACGATGCTGAACAACTCATTATCATTTCCTGTAAAATAATGATACTTTGAAACTTTTCCGCAAATTAAAAAACCCATTAAATGCGTCTTGGAAATCAGAGGATAAATCATCAGTGAGGAACAATGATTGGACCTCATTTGATCGGCAACTTCCGGATTTTCACTTTTATGTTCAGTGATCAATATGGAATGTTCAAGCTTTGAAAATTTTTTTTCTATCCAATCAACAAAGGCTAAGAACCCCTCCCGGTTTCCTGTTGGGGAAGTCTTGATTTCCTTAAAAATCTGGTGGCTCAGGCTGTTTTGATAGGAAAACGATACGAAATCCGAACCGTTTTCCCGTATCATCAGGTTGAGAATCTGGCTGCAAACGTCTTCCGGCTTTGGCCGGGCAGAGAGTCTCTGAGTCATTTCAAACAGGGGCATCAAAAGATTAAGCCGGACATTTTCATTTAAGAGACGGACTTTTTTAAGGGACTCCTCAACGCTATTCACCATCTCCTGCTGAGTGAACGGCTTCAGGACAAAATTGCAAAGTCCTGTTTTTAACAATCCGACAACGGCCTCCAAATCATGAAATGAAATTAACAGAACACAGTGTAAATCTTTATAAAACTCTCTCAACCTTAAAAAGAAAGAATGCGTTTGATGGAGGGGAAGATTGATCAAGACCAGATCAAAAGGTTCATGGCGTAACCGATGAAGGGCGCTTTCAGTGGATTCAACCGGGAAGACCGCGTAATGTTTTAAGACGCTCGAAGTCACGCCACGAAGCGTTTCTTCGGGATCGATCAATAATATTTTTTCATTCTTCAACAAATGGATGTATCACTCCTAAATTGCTGATCAGGCTAATGATTTTGGCTCCATTTGTCAAGAAAAAGATGGTCAGGCAACAGTGACCTTCTTTGAGTTGTAGAAAATCACCCGGCTGGGGACAAATAAAAATCACCATTTTAGTGGGCTCGAGATAAGCTGAATTCAAATTAGATTTAAAATTGGACTAAAAGAGCGGAGATATTATCTTTTCCGCCATTTCGGTTTGCGGTATCGATTAACGCTTTGCAGGCGGAGGAAATAGAACTTTCAGAAACAAGAAATTCCTGAATCAGTGTGTCTGGGACCATATTGGTTAATCCATCACTGCAGAGAAGGTAAAGATCTCCTTCCTTGACTTTCTCCTCTTTTACCTCGACTTCGACCTTCTGATCAAGCCCGACAGCTCGGGTGATGACATTTTTAAAACGGTTTGCAGGAAAGGGTTTTTCTACTCCCTTGTCTCCAGCAGTGACGAGGGCCATCGTGGCAAGGGAATGGTCTTGAGTGAGAAGTTCCAACCGGGAATCTCTTAAACGGTAGACTCGGCTATCACCGACATGGGCTATGGTTAGGCGGCCGCTATCATAATAAAGAGCCGCTATTGTCGTCCCCATCCCGGCCCTGATAGTATTCCCCTCTTTTTCAATCTCTTCTTTGGCGAGAAGATGGATTCGTTGATTGGCCTCCTGAATCGCCCCTTTTAGCGAAAAAGAGTGATTTCCCCTGTTCCTATTAAGACAAATATCAGAAATAGTTTGAATGGCGAGCGCACTTGCCACCTCTCCATAAGAGTGGCCTCCCATTCCATCCGCGACCAGGTAGAGTCCACCCTCGTCAGAAAAAAAGATGGCATCTTCATTATGCTCTCTTTTCATTCCAACATCAGACAACCCATAACTCTGAGGTTTAAAAATCGAAGGCTTCCCGAATTTAAACAGACTATTCAAAAAGCTTTGTGCCAATCCACTCCCATCCCGAGCCTTTACGCTCGTAAGTTATAAGAACAAATTTGTTTGAATCCGAATTTCCATTAGAGGTTTCAATGAGTCCCCCGACATAAAAAGAAATTCTGGTCGCGTTAAGATCAAAATCGTTAAAAACAGCGAACCCCTGGAGGGAAGCTTGAGGGAAAAGACCCTCATTAAACCCTTTGATCCCTGGAACCTCCCCAAGTGACACCACGGTTACTTTTTCAAGGGGTGGCGCGGAGTATTGTCTGCCGGTATTCGTGACCGCGACGATTTCAAGAGCGGGAGATATCCGATGGGGGGTATTATTGCTGAGTTGAACCGGCCAGACTAAAATGTTTCGATGCGCTTTTCCTGATTTTTGACTGACCACAGATGGTTTACCCCATCCAAGATCCACCGACATTGAACTCGCGAATCCTGTTGCCGGCCTAACCAGAGTGATGGAAAAGGAAAATAAAAATATTAATAAAACTTTTAGAATATTCGACATTTTATTAAAACCTCAGAAATCTAAATTAATATACCCATATGAAGCAAAATTTAGGCCAGAATGATAAAAAAATATATCTTACTTGCAAACAATATAACTTGTTGTAACAATTAGACATTATTGTTTTTAAAAAAATAAGCATTGATAAAACAGATAAATTATTTCAAATATTTTAAACAGATTTCAAATGTTTGAAATGGATTAGATCAAGAGAGGGATTTAATATCAGGAGTGACTATTCCATATTTTTTCATTTTGTAATAGATTGTTCCCCTGCTAACTTTCAGCGCCTGGGCCGTTTTGACCGTATCCCACTGATTTTCTTTTAACACTTTTATGAGATGCTGTTTATTGAGTGAATCGATGGGAGCTTCCTCTTCGGCCGTTCCGGAATTCCAGGTTGGAGTGTCAGCTTGAATTGACGATTCATCCAGGATATAAGGGGGTTTTAAACAGATAATGGAGCTATACAAAAGATTTTCAAACTGGCGGATATTTCCCGGCCACCGATAGGAAAGGAGTTTTTTCATTGCGGAGTCTGTTAAAACAGGCTTTGAAGCGAGTTGGAGTTCTTGCTGGTATTTTTGAATAAAGTGCTCCGCGAGGAGAGGAATATCTTCCGGATGGCTTTTTAATACCGGGAGACTAATCTGAACAACCTTGATCCGATAATATAGATCGGGGCGAAACGATCCTTCACGAACTGCCTGTTCAAGGTCTTTGTTGGTGGCCGCCACGATTCGCACATCCACCGGAAATTCCCGGGCGCTCCCGACTCGCATAATGACTTTTCCCTGTAAAAATCTGAGAAGTTTGGCCTGAGCAGTCAAACTCAATTCCCCGATCTCATCCAAAAATAAAGTTCCCCCGTTGGCCTCCTCGATCTTCCCTTTTTGAGCCGTATGCGCGCCGGTAAAAGCCCCTTTTTCATAGCCAAAAAGTTCGCTTTCTATCAGATCGACCGGTATCGCGGCGCAGTTCACCGCAATAAAAGGTTTTTCACTACGCTGGCTGGTCTGATGAATCGCGAGAGCAACCAGCTCCTTGCCGGTCCCATGTTCCCCCCGTATGAGGGCTGTGGCATTGCTGACGGCCACATCTTCGATAAGCTGATAAACCTTTTGCAGGGCCGGGCTCTCCCCAACGAACATTCCAAAATGATACGGTATCGTTCCATTAAAACTGCTTTTCCCGCTTGCCTGGCCGGTTTTGTCGGCGGCCATTGGAACCTCTTCTTTTGATATGGGGAGGGTTCCATCGTCAGAAAGGGTTAATAAAGAGCATTCTATTTCATATGGAAAAACTTGTAACAGCGATTTCGAGCCGATGGGCGAAGTTCCGGTAATATTCTTGCCGTCAATTAAAATGCCGTTCATACTCTTATTTTCAACCTGGATTTCATTTTGATCATTGCGGATAATGATATGGACTCGCGACACATGAGGATTGGAGAGAATCAGGTCATTCTCGGATGAACGTCCTATGGAGACCCTGTCTTTGGAAACAACAGTTTTTTGAATCAGTTTTTTCTCAAGGTAGACCTTAAATTCAAACATTTATCACCATATCACTTTTCCCCAGACCCCGTTCTCTTTCCGAATCGTAATTTTAGCCTTTTTCCATTCCTGTCCCGGCACAACGTTTTCACCGGTCGCCGTAGAGAGTTTGTTGATCACCACCTGAGCGCTCACGGTTTCATGAGAGAGAGAGAAATCAGCGATAGAGATTTTTATTCCGTTAAAATTTTTAAATAAACCCTGAAGAAAATGGTTTCTCTCTTCAGACATCGCGCTCATGGAACGAAGGCCGATTAAATCCCTGTTTTCATAGGCCGATCTGAATTTTGACAGGATCTTCCCAACGACTTCCATATCTGGTTTTGGTTCCGCAGGAGTTGAAACTGGCGGCATTGAAACCGGCGGAGTAGGGGACGGCGAATGGACAGCCGGAGAGATTTTATTTAGAACTACTACCTCTTTTTCTCTTTTTTTCGCTTCCAGATCTCTTATCTTCGCTAAGGCTTTTTCCTTTTCCATCCGCTTTCGCTGCTCCGACTGTTTATTCAGGGCAAGGGCTTTCTCATTTTCGGATTTTTTCCCAACAGCGGTTTCTTTCGCTCTTACAAATTCTTCATTGGCCTTGCTTAACGCGTTTTTGGCATCCTCTAACAGCGGTTTGGATTTCTCATAATCTCGCTGATTAATCAGGGTGCTCCCATCCTGAAGCGCTTTGGCCCCTCTCTCCTCACCCGAAACAGCCGACTGATAAAGATCGGAAGCCCAGCGCCGGGCATCCGCCGATTCCGCCTCGCCGCGAGATTTGATAATCTGTTCCTGGATCTCTCTGATTCTGTTTTGAAGCTCACGGACGTCCGTCATTGGATTAACGGGACTTTCTGTTTTGTTGTCTGCAACTTGAGGAGGATCGGAAGGTTTTGAAAAAGAAAAATAGGCGTAAATTCCCACCGCGACGAGCACTACAAAGCCAATTCCTGCCATGGCGCCGGTGATCCAGCCGGGAAACTGGGATTTTACGTTCGAGGGGAAAGGGAGCGGTTTTTCTTCTTTTTTTATTTCTCGAACCGGCGGCACGCTCGGCGCTTTAATTTTTACGGGGGCTTTGATCGAAGTTGAAGTTTTAGGTTTTGGTTGAGGAAGAATGACTGTTTTTTCATTCTCATCTTCATTTTGTAAAGGCGCTTTCGGCACGAACTCTTTTGGAAATTCGTTCCGAATTTCTTCCAATTGATTTACGAGAATTTGGGCGGTTGGTATCCTCTCCTCGGCGTTTTTTCTAACCAGAGAACGTATGACCTCCTGGAGACGGGCCGGAACATGATCTCCAAAATGAAGAGTGAGCTCCTCTTTTTCATAAAGGAGTTTGCCGACAATCGCCATTCTCGACACTCCCTCAAACGGAGTATTCCCTTTTAACATTTCAAAAAAGACCATACCGAGGGAATAGAGGTCGCTTCGTCCATCGAGATGCTCCCCTTTTGCCTGTTCAGGAGACATGTATTCAGGTGTCCCAATAATCTGACCGGTTACGGTAACCGACATTTCATCGGAAGCGGCGGCGATTCCGAAATCGGCGATTTTGATCCTTCCCCTTTTATCCACCATGATATTACCCGGTTTGACATCCCGGTGAACGATCCCTTGAGAATGGGCGTAGGAAAGGGCTTCTCCGATCTGGATCCCCATGGAAAGAACCTCTCCGGTAGAGAGTTTTCCCTTTTCAAGGAGCATTCTTTTAAGATCGCTTCCATCAAAAAATTCCATGACGATATATTGCGACCCATCGGTATCTTCCGCCACGTCAAAAACGCGGATGATGTTGTCATGATCCAGCCGCGCCATAGCGCGAGCTTCCCGCTGAAACCGTTTTAAAAAAGCGGGATCGCCGCTGAACTGACCATGGAGGACCTTGATTGCGACAATCCGGTTCAGGGTCGTATGAAGCGCCTTGAAAATAACTCCCATTCCACCCCGGGCGATCTCGCCCTGAATTTCATATTTTCCCGAAAATAATTTACTTTCCATCACTCTATCCCATTTTAGGTATCGGATTATCAAAGTCAAATCCAAAAAGTTTCGGGTTCTCTCCTATAACCGCCGCCGAAAAAATATAATAGACGTAGTCATAAGTCTCCTCCGGCACGTCGTTCTGTTCCAGCAATTTCCAGAAATTTCTCTCCCTTGGATTCAAAGGCATTCGATTGAGCATCTGCCTGATATTATTTTCTCCCCAATTATATGAGGCCATTACCAGAAGTCCTGAGGCCTGGGCATGGGTATTATAAATTTTTTTGATATAGCGGGATGCGGCATGGGTCGCTTTGTCAAAGTCATACCGTTCATCATTCGGGTCATATCGGGGGACTTCAATCAATGGCCCGGTATGAAGCCCATATTCCGAGGCAGTCGTTGGTAGAAATTGCCAGATCCCTTTGGCGATTCCAAATCTTGTCGGTGGACCCACCGCATGGTCGTTAAAATTGCTCTCCTGCAGTCCCAGGTAAAAAAATTGGGGAGGAAGCTGATTGGACAGCATCTCTCCTGTAACACGGTAGATATACCCTTTCTCTTTAGCCTTCTGTATGGCTCCAGCCAATCTTCCGCTCGATTTCCATTTTTGAATATATTTTTTGACCTCTTTTACAAATCCTTTTGGCATATTGACTTCACATTCGCCAAAGACGCGGGCCATTTTGAAAATGAGCTGATCTTCTTCACTTAAATTTTTCCCGTAAAAACTCATCTCATCCAGAAACCGGTCGTAACTATTTTCCATCTCCTTTATCTGTTTTCTTTTATTTGAGATTTCGGCTCTCTGGGCCGCATTCGCCGTGGATAGAACAATCTCTTCAATCTGAGTTACCTCGATCTCAAGCGTTTTCATGTTATAAAAAATGTCTTCGGAGATACTTTTAAGGCGATTAATCTTAATCTGCTGGTATGTCACCAGGGCACCGGCTGCGATCAGCAGAATAAGAGCGACCCCGATCAATGCCCCATATTTCTTCGACTGTTTTTTCTTGACCCTTTCAAAGGCACGCCGGATCGCCATGGTATGGTCGCCTGCATCATGGGCTCCCGTTGCCGTGAAATATCGGTCAAATACCTGTGTCACAGAAGTTGTTTGAGGGATATTAGCCGGTTCTTCTTCAGAAGATGCCTCCTCTTCGTCTTCTTCCAGTTGCAGTAAAAGAACCGGTCCACCCTTTCCAAGTTCCAATTTTGTTTTAGAAGAGATTTCCGCGTCTTTGATCCGGTTCCCGTTGAGATAGCTGCCATTAGCGCTATCCAGGTCACGAATCTGCCAAGCATCCCCGTCAAACCGGATTTCAACATGAAACCGGCTAACGGCCGAATCTTTCACCTGAAATTGGCAAGTCTTGTCCCTGCCGATTTTAAATGCGTCGGTAAATACCGCTCTGCTTAAAGCGCCATTCCCCTGCTTCATCTGAACGATCAGAGGTTGAGGTGCTTTTAACCAGATTGTTTTGTCTTCATCCATTTTTCATTAAATAAAGAAGAGATTTTAAAAATTGAGTTATTATATCAAAAAGCGAGCTAACAATAACAATTGAACAGGCATGGGGTCAGGTCTATTCTTGACTCATGTTTGTAGCATCTTTTTAATTTGCTCATATCGCTTATTCTTTTTTCCTCCTAGCTCTATCTCTTTGTTCATCCTTTGTATAACACTGCTGACACTGCTGTAGTTGCCCACTTGATAGATCCTGGCTATCTCCCCCAGCTTCATTCCTCCTAATTTCCGGCAAATGACCATTCCCATACTCCTGGCTTCATTTCTCTTGCCACGGACGCTTTTAATTAACTCTTCTCTGGTAATTTGATAAATTTTTTGGATGGCTATAAAGCAACCCTCCGAGTCGATTTTCTTGTACGCTCTTCCTTGCGGTATTTCCGGGTCGCTCTTTATATTTTCTTTTATTTTCTTTTTTATCCTTTCGATAAACTCCGGTCTTCCCAACACTGGTGTGATATGTTCCTTTTCATAAAAATGTTTTTCCGGCTCTTCTATTTTGCTTCTCATGAATTCTATAAAGGCTTCTTTTCTTTTGGGTTTCGGAAATCGTCCGAGAAGCTCTCCTACTTCCAGCCATGCCGGAACTTTTTGGCCCTCTAATATCCGAACATACTCTTTACCACTACTCCATTGATATTGTTCCGGAAATTCAACCAGACCCGCTTCAACCGGATTATGATGGATGTATCGGGCAACTGTCAGGATATAGCATTCTTTATCCACTACTATCGATTTATATCTCCCTCTGAATAATGGTCCATCCCGCCGGTGGGCGCGATTATATCGCTGGGTGTAGATGCCATCTAAATGACGCATCACCCGAGATAAGTTTGCCTTAGGCGTTTGAAAGAAAAGATGATAATGATTATCCATCAAGCAATAGGCAAATATCTGAATTCCCCACATTTCGTGACATTCCCCCAGAAGCTTTATAAATATTTCCCGATCGGAGTCTTCCTGAAATATCGTTTGATACGATAAGCCGCGGTTCATGACATGATAGCAGGCATTTGGATATTCGATTCGTAAGGGCCGGGACATCATTAAAAATTAACATAAAACCCTATCATGAGGCAAGAGCAGACTTGACCCCATATGACCCCATATCCTGTGTTGATAGGTGCCTCCTTCATAGGTAATAGGTAAAATACTAGTCTATTGAAAAACGTTGGAGTGTCCCACTTCTTCGACAAGGACCTTCACGCTCAGGAATATAGGTGGTTTCCTGTCCATGAAACTCCCTTCGTCCGCATCGACGGGCTTATTAGTAAATAGGTCAAAAACAGACCGAACCAATCGAATCGTTTTTCCGGTTTGATCGAAATAGTATCGATCCTCGACTCTCATGTTGCCGTGGAATGTCCTGAGGATCGACAGGACGAACGCCAAGGTGCCATCCGATCGAAAACAGTAACTCGTTGTTTGTTGCCAGTCCCCAGAAGGCGCCTTCAAATCTAGATCAGCGGCACGAAGCTTCTGGTCAGAAATAAAAATTATCATCGTACTATTCGACGTCTCGTTGTCTCGGGGACTGCTTCGCTGCCAGGAACCAACCTCAGTTTCATTGCCGGAAACCTTAGCTAAAGAGATCCGCCTCGTGCTCGTCTGATCACGAAGCGCCTTGCAATCAGAAAATGTTTTCCTCACCTCCATAAACTCTGATGAATCGATCTTAAGCTTGGATTCTGCCTTCCCTAGGAGCGGAAAAGCGAGTCCACCGGCGAATAACAGCACCAGGGCAAAGGTTTTGATCCTATTCAGCGTCATTTTTATCCTTTTCAGATAAGTGCCCACGCAGCTTGAAGCTTTTGCAGCTCCGAACCCTGGGTGTTGTTGTATGCATCCCTGTGCGCTTGACCAGGTGAATTGCTGTTTGGTAGCTGAAGATGTGGCTGATCAGGGTCGTTCCAGTCGCCACCCCAAATCAAACCACTGCCCTTTCCAACAGCGCCGGAGCGTGTCCAGTTCTTATCATTGCCCCAGTTGAAGTTTCCGTTTTTGTCACAGAAAACCAGATCAACGGCCAGGCCGAGCTGATGCCAGGATTGCATTTGGGCCCCTTTAGCATTGGTAACAGTGGATCCAAGCGGATGGATCTCACAGGTACCTATAGCGTGAGTTTGCCCTCCGTGCGTACATGGCTCCCCAGGAGTTGTCCGGCCTTTGGCATACAGAGTATCTTGCTCCGTAATACTTCGAAAACCGGAATGAATTCGTACATCACGAGCGCTGACACCCGTGGATTCTGCTTCCTGTTCCTTCCTAAGGGTACGAATCGTGGCCACCATGTCATTCTTTAAGCGGGAATCCAGATGAGAATCACCAAGGATACCATTGGGATCAGCATCGTGAAGCCTGAAGATCAGCTTGTCACGTTGAAACAATCGAATGGAGGATCGAATCGATTCAGCAACCACAAGCTGTCGGTTTTCCCAGTGGCACACCGTGAGGCCAATCGGATTGGTGATCTCCAGATACCCCTTGGCATCGTCATTCACCATCAGGGCATTGTACAAAATATGCGCTTCCGCATCGATTGGCGTTTCATCGGTCTGTTTGATCTGCAGGAGATCGTGATAACACTCGACATGGTAACTCTTTTGATACCATTCCAAGAATTCGCTGATGACCGGTTTAGTCACCGTGGTGCTCACAGCTTCGGTAAAGGTAATGGGAACCTGTTTCTGGACCTGATTACGGAACCCTCCGCGCGATACGCGCTGGAAATCTCTCAAACATCGACCGGAGCCAGGACCGAAATCGCCATCGAGCACAATGTCCCGAATGTTAATCCACTGGCTGTTTTCTCCCCGTGGATTGGCCGCCTGTTCCTTATAGGACAGGAACTGTAATTTCCAGAGGTACCATTGGGTCTTTAGGGCATCATATCCGTTTGTTCCGTTGCCAACCAAACGGCTCCCTATCTTAAGCTCGTGCTTCCATTTCGTGGTATTCGGAAGGGTAAACGACTTCACGTAATCGTAACTCGAGTTCTCGATAATGGATGTCGTTAGTGTAGCGTTACCGATTTCACGGGAGGTAACAAATAGTACTCCATTCGCTTTATCAAGCGTTGACTCACCATTTGCAATTTCACGAATAGGCACCTTCACGCGTATTCCCTTTTGAGAGCCGTATCGGATTTCTCCAAACTTATCGCTTGCTAGCTCGAGGACGACGGATCCCTCGTTGGAATGTTCTGAAGTCGCAAGTTGCACCTGAATGCCAACGACCTTTCCTTCATTGTTTAGCTTTACCAGGTGAATCTGAATGACGGATTTCGATTCTCCATCTGCCAGGAGATCAAGGGTGTCAAATTCCAGATCTTGAAGGGGATAGAATTTTTCGGGATTATCCAAACACTCTAATTTTTTGAAAAGGATCGGGTGATAGCTCAGGACGACACCAATCTTCGGGCGAACCGGTGCAGATTTACTCTTGCCGGTTACCGTCGGTGCCCGCACGGCAGGTTCGTCGTGACTCCCTTTCCCTCTCACCGAACCCTTTAACGCTGGTGCAATGTCCAATATAACAAGGTCTCCACGCCGGAAGGCCATTTCAAGTTGTGGTTTGACGGAGCGAATCAGTTCCGACTGGTTCATTCTCACACAATGAATCGAGTGACTGCTAACGCTCTCGTACATATCGATAACCGTTTTCTGAGACTGCGGATCGGCAAGCCATTGCCCAAGCTTAGCCGCCAACAACAACGGGTTAACGACCCCTTTCTCACCCTTTGCCAAATCAGAACGGCGTACAATAATCAGTCCAGCGGATCCCCCTGGAGGGCGCCATGTTTTACGCATAAAATCCTCTTAGATCAAATTGAAAAAAAGAGATATCATTTCTATTTTTCACCACAGATAGCCTTATTCAAATAAAGCTCAAGCTATAATGATGTAAGATGTCTTCTCAAAAATGAAAGATAATTTCTACCGAGATGTTGAAAGAAACTTGCCAGGAAATTCAGACGAAAAATGACTGTAACTTGTATAAGCCGAGTTACTTGGCATGGCCAGACACTTTTCAAAATTCGCCCCGAAAATATCCAATGGACAGGTTCCTTCGATGGAACCTGCGCCTGGTGGAGATTTGTCGATATAAAAAGAGATTCTTCCGGTTGAAACATAAGTGACATGACCCATTGAATCAGGACGAATCCCGCAGTTTCGATTGGTTATCGTATCGCGCGCGCGAAATGGCTCTCCAGGTTCCCAAAACATTTTAAGACCGTCTCCTTTCTTTTGTGACAAATAAAAACAGCCTACGGTGTGTTTCTGGATGATCTCCCAAGAGGCTACCATGTTTTACGCCGGGGGGCCTCTTGAACTTGTCTAAATAGAATTAAAATTTCTCATATCTTTCCGTTGTTTAAGGACAAAAGCAGAAGTTTCGAGAAACGGATGAGAGGGGTTTATTAATGCCAGTTCAAATGCAGAATGATGGCGTTCAGGGAACGGACCTTTCTGGAGGATTTCAATCAATACCTGTTGGCCGTAGGGCTGGCCATTTCGATACCTGACCTTCTTATCAAGCCGGGAACTATTCTTTTGCCACCAGGCGGCAAGTTTATCGGGATCGGGAAACGGAAGCCCCTCATCCGAATCGTTTGGCACATCGTCATCCTCATCATCGGGTTGGGACTTTTTATCCGGCTCAGCCGGCTTTTCAACTAGAAGATTTTCCTTTTTCAGGTTCACTCCGGTCATGTTACAAATCGCCTCCCCCGCAAGACGCGACAATTTCGGGTCTGGCATACAACGGATCAATGGGTCCATTGCCGCGATGTTGCCCAACAATCCTATGGAAGTAATTGCGGAACGGGTCAATGCCGGTTCACTCAAAGCATCGACGAGCAGGCGAAGATCT
>JBGPKT010000051.1:0-15909 GCA_041486115.1 Nitrospiria bacterium | reverse complement strand
GACAAGGTGATCAACATCGATCAGTCGCCTATCGGAAGGACCCCGAGGTCGAATCCGGCGACCTATACAGGATTGTTTACCCTGATTCGAGATCTCTTTACCCAATTGCCGGAATCGAGAGCGAGAGGGTATAGGCCGGGCCGTTACAGCTTTAACGTCAAAGGGGGGAGATGCGAATCGTGCCAGGGGGACGGGGTGATCAAGATAGAGATGCATTTTCTTCCCGATATTTATGTGACCTGTGAGTTCTGCAAAGGGAAAAGGTATAACCGGGAGACCCTTGAAATTAAGTATAAAAACAAAAATATCGCTGATGTCCTTGAGATGAGCGTCGAGGAGGGGGTGAAGTTTTTTGAATCAATCCCCCTGATTAAAACCAAGCTGGTGACCCTGAAGGATGTCGGTCTGGGGTATATTAAATCAGGACAATCGGCGACCACCTTGTCTGGCGGAGAAGCCCAGCGGATCAAGCTTTCGAGGGAACTTTCAAAACGGGCCACCGGGAAAACTCTGTATATTCTCGACGAACCGACTACAGGGCTCCATTTTGCCGACATTCAAAAACTGTTGGATGTGTTAAACCGGCTGGTTGAGGCCGGGAATACCGTGGTAGTGATCGAACATAACCTCGATATTATCAAAAATGCAGATTATCTTATCGATCTGGGTCCCGAAGGGGGGGCAAACGGAGGACAGGTGATTGTCGCTGGAACCCCTGAGGAGATTGCTAAATTTCCCGGGTCTCCCACGGGAATATTTTTAAAAAAAGTTCTGGTTTAGAATGTGAGAACGGCACGGAATCTGACTTTCCCGTAACGCATGCGGGTTAAGGCGTCGTTGACCTTTTCGATCGGATAGGTCTCGATGACCGGATGGATTTTCCCTTCTTCTGCCAGTCTGACCACATCGGCCAGATCTTTCTGGCTCCCGACCGGCGATCCGATGATTTGAATCCGTTTTGCAATCAGGTCCACAGGGTTTACCTGGAAGGTCCCGCGGCCTCCTCCCACCACAATCAATCTCCCGTTGGGACGGAGAGCGGGGATGAGCCTCCCCAAACTGGTCGGCATGATAGATGAAGAAAAAATGACATCTGCGCCATCGAGTTCGTTTAATCCCGAAACGGCATCTTTCTCCGCCAGATTAATGACGTCATCGCTTCCCAGTTTGAGCGCAAAATCCCCTTTTTCTTTGGATCGGGTCAGGGTCACTACCCTGGCTCCCTGATGTTTGGCAATTTGAATGGCAAGATGTCCTACCCCTCCCAGGCCATGAATGGCGACCCGTTCCCCTTTTTTAATGCGGGCCAGTTTTAAACCGGCATAGGCGGTTAATCCGGCGCACATGAGGGGAGCCGTCTGCTCCGGAGAGAGCGCCGGAGGGAGTTTGATACAGGAAGATGCCGGCGCTTTGACGTATTCGGCATAACCGCCGTCAACCGTGACCCCGGTGATTTCCTGGCGCTCGCAGAGGGCGGTATCTTCTCTTTTACAGGCGGGGCATTTTTTGCAAAACGAATGAATCCACGATAATCCCACAGGGTCTCCCTCCCGAAAACCTTTCACCTGGGAACCCGCGGTGGCAACGATTCCTGCCACCTCGTGTCCGGGGATCCGGGGGGTTAGGTTGAAATTCCAGTCGCCATCAAAAAGATGGAGGTCGCTATGACAGATTCCGCAGGCTTTGACCTTGATCAAAATTTCATGGGGGCCAGGGACGGGTACTGAAACCTCTTCCAGCGATAGGGGATTCCGCTGGGTATTAAATCGTGCTGCTCTCACAGTACGAATTGTATTTTTTTTTCTTAAAATGATCAAGGAAATAGTAAAAATTGACAATTGCCTCTTTTGAGGCTAAAATGAGGCCATGAATTTTGAAGAGCTTTCTCTTTCTGCCGGGCTACTCAGAAAGATCAAAAGCTTGAATTTCTCCCAATGTACGCCGATTCAGGAAAAAACCCTTCCTTTGACCTTGCAGGGAAAAGATGTCGCCGGCCAGGCTCAAACGGGCACCGGTAAAACCGCCGCTTTTTTAACTGCCATTTTCCAAAGGCTATTGGAAACTCCTCCGAAACAACCTTCCGGCCCTTCGGCTCCGAGGGCGTTTGTCGTTGCCCCCACGCGAGAACTGGCTGTCCAGATCGATCAGGACGCCCGGGCCTTGAATCCGGACGATCAATTCAGAGTTCATACCGTATTTGGCGGGATGGATTATGAGAAACAGCAAAAACAGTTCCAGGAGGGGGTGGATCTCCTGATCGGAACTCCCGGCCGGCTGATCGATTTTTTCAAACAGAAATGCTTCCATTTAAGATCGGTGCAGATTCTTGTGGTGGATGAAGCCGATCGGATGTTTGATATGGGCTTTATTCCCGATCTGAGATACCTATTAAGAAAAGCTCCCCCTTATAACGAGCGGCAGACCCTCCTCTTTTCGGCAACCCTCAATTTTCGCGTCATGGAACTGGCTTATGAACATATGAATAACCCCGTCAAGGTGGTTATTTCTCCCGATCAGATGACCGCCGATAAGGTCCAGCAAGTCCTTTATCACGTTGAGAAAACAAAAAAGATTTTTCTGCTTCAGGGGCTGCTCGAAAAAAAGGAAATGGGGCGGGTGCTGATATTCGTCAATACCAAACTGGCAGGAGAAAGGTTATGCAATCGTCTGGAACGCCGGGGCAAATCGGTTCAGGCCATAACCGGAGATATTCCTCAGGCAAAGCGGTTAAAAATTCTTGAAGAGTTTAAACAGGGAAAAGTCACCATTTTGGTGGCCACCGATGTCGCGTCCAGGGGACTCCATATTGATGGCGTGAGCCATGTGATCAATTATGATGTCCCGCAAGACCCCGAAGATTATGTCCACCGGATCGGCCGGACCGCCCGCGCCGGAGCCGAAGGGATAGCCATTACCCTTGCCTGCGAGGAATACGTTTTAGGCCTCGAAGCGATTGAAGAATTTATACATCAAAAAATACCGGTTGAATGGGCGGAGGAGGAACTGTTTATCGACCTGCCGCACACGCCGTTTCGCCCTGTCAAAGGGAAACTTCCGGCTCCGCGGAAGAGAAGCGATTTTAAGGAGAGAAGCAGAAGTTCCTCCAGGCCCAGGTCTTAACCCCCCTTTTGTTTTACCGGTGTCTCTGTCCGACCGGGAGATATTTTTTGTCCCGTTCCCCTTCATAAATCTCCGTAGGACGGAAGATATGATTCTCCTGAACCTGTTCGAGCCAATGAGCGAGCCACCCCGAAACTCTCGACATCGCAAAGATCGGCGTAAAAAAGTCTGTATCAATATTCATTTTGTCGTAAAGAATCCCCGAATAAAAGTCGACGTTTGAATGGAGCCCTTTATGGGAGAGCAGGTTTTCCGCGATTTTTTCGACCTCTTCGGCAAGTTCATAAAAGGGGGATTTTCCCGCCTGATGAAAAAGCTGTTTGCTCAGTTTTTGCAGAATCGCCCCTCTCGGGTCCTTGATTTTATATTCCCTGTGGCCGAATCCCATTATTTTTTCTTTATTCGCCAATTTCTTCCGGAGATAAGCGCTCGCGTTTTCTTTCGAGCCGATCTCCTTTAACATCACCAGGACCTCTTCATTGGCTCCGCCATGGAGGGGGCCTTTCAGGGTGCCGACGGCGGAGGAAACCACCGTGTAAGGATCAGCGAGGGTAGAGGCAGTCACCATGCCGGAAAAAGTCGATGCATTCATGGTATGTTCTGCATGAAGGATCAGACAGATATCGAGGACTTTGGCGACAATGGGGTCAGGAATCTTTCCATGGAGCATATATAAGAAATTTGCAGAATGGTCTAAATCTTCGCGGGGGAGGATATGTTCGTCCCCCCCTCTCATCCGGTAATAGGCGGCAATAATAGTGGGTATTTTGGCAATCAGGCGGACGGCGGAGATATATTGGGTATTGGGATTGGTCACGTCTTTGGCTTCGTAAAACATCCCCAGGGCGGCAACGGTCGCCTGAAGCGCATACATCGGATGTCCGCTTTCGGGGAGGCACTTCATCAGGTCAGTGATTCTGAATTTTATCCGGCGATGCGCCCGGACATCGGCATCAAATGTTTCCAGCTCTTTCTTGTCCGGCAGGTGGCCGAATAAAAGGAGATAAGCCGTTTCGATAAAGTTGCTCTGATCGGCAAGCTGTTCAATGGATATCCCGCGATATTCCAGGATTCCTTTTTCGCCGTCAAGGTAGCTGATTTTTGATTTTGCTGCGGGCACACCTGAAAGACCTGGAGAGTATTCCATATCTGACCCCCATCCTGGTTATTTAAATCATTGAATTTAAAAAGCGCCATTCTGATTGATACTGCTCTTCTGTAGAAGAAACAGGTAAAGTTTACTTGAAACCGGACCCATGTTCAAATTATAACATGGCCAGGGGTAAGGGCAACTCAACCCGGTGACCTCCCTTTGCGGCAAGAAAAAATACATGCTCTGGATTGAAATATTTTATCAATTAGATTATATTATCTTCCACAACAGGATGGTAAACCGTGAATCTAAAGGCGAATAAGACAACAGACTTCCGCGTAGAAGCGGAGACTTATTTTAACGATCTCCGCGACCGTATTTGCGAGAAATTCGCGGAAATCGACGGCGGGACTGTTTTTCAGCGAAGTCCCTGGAAGAGAGACAATGGAGGCGGCGGAGTCATATCGGTGATGAAGGGAAAGGTTTTTGAAAAAGTGGGAGTGAATTGTTCTACGGTTTTTGGAGAACTTGAATCCGAATTCGGAGAAAAGATTCCGGGATACAAGAACCATTTCTTTGCGACCGGAGTCTCCCTGGTCGCCCACATGGTCAATCCTCTGGTCCCCGCGGTCCACATGAATCTCCGGTATATTGAAACAGACCACTCCTGGTTCGGGGGAGGAACCGATATGACCCCCTATTTTCCGTATGAAGAAGATACCCGGGATTTTCACCTTGCCCTGAAAGGGGCTTGTGACAAACATGACCCGACCTATCACCCCAGATTTAAAAAGTGGTGTGACGAATATTTTTATCTGGAACATCGGAAGGAACCGAGGGGAATCGGGGGAATTTTCTTCGATTACCTCAAGGAGGACCTCAACAAGGACTTTCTTTTTGTTAAAGAGGTGGGAGAGGCTTTTCTCAATATTTATCCAGCGATTGCCCGGCGCCGCAAAGATATCCCTTTTACCGAAGAGCAGAAAGAGGTTCAACTCTACCGGCGCGGGCGGTATGTCGAGTTTAATTTAATGTATGACCGCGGAACGATCTTTGGGTTAAAAACCGGCGGGAACATTGATGCGATTCTCATGTCTCTTCCCCCCGTCGTCAAATGGAAATGAAGGGGCTTATGAATAAGGCCCGGTTTCTTCGTAATCGTTTCTCAAAAGTGCCGATTAAACGGCGAACTTTGCTCAAGGGGCTGATTCTTTTCGGCGCCAGCCTGGTGCCCGGTATTTTTGGTTTGAAACCCGCGGGAGCAGCGGAAACGAAGCGTCCGTTTGAAGTGACAAGGACCGACGAGGAGTGGCAGAAGATGCTTACTCCGGAACAGTATCGTGTCCTCCGTCAGGAGTGGACCGAACCTCCGTTTCAAAATAAGTACCACGACCAAAAAGTAAAAGGGACCTACCACTGCGCCGGCTGCGACCTGGTCCTCTTTTCATGGAGGCAGAAGTATGACAGCGGGACAGGTTGGCCCATCTTCTGGCAGCCGATTTTTTCCGACGCCATCGGTACGAGGACCGATTGGAAGATGCTCTTTCCCCGGACCGAAGTCCATTGCGCGCGTTGCGGCGGCCACCTGGGGCATGTTTTTAATGATGGGCCCGCGCCGACCTATCAACGCTATTGTATCAATTCGGCCGCGTTGATTTTCAAACCGTCATTGGCAAGGGAGTGACCCGTTGAGCCTGGAGGTTTATGAAGTCAACCCTGAACAGGGGATCCCGTTGGGATGTCTGGTGTTTATTCATGGGTTAGGAGGCAATGGGAAAGACCTGATACCGCTGGTGGCGCAAATCAAACTCCCTCAAACCAAATTTATTTTCCCCAGCGGGCCTTTCCCGGCAGATGACATTAATGAAGGGAGAGCGTGGTATCAGTTGCCGAGGGAAAATGGGAAGGGAATAGACCTTAGCCGGAAAAAATTAATCGAACTCCTCCAAACAATTGAATCTTCGGGGATACCGTCGAATCAGATTCTAATCGGAGGGTTTTCCCAGGGGGCGGTCATGAGCCTGGAAGCGGGTCTCCGTTATCCCAAGAAACTTTGCGGTATCATTGCCGTGAGCGGGTACCTCCACGCTCCGGAGACACTCTCTCCGGAAAAGACGCTGTCCAATAAAGGTCTTCCCGTTTTAATCTGCCATGGAGTGGAAGACGACGTCCTTCCGGTTGAAGGAAGTCGGGAAGCGGCGCGAGTTTTAGAAAAAGAAGGGTATCAGGTAGCCTACCATGAATATCCGATCGGCCACCAAATTATTCCGGATGAGCTGCGGACCATCCGCCAGTTCATCCTCACCTCGCTCAACCAATCCCTCTTTCCCTGACCGACTAGAGACTAAGGGGTCAAATCTTTTGTTGCATAATACTTTTTAATTTGCTATTGTTGGAAAATATGTCACGCCCGCTTCGCATAGAATATCTCGGCGCTGTATACCACGTTATGAATCGTGGAAGGAGCCGACAAAAAATCTTTTTAGAAAAGAACGACCATGAAGAATTCTTAAAGGCACTGGCAGAGGCCCATGAACTTTGGAGGGTGGAGATATTTGCCTATTGCCTGATGGGGAACCATTACCACCTCTGCCTACGAACCCCGGAAGGTAATCTCTCGCGGGTCATGCGCCATATCGATGGGCTATATACGCAGCGGTTTAACCGGACGCATCGACGGGACGGACCGCTCTTCCGGGGGCGGTATAAAGGCATCGTCGTTGATGAGGATACTTACTTAACCTCCGTTGTACGATATATCCATTTAAATCCGGTAGAGGCAAAAATCACGCAGACTCCAGATGATTATAGGTGGAGCAGCCATAGGGCCTTCCTAGACGCGAAACGCGCACCAAAGTGGCTGGCGGTTAAAGAGGTATTGGGATATTTTAAGAACAGTCAGGATTATCATCGTTTTATTTTTGCCGGAAACGAAGAAAAGATAAATGACTTCTATGGCCGGGAACATACCCGCCCAGTCCTGGGAGAAGAAGGATTCATTGAGAAGATCAAACAACGGGTGATGGAAATGGACCGGGAACATCCCCGGTATGAGCGGGCGGCCCTCCGGCCAGCGATTCAGCGGGTTCAGGAGGCAGTGGCAAAATCTTATAAGGTGAAATTAGATGAGGTGGTTCAGGGACGCCGGGGAAAAAAGAGTGAAGTCCGCAAGGTGGGAATGTATCTCGTGAAGCGGTTATGTGATATAACCCTGCAGCAGACCGCCGACAGTTTTGGCATAGGGAGTTACGGTGCTGTGGCATGGGCCTGTCACGGGGTGCGGGAGAAACTGAAGGTGGACGGGGGATTGCGGCGGCGTATCGAAGGAATTGAGCGTGAGATCAAGTACAAATAACAAAAGATCTGACCCCTTAGGAGTAACAAAAAAGTATTAGCAGGCGGTGGGTTGATCAATTTCGACATGGAGTTTGATCTCTTTTAAGATGTTGGCCACTCTCGAACATTTCTCCAGGCTTCCTGAATAACAGACCGCCCTCCCCTGATTGTGAGCTTCAAGGACGATCTCCACTGATTTTTCGAGAGAAACTCCGGTGGCTTTTTGCACTTGAAGAATGACCTCGTCAAAAGGATGCCAATCATCGTTATATAAGATCACATTCCATGGAAGATCGGTTTGAATTTCAGAGATAATTTCTTCAGCTAAAAGGGTTCCGGGCCGGTCGCTCATCAAGAAAGTCCTTTATTATCCATGATCAGGCGTTTTAGCGCTTCAAAAGAGGTGACGGGAGGGAGACAGGTGAAATTCTGGCAGAGATAGGCCGTGGTCTTCCCTTCGAGGCTCTTTTTTCCGGAGAGGTGTTTAAAGGCCAGATGATTTTCGGTCTCTTTTTCTGTCGTGGCGACAAGGGTTGTCCCCGCGAGATACAGGGAATTGAGCTGGTCGAGCCAGGGAGCAAGGTCTTCTTTTTCTCCTCCAACGAGGAAAATCTGGGACGCGTGGCGGTAATCGTCAAAGGCACAGAGGAAGCTCCCAAAGCCAAAAGGATTCTCTTCCATTTCTTTTCCGTAGAGTTTAAATAGCTCGTCGGCAAAATTGCGGTAAGCGGGTCCGCCGGTATGGGCATGAAGCCGGACTAAATTTCTGGCGGAAATGCCATTTCCCGAGGGAATCGAATGGTCATATCCGCTTTTAGGCCTGTTAATGAGTGATTCATGGCTCATGCCGGTAAAATAAAACCCCCCTTCTTCCTTGTCCCAGAAACCGGATAGTAAATGGTCGGCGAGGACGGTGGCTTTTTCAAGATATCCCTTCTGGAAAGTGACTTCATAAAGATCAAGAAGTGCCGCCGTCAGAAAGGCATAATCGTCGAGATAGCCGTTGAGCTTTGCCTTTCCATCTTTATAGACGGCCAACAGTTTATCATTCCGGTAAAGGTGTTTAAAGATAAATTGGATCCCTTTTTCGGCGGCGGAGAGATATCGTTTGTCTCCGATCACCCGGAATCCTTCGATAAAGGCTGAGATCATCAGGCTATTCCAGCCGGTGAGGATCTTTTCATCGCGGAAAGGCTTAATCCGGGACTCTCGGATTACTAAAAGCGTTTTTTTACAGGCGGCCATTTTTTCTTCAAGGGCTTCCGGCGAGAGGTTGAATTCACGGGCGATTATGGCGGCGTCATGGGGGATATTGAGAATGTTGCTCCCATCAAAGTTTCCCCTCTGTGCGACGCCGAAATAACTGCAAAAGATCTGACGGTCGGCCGGGGGGAGAATCTGTTCGATCTCTTCGAGCGTCCAGACAAAAAACTTTCCTTCGACCCCTTCGCTGTCGGCATCCTGGGTCGAATAAAATCCTCCCTCCGGAGAGGTCATTTCACGGAGGACATAATCGAGCGTTTCGGCGGCAATCTGCCTGAACCGAGGGTTAAGGGACAATTGATATCCATGCAGATAAAGGGGGACAAGCTGGGCATTGTCATAAAGCATTTTTTCAAAATGGGGCACCAGCCACCGCTCATCGACTGAATAGCGGTGGAACCCTCCCCCCAGTTGGTCGTAAATCCCTCCGGTCCCCATTTTGTAGAGGGTCAGAAGGGCCCGGTTTAAATAAGCGTCCTCGCCGCTCCGGTGGTAATGGCGTAAATAAAGCTCATGGGTCATTGTGTTGGGAAATTTCGGCGCCCCCCCGAACCCGCCGTTTGAGGGGTCGAAGAACCGGTCTAACGACCGGACACTTTTTTCAACAAGGTCTGCCGGGAGCGCTTCGTTTTTAGGGCGGACTTTGCCGATCCGCGACAGGTTGGTTAAGACCTGAGCCGATTGGCTTATGATGTCATTCCGGTTTTCGGCATAAGTTTTCGCGACCGCCCCCAAAACTCTCGAAAAACCCGGAAGGTTATAGCGGTCTTCCGGCGGAAAATAGGTCCCTCCGTGAAAGGGGACCCCTTCGGGCGTTAAAAACATGGTCAGGGGCCATCCCCCGCCCCTCTTGATAAAAAACTGGACGGCATTTTGATAAATCTGGTCCAGGTCGGGGCGTTCTTCCCGGTCGACTTTAATATTGATAAAATGCCGGTTCATGACGGCCGCGATCGCTTCGTCTTCAAAAGACTCTTTTTCCATGACATGGCACCAGTGGCAGGCCGAATAGCCGATGCTCAGAAGGATCGGTTTGTCTTCTTTCTTTGCGCGGGATAAGGCTTCGTCTCCCCAGGTTTGCCATTCAACGGGATTATGGGCATGCTGGAGGAGGTAGGGGCTTGTTTCATGGATCAGGGCGTTCGTATATTTGTGGCCAGGCATGGTCCCTCCGGATAACAGGTGTTGGATCTATTCTATGAAGGTTGGGCATTGGAGTAAACAAAAATCACTAGACAGCCTAAATGTAAAAAAGCTATGATGAATCGTGCGGTTAGAGAGAGATTTTTTTCTTAGGTCTCCCGAAGTTGTCGCAACAGATCTTCTGGGAAAATCGTTATATTTTAAGGGGAGTCGAGTCGTTATCATCGAAGCCGAATCCTATGGCGTCGATGACCCTGCCTGCCATGCATTCAGAGGGAAAACCCGGCGGAACGAACCGATGTTTAAAGAAGGGGGCAGGAGCTACGTCTATTTTATTTACGGGATGCATCACTGTTTTAACGTGGTTACCGGAAAAGAGGGGTCCCCTTCCGCCGTATTGATCAGGGGGGGTATCCCGGTGGCCGGATTAGAAGGAATCCGGAGGCGGAGGGGAAAAAAGGAAAAGGCGGAGGAAATTCTGCTAGGACCCGGAAATTTCTGCAAAGGTCTCGGCATTTCCCGCGAACAGAATGATCTGGACCTCTGCGAAGCACCCGATTTTTATTTTTATGAGGGGGATGCCGAAGGAGTGGAACGCTCGATTGAATGTTCTCCCCGAATCGGGATTTCCGAGGGGAAAGATAAGCTCTGGCGTTTTTTTCTCAAAGATGTTTATTTAGATTTGAGTGCGATGAAATTGAAAAAAAAGATCTGATGAGAAAGGTTGCAAAAAAAAGATGATTCCGAAAGAGGTCAATTCATTTGCCGAAATTTACCATCAGAAAACCAAGTATTTCAGGGAAGAGATTGCCAGCCATCCGAGGCAGCTCGATTGGAACGCGCAGCCTTCTCCCTTTAAGGAGTATCACACGGAACATAAGGTCGATCTGACTCCTTATCTTCCTTTTAAGAAAAATCCATTTACCGGAAAACCGCTCAGTTATCCCCCTTTCGAGCAAGAAGAGGGGTTAAGTCTGGGTAATATTTCCCGGCTATTATATTTCAGCAATGGGGTGACCGGAATACTGGAGTATCCCAACGGATCAAAACTTTACCTGAGAGCCGCTCCGACCGCAGGGGGGTTATATCCGACCGAACTTTATGTGGCGGTCAGGAATGTGTCGCACCTGGAGAATGGGATCTATAATTTTCAGGTGAAGGATCACTCGCTGGTCCCTCTCTGGGAGGGAAATTTCTGGAATGAGTTCAGCCGGTTTTGTTTTGGCCATGAGGCGATAGAACAGTCGGACCTGCTGATCATTATGACCGCCGTTTTTTTGCGAAGCTCCTGGCGTTATGAAGATCGGGCATACCGGAGAATACTCCTTGATACCGGCCATATTCTGGGGAATCTCAACTGCTGTGCCGGAAAAGAAGGCCTGGGGGTTTATCCCATCAGCGGATTTTTTGATCAGGCGCTCAACCGGCTTCTTTTTCTCGAGGAGGATAAAGAGGGAGTGCTGATGATGGCGGCCCTCCCTCAGTTAAAGACCCTTAAAGCTAATGATATCCGGAGGAGTTCGGTCTACCCTTCGCCTGCCGGCATGGAGGAACCCGATTTAAAAAAAGGTCTTTTGCTCGGGCTCCATCAGGCCTCCTATCTTTGGAAGGGGAACTCCCTTCCGGAGGAAGAAGCCGCCGACTCTTATTCGCCGGGGGACAAATGGATTTCGTGTCTTTCCATTCCCCTGCCGGGTAAACCGCTTAATTTTTCAGAAAAAGAGATGGAACAGACGATTCTGGAAAGAAGGTCGACCCGGGCATATTCCGGTCAGCCGTTATTTAAAGATGAACTGGCCGATCTCCTGGCGTTTGCTTATGAGCCAGCCATTTTAAGGGATGAGCGAGAGTTGGAAAACCGGGGGCTCCCCCAGGTGTTTGACCCCTCTTTGCTTGAGACGTTTGTGATTATTCATGGCGTGATTGAAATTGATCCCGGGGTTTATTATTATGCTCCTGGTGAACAGGAACTCCGCCTGGTCCGAGCCGGTCTGTTCAAGCAGACCGCCTGGGAGTTCTGTCTCGGCCAAGAGCTGGGGAGAGACGCCGCCATTGTTGTGGTCCATGCGTCTCATTTGCCCCATGCGGTCGCCAGATACGGGAACAGGGCTTACCGGTACCTTCATCTCGATGCGGGGCATCTGGGGCAAAGGCTTAACCTCGCGGCAGTTCAAATGGGCCTTGGCGCCAGCGGGATCGGCGGTTTTTTTGACGATGAGGTGAATGCACTCCTTCAGCTTCCTTTAGAAGAAGCCATCGTTTATGTGACCACCATCGGAAGGCCTGCGCCAACCGGCGGTTAATTCGGTAAAAAAGAGAAAGAGGCGAGGGAAAGGGCAAGATCGATGGATGATTTTGAAGAGGGGCGAACACAGTTTTTACAAATACTCAAAAAGATTGATCCGGGAGCGCAGGCGGTTATTCCGGTCGCGCCTTCTAACGGCCATTTTCTGATTTCCCTGACAAGGAAAAAAGCCAGAAAATTTCTCATGGTTTCGGAAGATGACATTCTTGACCTCCCGGCCGATCACACGATTCAAAATGAAATTGAAGAGCAGATCAAAGAAACCCTGGCGTCTATTAAAGACTGAACTTAATGAGTAAAGGATCCGGAGAAGGTATGGAAAAAACATTTGATGATGTGGTGGCGTTTCACGGGCATCTTTGCCTGGATATTGCAATGGGGTACCGTATTTCCAAAGCGGCCGTCCGAGAAATGGGGCCGGAACTTAAAAACATGAAAGAAGTCGTGGCGATGGTAGAAAATGAAACCTGCGCCTCGGACGCCATTCAGGAATTTACAGGCTGTACGCTCGGCAAACGAAACCTGATTATGACCGCAACCGGCAAGCCGGTCTATATTCTTCAAAACACAAAAAGTCAAAACGCTGTCAGGATTTACTGCCACTACTGGGAGACCTTTGACCCGGATGGTTCCCACAGCGCCAGAAGAAAAAAAATGACAGGGCCCGATTCCACTCCGGAGCAGAGAGAGACGTTTCAAAAGGAACTGGATCAAAAAATTCAGGATATTTTAACGCTTCCCGAAGACAAACTGTTTAGAATTAAAAAAATCAAGCTCCCCCCCCCGCCAAAGGTGGGAAAATATAAAGCAAAACCTTGCGGCCAATGCGGAGAGTTTACCCATGAGAGCCGTCTCAAAGAAGTCGAAGGAAAAAAGCTCTGCAGGGGGTGCCAGGAGATATTGCTCGAACGTAAAAAATGGACTTAAGGGTTCACCCCTCTCCGGGGTAAACCGCCTTTACGGAACCCCTTCCATCGGCTATATTTAAATTAAGAAATCTGCTCGTTCTTTCGACCCCTTTTACCCCCTTTTATCAAGAGGCCAATCCGGTAGGTATTGAGAAGCAACGGGATTTTTATATTGACTGGAAGTTATTTTGCGTGAAAAAGATTCAAGCCTCGAAACCAACCTCTCTTATGGAATAAAAGACGGGGCATTTTATTCCATGATGGTGGGAGCGGGAGAAAGTTACCTCATCCCTTTTGCCTTATTTCTAAAAGCCTCAAGCGCCCAGGTCGGGTATATCGTATCGGTTCCGCAGCTTGCCGGCGCTTTTTTCCAGATCTTTTCCGTCTATCTCCTCTCCAGTCTCCATACCCGGAAACAGCTGATTTTAACCGGTGTCGGCCTGCAGGCCGTCGCCTGGATCCCCCTGTTATGCCTTCCGCTCCTGGTTCCGGGAGAGGCGGTACTTTTTCTAATCCTGGGGGCGTCCCTTTATTTTATTTTCGGAAATCTGGCCAGCCCTCCCTGGAACAGCATGATGGGAGACCTTGTCCCTTATGGCCAGCGCGGAAATTATTTCGGACGGAGGACCCGGGTGATGAGTTTGAGCGCATTTGCCGGTCTTTGTCTCGCGGGGTTTATCCTGAACTATTACCAGAAGACCGCCAATCCGGCGACCGGATTTGTTTTAATCTTTATCCTGGCGGCATTATTCAGAGGGGTCTCTTTTTTGTTTTTAAAAAAAATGGATGAACCCCCCCTCGAATCCTTCAGGAAAAAGTTCTATCTGACCGAATTTTACCAGGAATTCAAAAAGTCCAATTTTTTCCGTTTTGTGATTTATTCCTCGTTGATTTCATTCTCGGTTCAAGTGGCGGGGCCGTTTTTTGCCGTCTATATGCTCCACGACCTTCATTTTTCGTATCTGCAATATATGTGCGTATCGGGAACGGCGGTGTTGAGCCAATACCTGACCTATTTATACTGGGGAAATTTTTCCGATCGTTTTGGCAACCGGATGGTGTTAAAGATCACCGGTTTATTGCTCCCGGCCCTTCCGATCTTGTGGCTTTTTACCACCAATTTTTATTTCATTCTCCTGATACAGGTCTTTTCCGGATTTGTTTGGGCGGGGTTCAGCCTGAGCGTGGCCATTTTTATCTTTGACGCGGTTTCGCCGGAGAAAAGGGCTCCCTGTATTGCGGTTTACAGTACGCTCAACGGATTGGGGATCTTTTTCGGGGCGCTGACGGGGGGGCTTTTTGCGAGCTTGTTCCCGTCATCCATTACGCTGTTTCATACGACCTATCACTTAACATCAAATCTCATGTTTCTCTTTTTAATATCGGGGACCTTAAGGCTCCTGGTGTATTTGACATTCCTCCCGGGAATTCAGGAAGTCCGCGAGGTGGAAGCCTTTTCCCTTCGGCGGGCGTTTTACAAAAACCTCTGGAGTATGGCTTCTCCCAAATAAAAATCCCAATAAAGTTTTTGGCTATTCTTTTTCAGGAGGGATTTTTTTCCGCTTTTCAATCCGTTCTTTGATGGTTTTTTCAAATCCCGATTCGGTCGGAAAATAATAGCGGTTCTGGAGGAGTTCTCCCGGAAGGTAGGTTTGCCCCCCGGCTTTATCCGGACGGGAGTGAGGATAGAGGTATTCTTTCCCGTATCCCAGTTCTTTCATCAGGCGGGTGGGGGCATTTCGAAGGTGGAGCGGAACGGGGAGGCTCCCTTTTTCTTTAATGGCTTCGAGCGCATTCTTGTAAGCCCTATAGGTTGCATTGCTTTTTGGGGCCACAGCCAGGTAAATGACCGCATGACTCAAAGGGATCCACCCTTCCGGGAACCCGACGGCCTGAAAGGCGTCATGCGCGGCAACGGCGATAGCCAGGGCCTGAGGGTCGGCATTGCCGACATCTTCGGAGGCGAAAATGATCATCCGCCTTGCGATAAAGAGGGGGTCTTCTCCCGCTTCCAGCATCCGGGCCAGCCAGTAGACCGCGGCGTCGGGATCGCTTCCCCGCATGCTCTTAATAAAGGCAGAAACCGTATTGTAATGTTCTTCCCCCTCTTTATCGTAAAAGAGAACCCGGGTTTGCGCCGCTTCCAGGAGCTCCTTTTCAGTGACCACTTTCTGCTGTTGAACCTCCGGGGCCAGTTTCACGGAGGCTTCAAGGAGGTTTAACCCCCGCCGGGCATCCCCTTCAGCCATTCCGGCAATCTCCCTAAGTACGGCATCTTCGATCCGGATGTTTATTTTCCCCAGGCCCCGTTCAGCGTCTTTAAGCGTTCTTTTAAGGATCGCCTCGATGTCGCCTGCTTCAAGCGGTTTTAAAACCACCACTTTACATCTTGAAAGTAGAGGCGCATTGACTGAAAAACTGGGGTTTTCGGTTGTTGCCCCCAATAAAGCGATTGTTCCATCTTCGACGTGAGGGAGAAAGGCGTCCTGCTGGCTCCGGTTGAACCGGTGGATTTCGTCGACAAAAAGGAGGGTTTTTTGTCCGGTGGTCTGGAGCCTTGATCTGGCTTCTGCCACCACGTCGCGAATCTCTTTAACGCCCGAAAGGACCGCGGAAAAAAAGACGAAAGTACAGCCGGTCATTCCGGCAATTAGATGGGCCAGGGTGGTTTTTCCCGATCCGGGAGGGCCCCAGAGAATGAGGGAGGGGGGGTGGTCCTTTAACATTTCGGGAGAGAGGAT
>JBGPKT010000050.1:0-16249 GCA_041486115.1 Nitrospiria bacterium | reverse complement strand
TGGCTGATGATAAATCCTTGCTTGGCCAATTTTTGCAGGATTTTCGCCAGAAGCTCTAACGGGATGTTGTATTTCTCGGCGATCGTTTTAGTATTCACGATCTGGTCATTTTCCATAAAGGCAATATAGTCCATTGCGATTAAGGCGTAGTCGATTTTTTTTGATAGTCTTAACATGTTTTACCTCTTAACCGGAGCAGAATTAATAAATCTATATCCGACCAGTTTGGATTGAGACTAATTAGGTCGTATATAAATTTATCACCCTGTTCGTTTGGTGTCAAGCACTTTTTAGTATGCTAAAACAGGCTATTATTAATAATAAGGAAAGGTGAAAGGACAGTTTTTAGAGGAAGAATCGGCTGACGTCTACTTTATATTTGTGCGGGTCGATTGTCCGGAAGATGCTTCTTTTAAACTCTGACGTTCCGCCAATCGTTTCGGAAAGATCGATGACCTCTCCATCGGCTTCCTCGACACCCATTTTATTCACTATAATCTTCACTTTTGGGCGATCTCCCTTATCAGAGTCGGGGTGAATTTGAACCACGACTCCGATCTCATTCGTATCAAGCAACACGAGTGTTCCGATCGGAAAGGCTCCTATACAGTTAATAAAAATTTTTAACAAAACTGGATCAAAAGCCGTTCCGCTCTTTTTTAACATAAACTGAAGGGCTTTTTCGGGGGAAATGGCAGTCCGGCTGTAAACCCTCGCCGAGGTCATCGCATCGTAACAGTCGGCGGTCGAAATAATCCTTCCAAACAGAGAGAGGTCGCGCTTTTTCGCCAGTTTAGGGTAACCGGAACTATCATAGTTCATGTGATGTTCAAAAGAGCCGTACATCACCTTGATGGCCAGCTCATTCAGCCCCTTCATCTTCATGATATTTCTGATTCCCAGAACCGGGTGCCGACGCATCACCTTCCACTCTTCATCATTGAAGTCGGTCGGTTTGTTTAAAAGGTCCACCGGAATGTCCGATTTTCCGATATCATGGAAAAGACTCGCCATTCCGAGATTCGATAATTCGATTTTGTCATAACCGAGCCTCTGTCCGATCCCAAGGCTTAAAATACAGACATTGACCGAATGGTGATAGGTGTATTCGTCATAACACCGGAGGTTTGTCAGGCCGAGAAGAACCGTCTCTTCCTGAAGGATCACATCGACCATCGACTGGACCAGGCGCTTGGTTTTCTTTAGACTCACTGCCTGATTCAGTTTGGCGCTTTCCATGACCTGGGTCACGGCCGAAACGGTGCTAAAATACGTTTTCTTGGCAAACTCCTTTGACCCTTTATTAATATTGACGGACAGATCGGTCCCTTTTTTTTCGACATACTCCGTGATCTCTATCGTTTCCAGATGAGACTGTGCCATGGCGTCTCGAAGAGACTGAAACGGGTTAGGATTACCTTTTAAATCAACCCCGTTAAAAAGAAAGATGAAGGTTTTGATATCCTGGGGCGCGACCGTATTTGAAAAAACGATTTTCCCGATGTTTCTTTTTGAAAGGGCGTCGGTAAAATTTGAAAATGAGGAAAAGGTCTCAATATCCATTTTGAGTTTTTCTTCATTGAGGAAAAGGGAATCGGCTTCCCGATACAGGGTAATGGGATCATCCATGGCAAAAAGCAGAGCAAGAATATTCATCAGGTTGGAAACGGGGGCGTCAAACGAAGAGTTCTGCGCCTGGTGGATCAGAGCCATTTTTGAAATAATATTAAATTGAATCACCAGGCGCTTTCCGTAATTGATAAATTCAACGTCTACCGTCCTGGTCACATGGGTCTCTTTCGACTGGATCGGGCTATCAGGGTTCATTTTTATTCTTTAGCTCCTTTCTCTCTTTGGTTCTTTGAATTTCAACCAGGGTTTTTGAAGCTAAATCCCCGACCATTTTATAAGGATGCCGCTTTGCTTCTGTCAGAAGAGCTGCCGCCTGAGGCGTCTCCATCTTTTTTAGCGCATAAACAGCGCATAGGGCTCTCCCTTCCTTCTGCCTTCTTTTGATCCAAAAGAAGAACGAGGGTTTCAAATATTCTTTGAGCATGGGGATCAAATCGGCTTTACCTAATTTTCCGATGGCGCTGAAAATCAGATATTTCTCATCCTCCTCTCTCGAAGAAAAGTCCTCCGCGGCGATCATTTTCATTAAAATCGGAAGGGCTTTTTCATATTGATGGATCTGAATCACCTGGAGTGCCTGTCTTCTCAGGGCGACGTCGCGGTCATTTAAAAATAACAGGATCATCCCCTTTACTTTTTCATTTTCTTTTCCGACGCTGATGAGTGTCAGAAGTACCTCTTTGCGGACCCTGTCATCCGGATATTGAACCAGCTTATTCAACGACTCGACCGCCTGCAGATTTCCAATCTGTCCGATAATTTGCACCAGATTCCGGATGACAAACCACTCTCCTCCCTGGAGCCTGGCCAAGATCGGCGTAATATCCCTTCTCCCGAATTCCACGAGAATATCGGATAAAGCCTTCCGGGTTTTCCGGACTTTCGCCTTGCCTAATAGATTGATAATTGAAGGTACCGAAGAGGAATTCAACATTCCCAGAAACTGGCAGAGGGCGGACAGATGCTTGTCATCAAGGGTGTTGATATGCTTTTCCACCTTGTCCAGGTACGCGGATTTTCCGAGAACATCAATCGTCCGATCCAGAGACTCGACATGCGCTTCGGGGAGAGGCGGGATCTGTTCTTTTAATAAGACAAAAAGGCGGACAATTTTCTGGAGCTGAATAAAATCCCCTTCTTCCAGCAAATGGGCCGTATTGCCAACCAGGAGGTCAACCATCTCAGAGAAAAACAGCGCCTCTTTTTCAACCTGAAGAACGGAGTAAAAAATGTCAATCATTTCTGAAATAAGGTCTTTTTCCGTCTCCACTTTCATTTCGTTTTTAATGCTCGCGATTTCCTCTTCGGTGAGCCTGAAAACCTGGGTGAACTGGTTATTCCTTCCCTGTTCGGCCGCGAGGGTTTTCATCGATTCGGCCTGACCCGATTCTTCCTTTGATACTACCGGGGTCTTTAATTCAGATTGGATCAGGTTGGTAAAACCGGCTTTGGAATCAGACGTCTGAAGGGAGACGCCTTCGGTGAGATCGCTAAAAAAATCTTCGAGGATTTGAAACTTGATGTGATGGAAATTTTTCTGCCAAAGCAGCGTGACAAGGTCGTCATCGGAACTTGCGGAATCACCGGTCCTTCCCAATACTTCCAGGAGATATCCCGATTCCTCTTCGGTAACCCCTTCCATCAGGGTCATCTGGCGCACGCCATCCACAAACAATTTAAACGCCAGGCTGTCAAGGCGGTTGATATTTTCATAAACTGTCTGGTCTTCGAGAGTCAGGGTATATTGTCCCACTGTTAAAACAGCATCCCCGAATTTTTCTAAATGGCCTGCCAGTTTGGAGTGAAACTCCTTTAAGAACCGCTGATGAACAGGGTTATTCGGGAGATAAAGTTTAAGATTTTTGATCGCCTTGACCAGAACTCTAAAGACATCCTGAGCCGATTTGACCGACTCATCTGAGAGAGTATCGTTAGGTGGATTTGGCCCGTTTTCGGGTTCGCGGGAAAGATTCCCGGGCAGTTTTGTCTCTTCGGCTTTCACATCAAAAAGTGTAACCGCTATCCCCGATTTTGTCAAAAACCGAATCTTGCATGATTGACTTTAAACTAAAACCTAGTATGATAATCCTGTCGAAAGGCAAATACAGGTAAACAAAGGGTATTTTATATGTCTCAACCCAATGAACATTTGATGCTGGCTCTTGATGTGGACTCCGGTCTTTTGGCCGTAGAATGGGTCAGGCGGCTGAAACCTTTTATCAGCTGGTATAAAGTAGGTAGCCGCTTATTTCTGGCCGAAGGGCCCCATATCATTGAACAGATCCATAAGAGCGGCGGCAAGGTGTTTCTCGATTTAAAGTTTTATGATATTCCCAACACCGTCGCCCAGGCAGGCGTTGAGGCCTCCCGCATGGGGGTAGAGATGTTCAATGTGCATGCTCTTGGCGGTATCGAGATGATGAAAGCCTGCAGGGAAGCCTGCGCTGATTTTTCCATTCAAAAACAAGTTCCTCTTCCCAGAATTTTAGCGGTCACTCTCCTGACCAGCCATAGTAAAATCATGGTAGAAAAAGAGATGGGGCTTCCCGGCCCGTTGATTTTTCACTCGATCCGTTTTGCGGGGATGGCCAGAGAGGCGGGCCTCGACGGCATCATTACGTCGGGGTTGGAACTCCCTGTCATGAAAAGGGAATTCGGAACCGATTTGAAGTATATCGTCCCCGGCATTCGGCCCTCGGGGTCTGATTACAACGACCAGAAAAGGGTCGAAACCCCCCGGGAGGCCATGGCGCAGGGCGCGGACTTTCTGGTGATCGGGAGGTCGATTCTAACCGCCCGGAACCCGGAAGAAACGGTTCAGAAAATCATCCAGGAAATCTCACAAACCTAAAATAGCCTGATCATGGGAATTTCTTTCTCACCTGTCGTCCAAACCATTCCCTATGATTCTCCCCTCGCCTGTTTTAAAAAGATTTTCCGCACACCCCCCGCTTTTCTCCTTGAAAGCGCCAGAGAACATCCGGCAACCGGCCGATATTCTTTTATCGGAAGAGACCCTTATCTAACGATTTCGATTGCCGGGAAAAAGGCCTCCCTCTGCCGCAGGGAAGGAACTCAAACCGTTTCGGTAGAGAATCCGTTCCTGTTCCTCCGTTCATTTCTCGACCCTTTTCAGATTGACCCCCCCCCCGGTCTTCCCCCTTTTTTTGGCGGAGCCGCAGGGTTTTTCAGTTATGAGATGCTCCATTTTATCGAACGGCTCCCGGAACGCCCTAAAAAAGAGACTGGGTTTCCAGACTGCTTTTTTTTATTCGTCGATACGGTAATTGTTTTTGACCATGTTGAAAAAACGGGAGAGATTATCTACTTTCCCTCTCCGGAAGAGCTGGCGGGAAAGGATTGGGAGTCCCTGAAGAAAAACGGGCAAGAAAAGATCTCTCTCTGCCTCGATGACTTACAAGCCCCGATCCCTTCAGACCCCGCCGTTTGCCCCCCTTCTCCCCTCCAGGCCTTCTCTTCTTCATCAAAAAAAGATTTTATCGAAAATGTGTTGAAATGCCAGGACTACATCAGGCAGGGAGATATCTTTCAGGCCAATCTGTCGCAACAATTCACCGTTCCGGGGCTCGCCTCCTCCCCCCTTTTATTGTACGAAAGACTTCAAACGATCAACCCGGCCCCCTTTTCCTCTTTTTTGGATGGGGGGAGTTTTCAGGTGGTCAGTTCCTCTCCGGAAAGGCTCGTTAAACTGTCGCGGGGGTGGCTCAGCACCCGTCCGATTGCCGGAACCCGTCCAAGAGGAAAAAACCGGGAGGAGGACGATGCCATGCGCGTTTCGCTGATGACCAACGAAAAAGAGAGGGCCGAACATATGATGCTCATCGACCTTGAGCGGAATGATCTCGGTAAAATCTCCGAATATGGATCCGTCAAGGTGGATGAGATGATGGCCGTCGAAAGCTACTCACATGTCATCCACATGGTCTCGAATATCACCGGAAAACTGAAAAAGGGATGCCGGTGGGAAGATGTTTTAAAGGCCCTTTTCCCCGGAGGGACCATTACCGGCGTACCCAAAAAAAGAGCCATGGAAATCATCGATGAATTGGAGCCGGCCAGGAGAGGGCCCTACACCGGGTCTCTCGGCTATATCAGTTTTTCCGGAGAACTCGATTTTAATATTCTGATCCGGACCCTTCTGATCAAAGATCATCAGGGCTATATTCAGACCGGAGCCGGCATCGTCGCGGATTCCCGCCCTGAAAAAGAGTATGACGAAACCCTTCAGAAGGCCGGCGCCCTTTTAAAAACCGTCGTCGCGGAATTCCGATGAAAGAACCGATCGTCTATTTAGACAACCGCTGGGTCCCGTTGAAATCGGCCCGTATTTCGCCCCTGGACCATGGGTTTCTTTATGGCGATGGTGTTTTTGAAACGGTCCGGTCCTATTGGGGGAGGCCTTTTAAATTGGCCGAACATCTGGAAAGGCTAGTTCTATCCTGCAGGAGGATCGGCCTGTCGATACCCAAACCCATAGAAAAATTCCCGCCGATGATCGATAAGATACTCGCCAGAAATAAAATAAAAGAAGGAATGATCCGAATTGCCGTTACCCGGGGTCCCGGCCCTGTCGGCCTCGACCCCGGCTTATGCCCTGTCCCCACGCTCCTCGTCATGGCCTTCCCTTTCACCCCTCCGCCGGAATCCCTTTACGCAAAAGGGATCGCGCTCGAAATTGTGAAGACCGTCCGGAACATTCCGGAGGCTATTCCGTCTGAAATTAAATCCTCAAATTTCTTGAACAATATTCTGGCAAAGATGGAAGCCGGACAAAGCGGTGCCGATGAAGGGATTTTTCTAAATCACAAAGGTCATGTCGCCGAAGGAACAATCAGCAATATTTTTTGTGTCAGACGGAACGTTCTAACGACCCCATCTCTCAAGGCGGGGATCCTGGACGGAGTGACCCGAAGCGTCGTTATTGAAATTGCGGAAAAAAACGGCATTCCTGTTGAAGAAACACTTTTCAGGCAGAAGAGCCTCCTTGCCGCCGAAGAGTGTTTTATCACCAGCACCGGTTACGAAATTATGCCTGCCACAAAAATCCGCGGCATCAAAATCGGAACCGGAGTGCCAGGGGCTTTGACCGAAAAATTAATGGCCCTATTTAGAAAAGAGGTCAAAGAAGCGCTATTGAAGCTTTGTAATTCCAAGCGCTTTTAAAATGGCTTTTTCGTAAAAAGTTTCAGACACCCCTCTTTTCAGATTTTTAAGAAGATACTTTTCCAGCGCAATTTTTGCCAGATGGACCCACTTCCCTTTTTTATGCCAGTTGAGGTTGCGGGGAGCCATCTGCGGCAGGGCCACAAAGGCCATTCCGGTATCGCCCATGTCGGCGATACAGATGGCATTCCACGTCGCCGTTTCGCGTTTTGGATTATTTTCAATGTCCGCTTTGATGTTGTGAACCGCCGCAGCCACCATCGATCCAATCATATACCCTGTCTTGGGGGCTCCGGTCGGGATGGTAGTCTGTTCGACCGGAGGAATGGCGACACAAACCCCCACGGCATAGATATTCTTATAAGCCGGGTTTGCCTGATGGCGGTCAATGTTGACAAACCCTTTGGGATTGCAAAGGCCCTGGGTCCCGGCTACCGCGTCCACACCGGTAAAAGAAGGGATAATCATCGAAAGACGGAAAGGGATTTCCTCTCCGCTCTCAAGGACGACCGCTCCGGGCTTAACCTCTTTGATCGACGAATTCGTTATATACCGGATATCCTGGTCGGCAAATTCATCTTCCATCAGCCTTCTCGATTTTCCCACTCCTCCTAATCCCAGGTGACCCACATATGGCTCCGAGGTAATAAACGTCATCGGCACCTTCCGGCGGAGTTTTTTCTTTCTCAAATCGGCTGACAGAATAAAAGCCATTTCATAAGCCGGACCAAAGCAGGAAGCCCCCTGCGCCGCGCCAACCACAATCGGTCCGGGATCCTTTAAAAACGCCTGATAGGCTCCCCAAGCCTGTTCCGCATGGTCGATGGTACAGACGGATTGGGTATGACCTGCGGGTCCCATACCGGCAACCGCCGCGAAATTAAGTTTTGGACCGGTGGCGATAATCAGATAGTCATATGGAATAGGGCCTCTCGTGGTCATGACCTGGCATTGTTTGGGGTCGATCGCTTCAGCGGCTGAACAGACGAACTCAATCCCTTTTTTTTGGAGAATCGGGGCTAAAGGAAAGGAGATATCCTGGCGCGTCCGCCAGCCAACGGCCACCCAGGGATTGGATGGAACAAAATGGAAAAAATCGACATTTGAAATAACAGTCACCGTATGCTCTTTTCCAAACGCCTTCCGGCATTCATAGGCCGCCGGAAGACCCCCGATCGATGCACCGAGTATCACAATTCTCGCCACAGGATTCCCCTTTCGTGATCACTCCCTTTATGAATAAGCCCGCCGGACAGATTTCTTTATCTCCGTCCGGTATCAACCCTTCCTTCTTTCTCCACCCTCTGCCTCATTTCAAAAGCCTCGGATTGAACGCGGACCTTGCAAGCATCGCAAATGATATCGTGCGAAAGTTGCCCGCAGAGATGACAATACGCTTTTGCTTCACCCGGGGGGACCATCTCTTTGACCCTGAGGCGCTGTGCTTCAAGCGTCTCCTTTTGTCCTCCCTTCGCGGCGGTTTTCCTATCGGCTTTTACAGTTAAAACCGGACATTGAACCCGCTGGATCACCCGTTCAGCGGTGCTCCCCAATAAAACATGAGCCAGGCCTCTCCGCCCATGGGTCCCCATAATCACCCAATCGGCGCCGTATTCCTGAACCGCCTTAATAATTTCGACGTAAGGGACGCCAATAACGCAAATTCCTTCCGCATCTGCCCCGTTTTCTTTTAACAGCCTGACTCGCTGTTCGGTCATATCGACCAGTTTTTCTCTCAATCCGAAAGGATCCCCGGGAGGAATTAACGAGGTATCCAATGCGTACGCCGAGGATTCGATGACATGCAGAAGGGTAATTTTGGCCTTGAATATTTTTGCCAGAAAAACGGCTTGATCCTCCGCTTTTTTGGAACTATCCGAAAAATCCGTCGGAACCAGTATCCTTTTGATCTCCAACCGGGTGCCCCCATTATTTTTTGAGGAATTGACCATGATGACCTCCTCTCTAAGCCCGATACCAAATATATGACTTAAACTGTTTCCTGAGTCTAGAATAGACCTTTCACGGGTCCATTATCAAGCAACCGGGCGGGATTAAATCCTGACCGTCGAAAAGGGGTCAGGCGCCGGATTTTTTGAGGCTGTGCATATAGGCCGTCAGATCCTCTAGTTCTTTATCGGTTAAGCGGAAAGCGGGCATGAAAGATCCCGGAGAATATTTCTGAGGGTCCTTAAAATGGCCCATCAACCATTGCGGGTCCCTTTTGTCACCCTCAAAAGATAAATCCGGGCCGACCTGGGCCCCTTCGCCATGAACTTCGTGGCATCCCGAGCAGGACATTTTTGTATAAATCGCCTTCCCCCGAACCACCGCCGGGTTGGTCACCGGAATCAATCGGGTCTCTTTAACGGCCAAACCAATCATCGAGAACACCATCACCAGGAAAACAGCTCCTAACCCCATTGCGACAGGTCTCTGGACAGGAGAACGTTCCCGGCCGCGCCCCAAAAAAGGGAGTACAAACAAAAGTCCGAAGAAGAGGAGCGGAAGAATTAAAGTGGCCACGATTTCCCATTTTCCCTCAAAGTATTTCAGCAATTGAAAATAAAAAAGATAGTACCATTCTGGAACGGGACGGAAAGTGGTATCCGACGGGTTTGCCCGGTCGGCCAGATGGGCCGGAAAATAATTGGCCAGAACAAGCAGGAGCGCAAACATCAGCCCCATCGCCACGGCATCCATGAACACCTGCCTGGGATAGAAAGGCTCTGAAAAAGCCTTTCCACGTTGACGGTCCCAGGGGCCTGCGGGCCCTACTCTCCTTAAAATAAAAAGATGCAGACCGATCAGCAGGACAATCAACCAGGGGAGAAAAAGCGTGTGGACCGAATAAAAGCGGCTTAACGTCAAAGCCCCGAGATCAGGTCCTCCCCTCAAAATGAGCGTCAGATAGCCTCCCACCCAGGGGAGAGTCCCGGCGAGATTGATTCCGACCTGCGTCGCCCAGTAAGCTTTCTGGTCCCAGGGAAGAAGATACCCGGTAAAACCGAAAATCAGGGTCAGGATCAACAGAAAGACTCCCACCATCCACATCAGTTCACGGGGAGCCTTAAACGCTCCATAAAAAAAGACCTGGAGCATATGGAGGCCGATCATGACCATCATGGCGCTGGCACTCCAGTGATGGATCCCCCGGATAAAAGAACCGAAAGGAACCTCATCCTGAATATAACGGACGCTCTCATAGGCATGGTCCGGAGTGGGCGCATAATAGACCGCCAGCATGCTCCCGGTAATCGCCTGGAGAATAAATAAAAAGAGGGTGACGCTTCCGAAAATATAGATCCAGCTGGCACCCCCGGGAATGGCTTCATCCAGGAGATGATGCATGACCGGCGGGAGGTTCAGGCGTTGTGATATCCAGGCTTTGATTCTTCCGGTCAAATCGCCTCCTTTCTGGAAGTTCCTGCCTTGAATTCCATGAAAATGACAAAAAGCCGGTCTCCTGTTACTTTCGATGGAAGAACATCCAGGGGCCTTGGGGAAGGCCCGGCCAATACTGTTCCGTTTAAATCAAAAACACTTCCGTGACAGGGGCAGAGGAATTCTTTTTTCTCTTCATCCCAGCGGTATCCGCAGCCCAGATGCGGACAATTGGGGGAATAAATCACCGCCCCGCCACTGGGCTTTCGAAACGCCCAGACGGCTCTGACCGATTTCGTCGTCATCCATCCGTCTTTGAGGTTTCGCACCACATTGAACTCTTTCGGCTGGTTGACTTCCAGTTGCTCCAGCAGCCCGACCTCGGACCAGGACTCCTCCCGTTTTCGAAAGGAAGGAAGGATGAGGTACCCCAGAAAGGGAATCGATAATCCAAGTGCAACAAACCCCGCGATCATCGCGATGACTCTTCCGAAAAAACTTCTCCTCGTGATATCAGACACAGGCGCCTCCCTCTTTCATTGAATCCATTTTCCTTTTCGGCGTAACCCCATCTATTTCTTTAGAGGTGCCGATGGTGCCGGCGAAGTCAGCTTTTTGAGATAATTCTGCGCAGATAGATTATCCGGATCGAGATCAATGGTTCGTCGAAACGATTCAATGGCTTCCTTTTTAAGGCGGTCCCGCTCGTCCAGTGAAGTCGATTGAGCAGCCAGCAAAACCTGGGCCTGGCCGAGCATGAAATAGACATCGGGTGAATTCTGGTTGATTTGCGCCAGCAGGGAAAATTCCCTGACGGCATCCCGGTACGCCTCTCTCTGATAGTACACCCAGGCGACCTTCTCTCTGATTTTTGATTCATTGGGGTCTGCGTCGAGAAGGTATTTCCATTCCTTCATCGCCAAATCCATCGCCCCTTCTTTTTCATAGATCAGGCTCAGGTTATACCTTGCCTCTTCGGAAGAAGGGTCAATTTTAAGAGCCTCTACATACGCCTTTTTGGCATGGGGAAAATCTTTTTTTGCATAGTAGACGTTGCCGATCCCCGACTGGACCACCGCCAAACGAGGGGTGATTTGATTGGCACTCTGATAGGCTTTTAACGCCTCGGAATATTTTTGCATCCGATAGTAGGCATGCCCCAGGGAGATAAAGGCATGGTCGTCCTTCGGGAGAAGGCGAGTGGCATCTTTAAACTCGGAGACCGCATCGGGAAGGCGTCCGCTTTCAAGATAAAGCCTCCCTAGCCAGTAGTGTACCGCCGGACTGCCCGGATGTTGTTTTTCAAGTTGTTTATAAACACTGATCGCATCGAGACCCTTTCGGGTCTGGGTATAGGTGAGAAAAAGCGCCTGATGATATTTATGAGATTCAAGGTTTAATTCAACGGCCAGAGTAAGCGCTTTGAGGGCTTCGGGAAACCGACGTTCTTTGTTAAATTGCATCCCCTCTGAAAAATGGGCTTCCGCCTCTTCTTGGACAGGCGCGGCAAAAAGGACAAACGGATACAATAGAAAAAAAATCAGAAAAACAAGAAACCCTTTCGCCTTGTTTGCCTTGCTATCGCTTACAGCGCAATTTCGATAGTCCCTCATCGAAACATTCACATTCGATCGGAGAATCAAGTCCGACAAACTTCCTCCGGTCTATTTTTTCCCTAACACCGCATCTTTGCAGGCCTTGGCAACCCGGAATTTCAAAACTCTTTTTGCCGGGATTTTAATCGCAGCGCCTGTTTGAGGGTTTCTTCCCATCCTGGCTTTACGATTGACAATCAGTAATTTTCCGAGGCCGGGAAAAGTAAAAGAGTTTTTTGCTTCTTTATACGCAAGGAGAACAAGTTCGCTCAGAGCTTCGTTAATTTGCTTTTTTGATACTTCCAGATTTTTAGACAGATAATCGAGAATTTTTGATTTGGTCATTGCGGCCGCCATTTTTTTGCCCTCCAGGTTAGTCAATAAATTGCCTTCTCGCCCTCTTAATTCCAAGGATGAGATTATCAAAATTTATCTCATTTCAGCCTTAAAAAGGCAATACCTTTTATTTATTCATTGGATATCCTTGGATATCCTTTTAAAAAGTTTGAGTGTGATCGGACGAGAGGTTTATTTCCATTTGACCACCGGCGGCATCGACATGAATACCGCATTGGCGTTTGCGCCGGTTTTCAGGCCAAACAGCGTACCCTGGTCATAAAGGAGATTAAATTCGACGTACCGACCCCGTTGGTAAAGCTGAAAATCTCTCTGCTCTTCTGTAAATGCCTGATCTTTACGTATTAAAATCACTTTAGTACTGGCCCCTAAAAAAGCCTCTCCGATATCCCGGATAAACTTAAAATCTTTTTCCGGATTTTGATCGATATGGTCAAAAAATATTCCTTCGCTTCCTCTTGGCTCTTTCCGGTGTTCCAGATAAAAATAATCATCACACCATTTCTTGAATCTTGAATAATAACCGGTGTCATGCTTATCACAGGCGGTCTTTAAAGCGCGGTGATAATCGGTAATATCTTCTTCAAAGGGAAAGCCCGGCGTCATATCCGCGCCGCCCCCAAACCACGAATGATCGGTTTCTATATGCCGGAGGGTCAGATGAAACGCCGGGACTAATGGGTTGGCCATGTGGGCCACCAGGGAAAGCCCCGTCGCAAAAAAATAATTCCTGTAACCGGGAATTCCTTTTCCAAATTCCGGGTCCATTTCCCCAAAAACAGTTGAACAGTTGACTCCGACTTTTTCAAAAACCTTCCCTTTCATGACCGACATCAGGCCCCCGCCCCCTCCCGGCCTCTCCCAGGAAGTCCGCTCAAAAGAACCGCCATCCAATGACTCAAATGCCGCGCAAATCCGGTCTCTTAAATCCTGAAAATATTTTTCAGCTCTATCACGCATAAAAAGGAGAACTCTTTTCTATTCTTTCCGAGTCAGAATAACGCGGGGAATCATTATAAAATTAATCGGGGAATCCAGCATAGCTCCAAGGAATTTATCCCTTGATCCTGCACATCAAGGGGGGAGGATTCCTCACAACCACCTCTGCATTCCCCGATTTTTTTCTAAAATCGACCATCCATAAGGATGCTGTTTTAAAGGTCGTTTAATGTCCTCTATTTCATATCCATTTGATGTTGATGCGCCCCCGGACCCACCCGGAATTTTTCCTGAATCTCGTAATTAGAATGTCGGATTTCAGATGAGTCAAATTCAAAATCGGCCACGACATTCCCGCCGGGAGCGATCGTGATCTCTTTTTCTACCGGTTTAAAGTGAGGATGCCATGCGGTCACTTTATAGGTCCCGGGAGGCAACCGGTCTATTGAAAAGTGTCCGTCTCTTTTAGTCCTCGCAAAATAGGGGTTATCGACAACGTATGCCCATGTTTGCATAAATTCATGCATCCCGCAGATCATCTGGGCAATTTTTTTCCCCGCCTCCAGATGAATCACGCCTCCATGGGGTTGGTTCGAAATCGGCAGAGGAAAATTCAATACAATGTCCCCCCGTTCACTTTGAAAAATCTGGCCGTTATGAATGATCGGATCTTTATTGAGAACAGAGGTTTTCTGGTCATTACGGATCACACCAACCGATGGATGGATATGACTGAGTTTTCCTTCACTCACCTCAAACTGTTCGCTGTCCGGCACATCTGCCGGATGGAACATGCAATCGACCGAGATAAACTCCGCCTTCATTTCAGGAAAAGGTTTTCCTTCCCTGACATTTTGAACTGAAACGATCGTATCCTGGAGTCCCTGCTGAGGACCGACGATATATTCTTTAATCACCACGTTTCCATTTCCGTCGGATATTTTTTTACAAAAGTAACCAAACGGGTACAAAATTAAAGGAAAAGCCCGTGAATCGGGGACCGGTCCTTTTAAGACTACTTTTCCGCTAAGAATCCCTCCATGGGACACCTCGGAGACCTTATACTCAGGAAGTGCTGAAGGCTCCATTTCGTGAAATCCCCCGGCAACGGATTGCCCCGGAGAAAGAGTTCCCGACAAAAAAAACAGACCTGCCATCAAAACAATGAAACGAAACATTTGTTATTCAACCTCCACAATTTAAAAAGGGAACGGGAGAATTTTCTTCTACCCGCTCCCTTTTTCATTCCTTCTTTTATCCGACTATGGCTGCCTTATCTGGTTTTCTCCAACATAGAAACCGGAACTGATTTTACTTCCGGCGCCGGAGCATCCTCTGCGGTTTTGGTTGTCAGAGCGCCAGGAGCCCCATTAAGGGGGAGAATCTTCTTGTCCCCAACGGGAAGCACTCTCAGATAGCCCCACTGACCCGCTTCGGCATAGGGCATTCTGTGGTTCTGCCAGACATACGTTCCGGGAATATGGAACGGTCCGCCGGCCCCCTCCTTGATATAGATATCAAGGTTCTCAGATCCGCCGAATTCTTCCGAACTCTGCATGTCCGCGCCCACCATGTTGGGTTTGAGCGGAAATTCGTGCCCTTCAAGGCTGAAGACCTGATTCTGCTCGTCAAACGCTCCAAACACATGGATTCTGACCGGATCACCGGCATGGGCCGTGATCGTCGGAGTAACAGGATCCGATTCACCGGTCACGCAGGCGGTATAGAGATTTCCCGGTTCGCAGCCTTTATCTTCTCTATAGCTCCAGGGTTCGATCCGGTAATTGACTCCGGTCAACCCGGCGATATGTTGAAGGTAGGGCATAAAGGCGGTTCCGATGATGTTATCTTCTTCCTGGAAGAAAAGGGAAGCATCCCGGTAGTCAGACCGGTTCGCGTTTTCCGGAATCGTCCTGTCTATCAGAACGTCGGCATTCCAGGAGTTCTTCATAGAGACATCTTCGCCGGTCGAAGGATCACGATACGTGGATCCTTTAGGCCCGACGATAATCCCTCCAAAAAGTCCGTCCCGGACGTTGGCAAGGACATTTCCCCAGTCCCACACCAATGCGGCGGTCTCGCCATATTCCACCGGAGCATAATAAGTGTAGACCCGGCTTTCACCCGGTCCGATCGTTTGGTCTCCGGGGTTCATTCCCACGTTGACACCCTGCGAAGATTTTGGATCAAATGCCAGCATGTCGGCGCTGAACGATGCCCTGCTGTTTTTCATTTCGTTCTTCAGATTGATCTCTATACAGTCTCCGACGTTCACATGCAGCGTCAACGGCATCGGCTGATAGTCTGTGGACACCTTCGTTTTGTCCCCCTCGAGCATATAGATCTTCCCTTTGGGGTTCGAAATCAAAAGTTTCCGGTCAAAATCGACCTCAATCACATCGGGCGCTTTATTATTGAATTTTAAGGCGCGTTCCGTGGCAATCACATGAAAAGATTTCCGTGGTGCATCTGCAGGACAGACCGACTTGGCAGATTGTGGTATCTCTTCGTGCCCGGGCAAAAGCTGAAGGTCACTCGCCTTCTTATCCAGAACACGGAGGATGCCCCAGCTCCCTTCCGAGAGGTGGGATGCCCGGCCGTTGAAATGGAGGTAATCTCCAGCCATCTGCTGAGCCCCGCCCGCTTGAGTCACGAGGTCATACCTTTCGGCAATTCCCACATGGTAGGCATTCCGCAAATCGGAATACTGAGCATACCGCTCGGTCCGGAAGGCATGTCCGGCAATATGCCAGGTATGCGATTCGTTCATCATCACATGCATCAGGCGGAACACCACCGTATCTCCCAGATAGGCGCGCAACAGCGGCGTATTCGGGTCCTGATTGTGATGCGCAAGGCTCGAGAAGAGCACCGACGGGTCGTTTTTATCGACCAACCGTCTGGCCAGCGACTCAGCCCGGAAGAACATTCCTCCTCCGGTGGTATGCGTTCCTCCATTGATATACGGATTCGCAGTTTTTAAAATATCTTCCGGCATGACAAAAGAAATGGTCTGGCCGGAATCAATGGCTGCCTTGATCGAGGTGCCCGGAGGATTCCCTTCGGTGACCACCTGCGCCGTAAAGGGAACGGTGTCATGGAGGTAAACCACCATCTCTCTAAAGCTTCCACTCCTGTTGTAGCCAATCGGCTCGGTG
>JBGPKT010000049.1:0-16342 GCA_041486115.1 Nitrospiria bacterium | reverse complement strand
TCATTCTCATTTTCGGAATCTCTTACAAAAAAGAAAGGAGAACTGGAAAGACTCAAAAAAGAGCTTTCTGAAAAAAGAAAAATAGAGAAGGAAATAAAAAAAAATGAGTTTTCAATTTTAAATGAATTCGAAAAAATCGATAAAAAATGGATCGATGAAAAAAAAGAGCTCCGGAGCAAGGAGCGGAGTATCAAGCAAATTGATAAGGATATTGCCTTAATCAACCAACAGATTGAGAATTCCAGAAAAAAGAACGACGAAAACAAAGTCATCATGAATGCCCGGATCCGGCGGATTTATAAAGAAGATAAGATGGGAGATCTGCTCCTTCTTGCCGGCGGGAGAAATTACCAGGATTTAATGGGACGGATCCATTCCATGTTTGAAATCTCCAGAAATGATATGGCGATATTAAAAGAATATCATGAGGGAATGCTTGTTTTAAAAGAGAAGGAGGATCTGCTGGAAAGGAAAAGGAGGGAAATCGTCGAAATGAAACAACAAGCCTCCGATCATATGGAAGTTCTCCAAAACGAGAAGATGAATAAAAATATCCTTCTGGCAAAAGTCCGTGTTGAAAAGGAGCTGGCCGGCCAAGCCATTAAGGAACTGGAAGAATCCACTTTAAAAGTCCAGGAACTTATGAGACAATTACAGCAGCATCCCTCTGCCCGATCCGGATTTTTAAGCGAAAAAGGGAAGCTTCCCTGGCCTGCTTCCGGAAAAGTTGTCGGTGCCTATGGCCGTCAGAAACATCCAAAATTTGATTTTTATGTTTATAAAAAGGGGTGGGAGATCAAGCCGGCCGATAATGACACCATCCGGTCTATTTATGACGGGGTAGTCGTTTATGGAGATTGGTTTAAAGGCTACGGGCTTCTGATTATCATTGACCATGGCGAAGGCTATTACTCCTTATATGCGCATGCTTCAAAACTCATGGTCGGAGCAGGAGAAAAGGTGGGGCAGAATCAAGTGATCGGAGAGATCGGGGAGACGGGGTACTCGGAAGAGCGGAATCTTTATTTTGAGATTCGGCATGGCGGAAGCGCCGTGGATCCTTCCCTCTGGCTGGCCAAAAAAAGATAAGTTTTCAGGAATCATATCAATCACCTGTTATTTATAGAAACGTAATCCGGAGATCAAAGAATGAGATGGAATAAAAAATATAACGGCACCATTATTTTTACCGCGTTAATGACCATGCTGATTATGGGAATTATAGTCGGCAGGGGTTTTGACCGGGTTTTTGCCCAGCCCGACACCTATGATGATCTAAAAACTTTTGCAGAGGTCCTTTCTACCGTTCAAAGAAATTACGTCGAGGAAGTCAAAGCGAAAGATCTCACCTACGGAGCCATCAAGGGAATGCTCAATACCCTGGACAGCCATTCCTCTTTCATGCCCCCGGAAGTCTATAAAGAGATGCAGGTGGATACAAAGGGAGAATTCGGCGGGCTGGGAATTCAGATCGGAATGAAAGAGAATCGATTAACCGTCATCTCGCCGATCGAAGGGACCCCGGCTGATCTGGCGGGAGTAAAGTCAGGAGATGTTATTTTAAAAGTAGACGGACATTCTACGGCAAATATGAATTTACAAGATGCAGTCGAAAAAATGAGAGGGCCGAAAGGGAGTAAAGTGATCCTGACCATCGGCCGTGAAAACATCCCTGATCCGATTGTCTTTACGCTGGTCCGGGATATTATTAAAATTCAAAGCGTGAAAAGCAAAATGTTGGAGCAGGGGATTGGCTATATCCGGATTTCCCAGTTTCAGGAGCATACGGCCAGGGACGCGGAGCGGAATTTAAAAAAATTAAAAGAAGAGAAGATGCAGTCTCTAATTATTGATTTAAGAAATAATCCCGGGGGGCTCTTAACATCTGCCGTTGAAATCAGCGAACAATTTTTAGAGCCGGGGAAGCTCATCGTATCAATTAAAGGAAGGGATGAAAAAAAAGAGGAATACAGTTCCAACGGTCCTGCCGGTCAGTCCAACTACCCCATGATCATTCTGGTTAACGAAGGAAGCGCCAGCGCTTCCGAGATCGTTTCGGGAGCCCTGCAGGATTGGGGGAGGGCCGTGGTTGTTGGAACCCAAACCTTTGGAAAAGGATCGGTCCAGACCATCCTTCCCCTGTCGGACGGGTCGGGGCTCCGTTTGACCACCGCAAAATATTACACCCCAAAAGGGAGGTCGATCCAAAACATCGGGATTGATCCTGATATCGTCGTGAAACCTCCGGCATTGAAAGACGCAAAAGGGATGGTTATTAATCGTCCGGTCGTAAGAGAAAAGGATCTTGAACGGCATTTGAAAAACGAGACAGCCAAAGAGCAGGAAAAGGACCAAACGTCTCTTCCGGCCGTTGACGAAAACTTCCCTGTATCAGATGACAAAAAGGAAGTTGAAGATGTTCAGCTCCAAAAAGCCGTGGAATTATTAAAGAGCTGGAAAATCTTCAAACAGTTGATTCCTCCGGCAATGGCCGAAAAAAACAGCGATTCCACCGGCAAAAAAGAGGCATTGACTGGCAAATAAGGCAAGGCAATTAAGGATATTCACTTTTTTCTTGCATTTAAACCGGTTTTGTTGTAAAAATTAGCACTCTAACGTGGTGAGTGCTAATTATTTTTTTATCATTTCCACTCCGACCTGTGGATTGATCGGGGCAAGAATTGGAAGTTCGGTTGATCCCAAGATCGGAAGATCACTAAATTAAATCATATCATATCCTGAAATAAGGAGGACGTACGATGAGTACAGCTGCAAAAAAAGGAACACTTGCTTTTAAACCCTTAAAGGACAGAGTTTTTATAAGTTATTCCGAAGAAATGGAAAAAACCGCCGGCGGACTTTATATTCCGGAAGCGGCAAAAGAGAAACCCCAGAAAGGTAAAATCGAATCTGTCGGAGCCGAAGTCAAGTCTGTTAAGGCCGGAGATACGATTTTGTTTGATAAATATTCCGGATCAAAAATCAATATCGAAAATGTGGAATATTTGATTTTAAAAGAAGAGGATATTCTCGGTATTTTTGAAGGTTAATCATTTAAATAATAAATAAAAGAGGAGTATAAAAATCTATGGCAAAACAGATATTATTTAGCGAGGATGCCCGCGCATTGATCCTGAGAGGGGTCAACCAGTTAACCGATGCTGTCAAGGCAACGCTGGGACCCCGTGGTAGAAACGCCGTTATTGAGAAGAAATTCGGCGCTCCCACCATTACAAAAGACGGCGTGACCGTTGCAAAAGAGATTGAATTGAAAGATCCCTATGAAAATATGGGAGCTCAATTGGTGAAAGAAGTGGCCAGTAAAACCAGTGATACCGCAGGAGATGGAACCACAACCGCAACCGTATTGGCCCAGGCGATCTTCAGAGAGGGTGTCAAGCATACCTCCGCCGGCGCCAACTCAATGGATATTAAACGGGGAATAGATCGTGCGGTCGATGTGGTGGTCGAAGAGTTAAAGAAAATCAGCAAACCCTGCCAGACCAAAAAAGAAATTTCGCAAATCGGGACAATTTCCGCCAATAATGACAAGACCATCGGCGATTTAATTTCTGAAGCCATGGAAAAAGTCGGCAAAGACGGCGTAATTACCGTTGAAGAGGCCAAGAGTATGTCCACCTCTCTCGATGTCGTCGAGGGGATGCAGTTCGACCGCGGATATATCTCTCCCTATTTCGTCACCGATCCTGACAGAATGGAAGCCGTCATGGAAGATGCATTCATTTTGATCAATGAAAAGAAGATCAGCACGATGAAAGATCTTCTCCCGATTCTGGAACAGATTGCGAAAATGGGAAGACCGTTCGTTATTATCTCAGAAGATGTCGAAGGAGAAGCCCTGGCGACTCTCGTGGTCAATAAACTGAGGGGCACGTTGAACTGCAGTGCGGTAAAAGCCCCCGGATTCGGAGACCGGAGAAAAGCCATGCTCGAAGATATCGCCGTTTTAACCGGCGGGCAGGTGATTGCGGAAGATCTCGGACTCAAGCTCGAAAATGTCAAGATATCAGACCTTGGCAGGGCCAAAAGAATTACCATCGACAAAGATAACACGACTATCGTCGAAGGCGCCGGTGATAAGGCCAAGATTCAGGGCAGGGTTAAACAGATCAAGGCTCAGATCGAAGAAACCACGTCAGACTATGATCGTGAAAAACTTCAGGAGAGACTGGCAAAAATCGTCGGCGGCGTCGCGGTGATCAACGTCGGAGCAGCCACCGAAACTGAGATGAAAGAAAAGAAAGCCCGGGTCGAGGATGCGCTTCATGCGACCAAAGCCGCGGTGGAAGAAGGAATTGTTCCCGGCGGCGGAGTGGCCCTTCTTCGCTGTATTCATGTCCTGGAGAAACTGACCCTGACAGGTGATCAGCAATGGGGCGTCAATATCATCAAGAGAGCCCTTGAAGAGCCGATCCGCCAGATCAGCGAAAATGCCGGGTTTGAAGGATCGGTCATCGTTGAAAAAGTCAAAAACGGAAAAGGGAATTTCGGTTTTGACGCGGGAACCGGAAATTATGTCGATATGGTGGACGCCGGTATCATCGATCCGACCAAAGTAACCCGCAGCGCTCTTCAAAACGCCGCCAGCGTCTCTGGCTTGATGCTGACCACTGAGGTCATGATTGCCGATATCCCAGAAGAGAAAAAAAGCGCCATGATGCCGCCCGGAGGTGGAGGTGGTGGAATGGGTGACATGTACTAAAAATGTGGGGAAACCTGCAAAAACCCTGATCTTTGGATCAGGGTTTTTTTTTGAGCTGTTTTGACGTTTTGATGCCTAAAACCGAGGTAGGAAGTTGTCATTGCGAGCGAAGCGAAGCAATGACTTTGTAGGTCGGATCGCCATGCACCCTATGGGACCTCGCGATGACAGGAAAAAGAAGGACATGAAAATCCTATCCCTGTTCTCGGGTTGATATTTAAAATTGACAGGGTCAATCTATATAAGATAAAATTTATATTTATCTTTAAAAGATAGTTAAATAAAGGAGAAGAGATATGTCAGAAGCACAAATAGTTGCATCCAGAAGCTGGGACCAGGAGGTTTTAAAAGCCGTCGGGCTTGTTATGGTTGATTTCTGGGCGGTATGGTGCGGGCCTTGCAAAATGGTTGCTCCGATCGTGGATGAATTGGCCAAAGAATATGCCGGAAAATTAAAGGTATTAAAACTGAATACGGATGAAAATCAGGATATTGCTGGAAAATATCAGGTGATGGGAATCCCTAGCCTGCTCTTTTTCAAAGATGGAAAAGTGGTTGAAAAATTAGTTGGCGCTATGCCGAAAAGCAAATTTAAAGAAACCATTGACCGGTTATTATAGAAGAGCCTGCATCGTCGTCTGTCAAGCTCGCTTTGCTCACTGGCTAGCAAGCCCAACTTCTTCATTTACTGAAATGGTTTATGCTCCTGGAACTCCATATAAAAGATTTTGCCATTATTCAGGAACTCCGCCTTGAATTTGAAAAGGGCCTGAATGTCATTACCGGCGAAACGGGAGCGGGTAAGTCTATTATTATCGATGCCCTTCAGGCCTTACTCGGGGGAAAAGGTTTCCAGGACCATATCCGTGAAGGGACGAAAGAGGCGGTTATAGAAGGAAAGTTTTTAATTCCCCCCCATTTTCCTTTAAAAGAAAAATATCAGGAATTAAAATATCTTCAAAAAGATGACCAGGAAATCATCGTTCGTCGAATTATCTCATTTTCTGGAAAAAGCCGATCTTTCCTTAACGGAGAGATGGTCAATCTCTCTTCCCTTTCCGAGCTTTCAGAGTGTTTGATGGAGATTCATGGACAGAACCATCAAACATCCCTCTTTAAAAAATCAACACAGCTTTTTATGCTTGATGCGTTTGGCGGATTAAAACCTCTAGCCGCGGAGTATGAAACGGCCTATCGCAAATGGACAAAAGCGGTCCAAACCCTTCAGGAGCTTGTAAGGAAAGAGAACGAAATAGAAGCAAAACGTTCTTTTCTCCGGTTTCAAGTGAATGAACTTGAAGCAGCCGGCCTGCTCCCCGACGAAGAAGGCCACTTAAATCAAGAAAGTGAAATTTTATCAAAATCAGAAACATTAAAGTTAAAATCCGAAGAAGCGAATCATCTTCTTGTTGAAGACGACACTGCCGTATTGATCTATCTTCAGAAAATTAACCGCTTATTGTCCGATCTTTTTTTAATAGACCCCCAGGTCGAGCCGATGATGGAGCTTTTATCGACCGCATTCCTCCAGTTGAAGGAGGCATCGAATTTATTGAGAAATTATCGGGAAAGGGTTGAATTCAATCCGGAAAAACTCGAACAGATAGAAAAACGACTATTTCTCATTGCTCAGATAAAGAAAAAATATGGGACCTCGGTCGCTAGCCTTGCATCGGAGGACCAGGTCCGAGAAATTATCGGTTTTCTGGAAAGAATTAAAAAAGAATTGGAAGATCTGGACGATCTGGAGTCTGATATTCAGCGCCTCAAAAAGGAGCTCAGGACCCTGGAAACCGGTCTTGATAAACTTGGAGATGAACTGTCTGCAAAAAGAAAGGAAGCCTCAGGAGAATTTGAAAAAAAGATTTTAAAGGAGCTCAAAGAGTTAAGAATAGACCATCCCCAATTTAAAATCGTCTTCCTTCCGAATGAGGGAGGCCATCCGTTTTCAAGGCATGGAAAGGAAGAAATCTCCTTTTTAATTTCGACGAATAAAGGATATGAGCCGGTCGAAATGGAAAAGGTAGTTTCCGGGGGGGAGTTATCCCGTTTGATGCTGGCTTTAAAAACGATGATTTCAGACGCGGAATCTGTCCCGATCGTTATTTTTGATGAAATCGACCTGGGGGTCGGCGGGGCTGTTGCAGAATATATCGGAAAAAAGCTCTGGGATATCGCCTCGCCCCGTCAGGTGTTTTGTATCACCCACCTCCCGCAAATTGCGTCGTTCGGCCAATCTCATTTTACTGTAGAAAAGAAAAGTAAAAATGGAAAAACAGAAGTCGCGGTCAAACTCCTCAACAGGGGAGAGCGGATTCATGAAATCGCGAGAATGTTGGGTGGGATAGAAGTGACCCGAAAAACATTAAAACATGCCGAGGAAATGATTAAGTGAAAGCCTTGCTTCCAAGGATGATTTCGCTCATATAGTGAACCAGTTCAGGGTCCAATTCTTTTCCATCTTTCTCCTTGAGTCGTTCGACGACAAGCCTGGACCCCTGAGGATATTTTCTAAATAGTTCATCCACCTGTTCGGCGATATAAATAATCCTCGATATAACAGGAATTTCCTCTCCCGAAAGATGGCCGGGAAGCCCTTCACCATTAAAAGCTTCATATTGATGCGTAATACCGGCAATGACCGGATCGGGCAAATTTAAAACCTTACAAAATCTTCCTCCCAATTCCGCTTTTTGATTGGCGTAATTGGATAAATCAGGCTGTGTATTTTTCTCATAATCGAGGAACCGGTAATAGGTGCCGAGAATACCGATATCATGGAGCCATGCCGCTATTTCAAGATGCTCCAGCGTCTCCCGTTCGAGGCCGGTTCTTTTCCCGAGGAGACTGGCAAAGTAGGCAACCTTCAGGGAATGGTCGCTTCCTGAAGACTGGCTTTCGGCGGCATTGATCAGGTCCTTTAACGATGAAACAATCGCTGCTTCCTTTGTGGCGTATCTCGAATTGAACCCGGAAAAACAGACCTCAAGTTTATTTAAAATGTAAGCTCTCATGGTACCCAATTTGGACAGGTCATTTGTTGAAATGGGGAGTCCCATGACCTTGCCCATATCCTGAACCAGTTGATTCACTTCTGATTTTGACTTTTTTTGACCGATGTTTTTTCTAACCACATCGATTATTTCGCTAATTTCAAACGGTTTAACAAGATAATCCGACGCGCCATAACGAATACCTTCGACCGCGCTTTTCATCGTTCCATATCCTGTGATCATGACCACGGAGATTTCGTTATCAAATTTTCTGATTTCTTTTAAGAGTTCTGTGCCGCTAATTCCGGGCATTTTGAAATCGAGAGTAGCAAGGTCGATGGGGACCTCATGGATAATCTTTAATGCTTGCTGTCCATTTTCAGCAGTGTAGACGTTAAAATAAGGTTTTAATATCATCTTTATAGATTCTCTCGGCCCCATTTCGTCATCTACGACTAAGATGTTTGCATCAAAATTGGCTTTCATTCATCCTCCTGCTTCGATCAAAAAGTTATAGGGAAATTAGTGCAATTGTCAGACCAAAAAAAGATAAAGACTAAAAATCATAACAAATTGAATTTATTGATAAAAAAACATTGTTTTTATAACATTCAACCATTTATTTGAACAAAATTGAACATTCTGACAAAAATTATTATTATTTTAATATTGCTTAGTCTTTGTTAGAAAGTTCTTGAAAACCATGTCCCGTAGGAAGAGGGGGTTTTATTTATTGTTTATCAAAATGAATTAAATTATAATCTCCTGGAGTAACTGTAAGATCCGGCTCAGTATCGACCCTTGTGCAGTTCTGATTTATATTTAACATAATATACCTTATCAGACGTTAATAAATTGAAGCAAAAGGGTAAAAGTGCATCTAATCTCCTGTTTTATAATGGTTTTAAGGCGATAAATAAAAGTTTCTTCATCCGGTTCTTTTAAAATTCTTTTATGGTTATGAATGGTTAAGACCTTAAAAATAGAAATTCTATCTTTTGTTTCCGGTTTTAATGAATTGGTCTATTCCCTCGCCGAAAAACTTGATTTTCGAGTGAAGGAGTATAAAATTTCACTGCAAGGGAAAATGATCGAAAAAGAGATGGATAGAGCTTTTATAAGGTTGGGAGAAAAAGCGCTCTAAGATTATCAGAAAAATAAAAACCTTCTCCGGTTGAGTGCAGACCCATTTCAAAAGGAGATGGAAGAAATCCAAATGCTGAAAGATAAATACTCGGAGACCCTTCAATTATTATCGAATTTACAAAGAAAAGCCTTTAAAGAAGCCCTTTCGCAATGTACCGCGCAGTTTAACCTCACCGGCTGGGGTCTGGCTCAAATTAGCGTTCCGGACGAGTCCAAAATTTCCAATATAAAAATAAAAGAGATCCCGCTCAAACAGGATCTTCTGATTTTAATGATCAAAAAAGGTGAACGGATGGAGTTAGTGCACGGAGACACTCTTCTTAATCGAGGCGATTCATTAATTTGTATTGGAACCGATAAAGGAATCCTGGATTTCAAAGAACAGGTTAAATAAAAGAAGGTTTAATAATAAAAGAGTTCCTTCCCTCCAAAATTGTAGATTTCAAAACACCATTTATTTAACACGGCAAGGACCACTAAACTCCTGATTTCGATAATTTATCAAAGTCTCTCATCGGTATTTTTTTATTTTCCACAAGGGTTGTGGACAACCTGTTAGTAGTGTTCTTAATTCGGATAAAAACCCCTACGGGAGCGCAATTAGACCATTCTGCCTAAAATTAGGGCAAATTTTCCGGAATATTTTATCCATGATTGGATGAAATTTTGGCACAAATAATGTTTAGAAATGTTTGGAACTGTGGAAAAATTTAAAGGAGTGTTGCAATGAGTTGATCGTCTTCAAGAAGGGTCGGGGTGACATGGATATATTGGTTTGTTTTTAAATGCCCCCCGTCTTTGATCAAAACCTTTAAATAATTGTCCGAAAGCCCCATACCGAAGTCAGGGGGTTCCCCTTCCTTTTTGTTCTCGATTAAAACCGTCAGGGATTTGCCGATAAAATTCCTTTTAAAGCCTTCGTTTTTTGATTTGCTCAACTTCCGGAGCTGATTGGACCGTTCTTTTTTTTCAGTGGGCGAGACGGTATCCGGAAGTTCAGCGGCAGATGTGTTTTCTCTCATCGAATAAGGGAAAACATGGAGATAGGCAACCGGCAGCCGGGCCAGCAATTGATAGGTGGTCTGGAACTCATCGAGGGTCTCCCCCGGAAAGCCTGTCATGACATCGGCTCCAATCGCGGCGTCTGGCATTTTATGATGAATTTTCTCAAGGAGGGCGCGGTAATATTCAGGGGAATATTTCCGGTGCATCTTTTTTAAAATTCCGGCATGGCCGCTTTGCAAAGGGATATGAAAATGATGGCAAACCCGTTTGGAATTTGAAAAGGCTTCAATCAGATCGTCTGTAAAATACTCAGGCTCTATGGAGCTGAACCTGAAGCGGATGCGGGACGTTCTCTTCTCCATGTGAGCAAGAAGATGAAGCAACGACGTTTTCGGAGAAAAGTCGAGTCCATAGGATCCGAGATTGATCCCGGTCAAGACGACCTCATTGTATCCGTTTTCTTCAAACAAGGCCACCTGCGAAAGGACTTCTTCGATTGAAAAACTTCGGCTCTTCCCTCTTGCTCTCGGGATAATACAAAACGAACACCAGGCATTGCACCCATCCTGTACTTTTAAAAAGGCCCGGGTTTTATCCAAAAAGGATTCTATCAAAGGTTGTTTAAAAATCTTTTCTCTGGAAATATCTCCGACACAGGTCACCTGACTGGAATAAACCTCAGGCGTTTCATTTAAAATCGGTCCGGTCCTTGGATCGACGGATCCATCCGGTCTTCCGGTCTTAGGTTCGACCGATTCACAGGTCGAATGGACCGACCGATCCAAAGGTCGGAAGGTCGGATCGGGCTGAAACATCGGTAAAAAAGAGGAAAGGGATCTTTTTTCTTCATTTCCGAGAATAAAATCGACTCCGGGGATATTTTTCACCTCGGCCGGATTGGTCTGCGCATAACAACCGGTAACCATGATTTTTGCGTTGGGATTCTTCTTCCGGGCCTTTTTAACCCAATGCCTCGATTCCAAGTCGGCGTTATCGGTCACGGTACAGGTATTAATGACATAAAGGTCGGCCTTTTCTTCGTAAGAAACGATTTCATGGCTCTCCCGGGTGACAGACGATTCCATGATGGCCGTGTCGAACTGATTTACCTTACAGCCAAGGGTTGTAAAGGCGATCTTCAAACAAGCTCCCCTTCCAGAGAGGAGGTTCTTGTTTCGGTGATCTTCAGGGGAACGATCTGGCCGATTAAATGACGAGGGGAATTGAAATGGACCATCCGGTTGCAGTCGGTACGGCCAGACCATCTTTCTGGGATATTTTTCCCTGCGCCGTCTACCAGGACCTCCTGAATGGTCCCCAGAAGCGCCATGTTCATCTGACGCGAGATCTTTTGCTGTAACTCAAGGATTTGGGCCAGGCGCTCCGATTTGAGCTCCGCACCGACCTGCCCGTCCATTAAAGGGGCAAGGGTATTGGGCCGGTTTGAATACTTAAAGGCAAAGATCGCATCAAATTGAACATCTTCTAAAAGTTTAAGTGTTTCTTTAAATTCCTCATCGGTTTCTCCCGGGAATCCGGTAATAATATCTGAAGTAATACTGATCCGCGGGATTTCAGACCGGAGCAAATCGACTTTCGAGCGATATTCCCGGATGTTATATCCCCTTTTCATCAGGTTTAATATTTTATCCGAACCGGATTGAACCGGTAGATGGAGATGCTTGCAGAGTTTTGGAAAATCTTTGATCGTTTCCACAAGTTTCTGGTTCAGATCGTTCGGATGGGAGGTCATAAACCGGATCCGCCGCAATCCATCAATGCTATGTAAAACTTTAAGTAAATCTGAAAAATCTATGATTTCATTTAGGTTTTTTCCATAAGAATTAACAGTCTGTCCTAGAAGGGTGATCTCAATAAATCCTTGATTGGCAAGGGCTTCAACCTCATGAAAAATTTCCCGGCTTGGCCTGCTCCGTTCTGCTCCTCGTGTTGTAGGAACGACGCAATAAGTGCACCCATAGTCACACCCTTCCATAATGGTGACCCAGGCTTTGATCGAATCTTTGTGGTAAGAAGGGCGGCTGGGGGCGATCGGTTCATCATCCCGCGTCTGGACAACCCGTTCTTTTTCGTTCACTTTGTTGATAATTTCAGGGAGGTCGCTGATATTGCGCGGCCCCATCACAAAGTCGACATTGGATATCCGCTGGAGGATCTTACTCCCTTCTTGCTGGGCGACGCACCCTGCAAACCCGATAATCAAATCGGGGTTCTTCTTCTTTAACCCATCGAGTTTTCCAAATTCACTGTAAGCTTTTTGTTCGGCCTTATCCCTGATACTGCAGGTATTCATGATAATCATATCGGCCTCATCCTGATGGGTAGTCAGGGTATACCCTTCTTTCTGAAGGAGGCCGACCATCTGCTCGGCATCATGATCGTTCATCTGGCAGCCAAATGATTTAATAAATAATTTTTTCAATTTTCTTTCTTTCAATCAATTTACAATGATTGATTTAATATCTAAATTTGCCGTTATTTTAACAACTTGTCGGGATGGAGTCAAAAAGAACTTATTGATCATACCTGAAATTTGAGGAATTGGACCGGGTCGTGGAGGGAGGCTCCCAGAAAAGAAGCGGCATGTCCCCGATTCTGAAAGATTTCGATGTGGCCTGAACTATTGAGGGTAAAGGAGGATTCTCCTTCTCTGGCTTCCTGATAGAAATTCTTTCCGCCGACGAGGGTATGGCTCCCGATGATCACGCTCGATTTTTTAAAATTGATCTCAGTAAGATCAAAGGCCCTGATGTTGGTAATGAGGTTCCCATACCGGTCGATGTACATGACCTGCCCCGTGATTTTATTTTTTTCAATGAGAGGTTTTTGAACCGGCAATCTGACCGGATCTGTGATGATTCTACCGAACGAAGAGCTCTCCATCTCGGTCGAAAGCCATGCGGCAACAGGGGCGAAAATATCCCTTCCATGAAAAGTGGGGCCGACGGAAGGTAAAAAAAACTTTTTTTCGGTCAGCTCATAAATCTGACAGGGCCCGTCCTCGTCATAAATGGTGGTTAAAATCCCGTTATCCGGCGCCAAAAAGAACCCGGACCGGCTGACCGCGAGCAAAGGTTTCCTCTCGCTTCCTACTCCCGGATCGACCACGACCAGATGAATGCTCCCTTTAGGAAAAAACCGGTAAGCCGAAGAAATCACAAAAGCGCCGTCTGAAATAGAATAAGGGGCAATTTCGTGTGAAATGTCGACAATCCTGATATCGGGGTTGATCTGGAGGATGACCCCCTTGACGCTCCCTGCGAAATAATCTTTATACCCGAAATCGGTGGTCAGAGTGATGACCGGTTTCATTTAGCCGCCTCGTCCGACCTGTGGATCGGTCGATCCAAAGACCGGAACGTAATGTCGGTGATTTCGTATTCCACCGTTTTTGCCGGGGCCTGGATCTTTACCGTCGACCCGATCTTATGTCCGATTAAAGCCTTTGCAAGCGGTGAGTGGATCGATATTTTATTTTGTTTCAAATCGGCTTCGTCAACCCCGACGATGGAATAAATCTTTTTTTCTTCCGTTTCGACATTGATTAAATGAACCGTTGCGCCAAAAACCACTTTGTCGGAGGAGAGGCCGGAGATATCAATCACATGGGCATTCACTAATTTCCCTTCCAGTTCCCGGACTCTCCCCTCGATAAACGATTGCCGTTCTTTTGCGGCTGAATATTCCGCATTTTCGGACAGGTCTCCATGAGACCGCGCTTCTGCGATATCGGCGATGTTTTTGGGCCGTTCAACCCTTTTCAGTTTTTCCAACTCCCTTTGTATTTTTTCATATCCCTGGGTGGTCATCGGTTCTTTCAAAGCAATTCGTCCTCCTGAAATCTTATTTTTTGGCGTGGTATTGTTGAAGCGATTGGACCTGGATCCCCCCTTTTGACAAGGCGCTGATTCCACGAACTGCCGCTTTTGCTCCCGCCATGGTCGTAAAATAAGGTATTTTTTGTTGTATCGTCGTCTGGCGGATCGGATAAGAATCGTCCTGCGAGGCTTTATCCCCCACCGTATTAATCGATAATTGAATTTCCATGTTTTTCATATGATCAACCACATGAGGCCGTCCTTCGATAATCTTGTTGACCTGCCTGATTTCAATCTTATGGAGCGAGAGGAAATCAACAGTTCCCCGCGTACCGATCAGTTTAAACCCGAGCTCCGATAGATCTCGGGCAATCGGAATCAGCGCCGGCTTATCCTTGTCTTTCACGCTTAAAAAGACCGTTCCAAATGTCGGCAACGGATTCCCGGCCGCATCCTGGGATTTGGCAAAGGCCTTTCCAAACTCCAGGTCGATTCCCATCACCTCTCCGGTCGATTTCATTTCAGGACCGAGAAGGGGATCGACGCCGGGGAATTTTCCAAAAGGGAAAACTGCCTCTTTGACCGCGACATGGTTAAAAAGCCGGGGTTCGGAAATCCCCGTTTCTTTAAGCCGCTTTCCAACCATTAGTTTAATCGCAATTTTGGCCAATGGCAAGCCGATGGTTTTACTGACAAAAGGGACCGTCCGGGAGGCTCTGGGGTTGACCTCCAGAATATAGACCTGCTGGTTTTTAACCGCAAACTGAATGTTTAAGAGGCCGATGACCTTAAGGGATCTGGCGAGAATAATGGTCTGCCGTTTGATTTCCTTTGTCAGCTCCCCATTGAGAGAAAACGGGGGGAGAGAACAGGCGCTGTCGCCGGAATGGATCCCCGCTTCTTCAATATGTTCCATGATGCCGCCGATGATCACTTCGTCTCCGTCTGAAATGGCATCGACATCGATTTCAACCGCATCTTCAAGGTATTTATCAATTAACACCGGATGGGAATAGGAAGCCGAAACCGCATTCTTCATGTAATGGTCGAGGCTCTCCTCGTCATAGACAATGACCATCGACTTCCCTCCCAGAACATAGGAGGGCCGAACCATCACCGGATAGCCGATTTTTCCCGCAATCCGTTTTCCCTCTTCATCGGAGCGGGCCGACCCGCTTTCGGGTTGTGCCAGACGGAGATCCTCCACCAGCTTTTTAAACCGTTCCCGGTCCTCGGCCAAATCGATCGAATCGGGAGAGGTCCCGAGGATTCTGACTCCCCGATTTTCAAGCGCAAGCGCCAGTTTAAGCGGAGTCTGTCCCCCGAACTGGACCACCACCCCTTCGGGCTTTTCTACTTCAATAATCCTAAGAACATTCTCAAGGGTCAGTGGCTCAAAATAAAGCCGGTCGGCCGTATCGTAGTCGGTGCTGACGGTTTCGGGGTTGCAGTTGACCATAATGGTTTCATAACCTTCTTCTTTCAGGCCCATCACCCCATGGACGCAGCAGTAATCAAACTCGATTCCCTGTCCGATCCGGTTAGGCCCTCCGCCTAAAATGATCACCTTTTTGTTGCCGGTCGGGTTTGCCTCGCACTCTTTTTCGTAAGAAGAGTAGAGATAAGGGGTATGGGCCTCGAATTCTGCCGCGCAGGTATCGACCCGTTTAAAAACAGGTAAAATCCCCGCTTCGCTCCGCATCTGATAAATTTCTTCTTCTGAATATCCGGTCAACTCCCCTATTTTGAAGTCTGTAAAACCAAAACGCTTGGCCTGTTCCAGAAGATCGATGGAAAGGTTTTTAGACTGGTTTTCGGACAGATTTTTTTCAAATAAAACGATTTCCTCAATCTGGGAAAGGAACCAGGGATCGATGCGGGTATCACGGGCAATCTCTTCGAGATCAAAACCGCGCCGAAAGGCTTCGGCAATATAAAAAATCCGTTCAGCGTTGGGAACCAGAAGTTTTTCCTTAATCGATTTTTTTTCCTGTCCCGGCAAAAAGATTGTCCCCTTCTTGAGGTCGAGTCCCTGGCGGTCGATTTCAAGCGAAGAGACTGCTTTCTGGAGACTTTCCTTGAAAGTCCTCCCGATCGCCATGACCTCTCCGACAGACTTCATCTGCGGGGAAAGCGTTTGATCGGCCTGGGGAAATTTTTCAAAATCAAACCGGGGGATCTTTACCACGACATAATCGATGGTCGGTTCAAACGAGGCGGGAGTCGTCCGGGTAATATCGTTGGGAATTTCATCAAGGGTATATCCGACTGCCAGTTTTGCGGCGATCTTTGCGATGGGGTATCCGGTCGCTTTGGAAGAGAGCGCAGAACTTCTTGAAACCCGTGGGTTCATCTCTATTACATACATTTTTCCGTTTTCCGGGTTGAGTGAAAACTGAATATTGGAGCCCCCTGTTTCAACCCCTATTTCCCGGATCACCTTAATCGCGGTATCCCGCATCAACTGATATTCCTTATCGCTCAAGGTCTGAATCGGGGCCACCGTAATGCTGTCTCCGGTATGAACACCCATCGGATCGACATTTTCAATCGAACAGATAATCGCCACATTGTCGGCTTTATCCCGCATCACCTCCAGCTCGAATTCTTTCCAGCCGATCAGCGACTCTTCAATT
>JBGPKT010000048.1:0-16857 GCA_041486115.1 Nitrospiria bacterium | reverse complement strand
TTTTAAACGCCGATGAACTGCTGCTGGCTTCCGCAAAAATCGTAGAAGAGGTTACCGGAGCGCCGGGAGGATTTGCCGGTCCGATCGGCCTGTCGTTCCTGAAGGTTTATGCCGATGAAGAGGTGCGGGGGATGGACGATGGCGTGGTTGGCGGGAATGAAAAAGATATCCATTTTCTTCATGTGGCGCCGGACCGGGATTTTAAAGTGGATCATTACCTTCCGTTAAGAAAAGTCGTTGAAGGGGATTCCTGTCCCAGATGTGAAGAGGGCGCCCTGGGATTAACGAGGGGGATTGAAGTCGGCCATGTCTTTATGCTCGGGACAAAATACAGCGAAGCGATGTCGGCAAAATTCCTTAACCCCGAGGGGAAAGAAGAAAATATGGTCATGGGGTGTTTCGGCATCGGAATCGGCCGGACCGCCGCCGCGTCGATTGAACAGAACCATGATGAAAAAGGGATGATCTGGCCGGTTCAGATCGCGCCGTTTCATCTATTAATTTTACCCCTGAACAGCAAATCGGCCCAGATCGCTCAAATGGCCGATCAGTTAGGCGCTGAACTTGAAAAATCGGGGTTTGAAGTCCTCATCGACGACCGGAACGATAGGCCGGGCGTGAAATTCAACGATGCCGACTTAATTGGAATCCCTTATCAGGTCATTCTCGGTGAAAAGAGTCTGGCCGAGGGGTTAGTAGAAGTAAAAATCCGAAAGACGGGCGAAAATCGTAAAATCCCTGTTGGAGAACTCCTTTCCTACCTGCAGGATCAGACAAAACTTCTTTTCTAATCTCCGGCGAGCTGTTTTAAATCCTTCGGTTTAAAAATCCCCTTTTCGGTGATGATCCCGGTTATCAATCGGGCCGGCGTAACGTCAAAGGCGGGGTTAAAGACCTTTACCTTTTTGGGTGCGATTGGGACTTTTCCGAAAATAGAGGTGACCTCTGACGGGGCCCTCTCTTCAATCGGAATCCCTTTCCCGTTTTTCAGGCTGAAATCTATCGTTGACAGGGGAGCGGCGACATAAAACGGAATGCCATGCTGTTTGGCCAGTACCGCCACCGAATAGGTGCCGATTTTGTTGGCGGTATCGCCGTTTCGGGCAATCCGGTCTGCTCCCACGATGCAGAGGTCAATTTGACCCAGGCTCATGACATAACCCGCCATATTGTCGGTAATCAGAGTGACGTCAATGTTGTCTTCCATCAGTTCCCAGGCGGTCAGGCGCCCCCCTTGAAGGACCGGCCTGGTTTCATCCGCAAAAACCCGAATATTCTTTTTTGATTCATGGGCCGCCCGGATCACCCCTAAGGCTGTTCCATATCCTCCTGTGGCCAGCGATCCGGCGTTGCAATGGGTCAGGATGGTATCTTTTTTCTGAATGACCTTGTTCCCGTGGCGGCCGATGGCCCGATTGATCTGAATATCCTCCTCAAGCATTTTTTGGGATGCCTGGACTAAAAAGGCTTTTAACTGCCCGATCGGTAAGTCTTCCGCCTCTTCAACGCACCCTTTCATCCGTTCGATGGCCCAGAATAAATTAACCGCAGTCGGGCGGGTTTTACTAAAAGCCTCGTAAACAGGCGCCATCTTTTTCTTAAATTCAAAAATATTTTTTGCCTTGATCGGCTGCGCCGCCAGGGCAATCCCCATTGCGGCCGCAATCCCAATAGCGGGAGCTCCTCTGATCTTGAGCGATTTAATTCCCTGCGCGACTCTTTCAAAGCTCCTGCAGTCGATATATTTGACCTGGTTGGGGAGGAGGGATTGATCGAGCATTCTGACCGCCCCGTTTTTCCATTCGATGGTTGGAATCATTTAATTTCTCCGAATGGCGATATCATAAAAAATAGGGAGAGACCTGTCAACACCCTATTTCACTTTTTTTTACGGTGTGTTTTGTCTGATGCGGGTGCTGATTTTGATTGACTATCCTGCGATCCTTTGATAAGTAATGAGGCCTGATAGTCATGGCATTTTAATCAAGAGGAGGACTTCCATGGCGCTGGATCAAAAATTAGTTATTCATTTTAGAGACGGAATGGTGATGAAAGGGACATCCCTCAATTTTTCTCCAAACAGGGATACCTTTCACTTTACGGTAATAGCCAGCCCAACATCTCACCATGAACCTGTAGAAGTCAAATTTTCACAACTTAAAGCGGTTTTTTTTGTAAAAGATTTTACCGGAAATAAAGAGTATCAAGGGGTGAAAGATTTTTCTAATACCCCTAAGTCGCCGCATGGCAGGAAAGCGATTGTCCGCTGCAAAGATGGAGAAACCCTTTATGGTTTTATTCAAGGTTATGCCTCCGATCGTCCGGGCTTCTTTATTTTTCCAGTCGACCCGCAAGAAAATAATGTGAAGATTTTCATTCTTCAATCATTTGTTTCAGGTCTCGATTTTCCGGAATAGGCAAAGAGATATCTTAAACGGCACTTCCTTTTACTTTACTTCATCTCATCTCATAATTCAATGCTACCGGTAAGCGTCCGGATTAAACGGATACGCTATATCTTGTAAATTCACTCATTTCAATTAATTCACGGAACTTTATCCTGAAAAATGGTTTAATATGAGCAGTTGATTTTTTAAACGTTTCATAGACTACTATTTAGGCAATCTGCTGCCGATGGCAGAAACAGAGGAGACAAAAAAAGATAAACGGTTTTTTAAACAACTTGTCCACAGCAACCTGTGGATGGTAGAAGGACCGGATCTGAGAAACTTATTTTGATTGACATCATTGGGCTCCTTTGAGTATTAATAAACGGTTAAAATATTAAAAAATTTATTCTAAATGACCCGCGCCCGCTTGAAAAATAGAGGAGAAATCAGACATCTCCTTCAATATATCTCTCCTTATTATAAAATAATCTCTTTTGCTGCCGTTCTTTTGGCTCTGGTCGCGGGAATTAACTTGGCGATTCTCTGGAACGTCCGGATTCTGGTCGATAAAGTCATGGTCCACCGTGATTTATCGGCGACGGCCTCGGTCGTCCAGGTGCTCCTCGCTCTCTTTTTTGTTCAAACCCTGATTTCAATGTTTCAGAGCTATACCATGTCGTGGGTTGGCCAGAAGCTGGTCAATGATTTTAAAATCAAGCTTTTTTATCATTTACAAAGTCTTTCTCTCGGTTTTTATGCAAAAAGGAGAACCGGAGAGATTATATCAAGGCTTACCAACGACGTGACCGTGATTCAGAAAATTGCAACGAATATTCCGACCGACCTTGTCAAACAATTGGTGACGCTCGTGGGGGGAGTCGGAATTTTGTTTTATATGAACTGGCGCCTCTGTTTGATTATTCTCGCCCTTGTCCCTTTTCTGGTGATTGTGGGGAGGGGTTTTGGAAAACGGTTGAAAAAACTTTCCGCTGAAATACAGGATGATCTGGCCGAGAACAGCACATTGCTGGAAGAGGTGATTTCGGGCATTAGGATCGTTAAATCGTTCGTGCGGGAAGAAGATGAAGGGAAGCGGTTTACAAAACAGATCAACGGAATTTTTGATATTTCCATGAGGCGTTCTGGCGTTCTGGCGCTCTTTGTTCCGGTCATTACCTTTTTAACGTTATCGGCGGCGGTTTTAGTCCTCTGGTACGGGAGCTCGGAAGTCATTCATGGAAAAATGACCCCGGGAGATTTAATTGCTTTTGTCCTCTATGGGGGGATTTTAATGCTCCCTTTTTCTTCCTTCGCAAGGATCTTTTCGCAAATCAAAGAGATTCAGGGAGCGACGGAGCGCGTTTTTGAAATTCTGGAGATCAAGCCTCAGGTGACCGATCGTCAGGATGCCGCTTCCATGGGGGTCATTCACGGCGGCGTGACATTCAAACAAGTAAGTTTCTGGTATGAACCGGGAAGAGAAATTCTAAAAGAGGTCAGCTTTAAGGCCCATCGCGGACAAATCGTTGCCCTGGTTGGACCGAGCGGTGCGGGGAAAACCACGCTGGTTAACCTCCTGCACCGTTTTTATGACCCTGTTTCAGGGACGATCGAAATTGACGGGAAAGATATCCGTACGGTCAGGTTGAACGAGCTCTATTCACAGATCGGTCTCGTTCCTCAGGAGACCTTTTTATTCGGGGGAACAATTCGGGAAAATATTCTTTACGGAAAACTGAATGCCGCGGAAGGAGAAATGATCGAAGCGGCAAAGGCGGCCCATGTTGACGAATTTGTCAGGCAATTTCCCCTGAAATATGAGACGATAGTCGGTGAAAAAGGGGTCAACCTTTCGGGAGGCCAGCGGCAGAGGATCGCCATTGCCCGGGCAATTTTAAAAAATCCCAGGATTTTAATTCTCGACGAAGCCACCTCTTCACTCGATACCGAATCAGAAACCCTGATTCAGGATGCGCTTGACCGCTTCATGGCCGACCGGACGACCTTTGTGATTGCCCACCGGCTATCGACGATCCGCTCTGCCGATTTGATACTGGTGATGGACAAAGGTCAGATCATTGAGTCGGGAAGCCATGAGGAACTGATGAAAAAGGAAGGGCTTTATTATCGCCTTTATACTATTAAACTTGCCGGTGTGGATATTGAAATCAAAGAGTAAGCTGAAGAGAGAGATCTTCCAATGAAGGGCACAGTCGTTGTTGTGGGGGGCGGGGTATCCGGATTGTCTGCCGCTTATGCTTTAAAAAAAGAGGGGGTGGATGTTTCACTGCTCGAAAAGGAATCGACTGCCGGCGGATTGATCAGAAGCGAGAAAAAAGAGGGGTATTTAATTGAGCGGGGGCCGAATTCACTGATCAATATCAATGCGAGGTTAGATGATTTTTGCCGCGAACTCGGACTCGATCACGAAAAGATTTTTCAATCTCCCGCATCGAAATCCCGCTATATTCTCAAAAATGGGAAAATGGTCCGCCTTCCCCGCACACCTAAAGACCTTCTGTTTACACCGCTCCTCAGTTTCAAAGGGAAGATCCGAGCCGGTCTTGAACTGTTTATTTCACCTTTACCGTTTAAAAAAAACGAAAGTGTTTCAGAGTTTGTCAGCAGACGGTTCGGCGCCGAACTTTTACATTATGTGGTTGACCCTCTCATAGAGGGAATTTATGCCGGAAATCCCGACACCCTTTCGATGGAAGCGACTTTTTCGAGGCTTTGCGTACTGGAGGAGCGGTACGGAAGTGTTCTGAAAGGTTTCATAAAAAAAAGAAAAGAAGAAAAACGGGAAAAACGGATCGATCTTTTTTCGTTTAAAAACGGGATGGGGAGTCTGACTCGCAGGCTCGCCGAGGTCCTCGGAGAGCGCTTTCAGCCTGGGACTATCCTTACGGCTCTTTCAAAAAAAACGTCTCCCGATCCGGGGTTTATTCTGACGACCTCGCAAAACGGAACGATCCGCGAGATCGAAGCCGAAGCGGTCATTCTTGCGGCTCCGGCTTACGAAACGGCAAAATTGGTCTCCAATCTTTCTCCTTCTCTATCCCGTGCGCTTGACTCGATTCGCTATGCACCGGTGGTGATTGTCAATTTTGGATTTTTAGAATCAGACCTGGCCAAGGCTTTCAAAGGGTCTGGCTGTTTAATTCCAAAAAAAGAAAACTATCATCTTCTCGGTTTTCGGATTAACTCCAACCTTTATCCCGGCCGGGCACCCGATGGAAAAATCATTTTAACCTGTTTCATGGGAGGGATGAGGAATCAAGAGGTCATGCAAAGAAAAGATGAAGAAATCATCGAGATTGCCCAAAAAGAAGCCGGCATCCTTCTCGGAGGCGGATTTAACCCTCAGATGGTTTCTTTAATAAGGCATTTCAGGGCAATTCCGCAATACGATTTGAACCATCTTTTAAAAATAGAAACAATTGAAAAGGAACTGAGTCAACTTCCGGGAGTTTATCTTACGGGGAATTATTTAAAAGGAGTTTCGGTATGGGATTGTCTTTCACAGGGACTTGATATGGGTAAAGCCATTTCTGAAAAAATGAAACGAGCCCGGTCAAATAAATCTTGACATCCCTTCAGGTTTACTATATATTCCCACCCTGTTTTTATTTTACAGAAGGTGGTTCAAAAATCCCGCTGATTGAGGGCGTTTAAAAAACAGCTCAAGGTCATTTAAAAAATGAAGGAATAGAGTATTCCTTAAAAATTTCTGAAAGGAGATTGTATGCAGCGTTTTGGAAAAGGGTTGGTCATGGCTACGGTATTATCCGCAATGATCGCATTGCCGGCATTCGGATATGAAGAGGCTCCCGTAGCCAACGGAGGTTCTGTAAGCGGTAAAATTACTTTTAAAGGCGCAGTTCCGGCCCCCAAGGAATTTGAACTTGGAAAATTTCCTCAGCCGAAATTCTGCGGAGCGGTTGACGGCGATGGAAAAGGGCATCGCCTCCTTCATGATGTCAATGTCAAAGACGGCGCATTAGCTGATGTCGTTGTTGTTATTGAACATATTGAAAAAGGAAAACCTTTTAAATTTAGCGGCACGGATACAAATGCGGATAATTGCCGGTTTTTGGTTCAGGGAGGGCCTTCCAAATTTGTAGGTGTGGCCATGAAAAAAGCGGAATTTCGTGTCAAGAACCTTGATGCCGATCCGACGGATCCCAAAACAGTCACAGGCGTTCTCCACAATCCTCATTTATATGAAGAATCGGGATCTGCCAATTCAACTATTTTCAACCTTCCTCTTCCGAACAAAGATCAGACGATCAATAAGCCGACGATTCTCCGGAAAAAGGAAAGTATTCTCCATCTGCAATGCGATCAGCATAACTATATGAATTCCTACTATTATCCGGTTGAAAATCCCTACTATGCCATTGTCGGGGCAGACGGGACATTTTCAATCGATGGAATTCCTCCGGGAGAATATGAACTTCATGCCTGGCACCCGATTTTAGGGAAGCAGGAAGCCAAGATCAACATTACGGCGGGCGGAAAAGCAACAGCCAGTTTTGCCTTTGCCGCAAAGTAATTCCAATAAAAAAATGAAAAAACAGGCTGAGACTGAAAAGTCTCAGCCTGTTTTTTTTTAAAGAGGTCAGCCGGTCAACTATGAAAAAAGATGCCTTATATTATGGGATTATCTCTGCCGGAGTTGCTTTTGTATTCATGATTGCCGCGTTTGTCTGGTACGGGGTGTCCGATTATCTTGGAAAAAAGAAAGTTCAGGTTCCCATAAGAGAAGAGAGTTCGGAGGTTTCAAATCCCGGGAATTTTTCGGATTTTAAAGTCATCAAAGGGATCGACGAGGCTCCGATGGTGTTGATTCCTGAAGGGACCTTTGTTATGGGAAGTCCTCCCAATGAAGGAGATTTTGATGAAAATCCCCAGAGGACCCTTTATTTAACGGCGTACTATATGGACCTTGACGAAGTGACACATGGGCAATATCAGATTTATTTGAAAGGAATTAGTTCAAAGGCCAAACCGGTGATCCCGGTTTTTATGGACGACCCCTCGTTACTCACAAAAGATGATCTTCCCGTTAATGGCGTTTCGTGGGACAATGCCAGAAATTATTGTCAATGGGCCGGAAAGAGGCTGCCCACAGAGGCGGAGTGGGAAAAAGCGGCGCGGGGGGAACGCGCTTTTAAGTGGGCATGGGGAAATGTATGGACCGATCAGGCCGCAAATCTCCGGGGCGAGGAGGATGGATTTAAATACACAGCCCCACCGGGGAGGTTTGAAAGGGGGAGAAGTCCTTATGGGCTTTATGATATGACCGGGAATGTCGCGGAATGGGTGGCCGACTGGTATGATGAAACATATTACCTCTCCGGCCCTTTCAAAGATCCTAAAGGCCCCCAAACCGGAAAGTTCAAGGTGATCAGAGGCGGGAGCTGGGATGATGTCCCCTTGAACGCCAGAACAGCAAAAAGATTTCAGGCCGCTCCCCATCAGACAAGTGCGGTCATCGGTTTCAGATGCGCAAAAGATCCATTATAGGGGCTCACGTCGCCCCCTTCGACAAAGCTAGCTCGGACCCTCCACGCTCGCTTTATTCGCCGGATATCTATAAGAGATTGAAATAATAAAGGACCATAAAAACCGCAATGACAATATTAACCACCATGCCCATTAAGACAATGTAATCAAAGATGGCTTTGTTTCTTAGTTTTTTCTCTTTAATTTCAAGTTCGTCCATAGATCCATCCAGATTAGGATAAAAATAATTTTGAAGATTGACATTGTTTTATTTAAGAGTCAAGCTGTATCTTGCTTTTACGCTTCCTTCCTTGACCTTTCAAGAGACATTCAACTATAATACTTTTTTCTTAAAAAGGAAATAGTTATGGAATATTATTCACTAGTTGGTCATTATTTACTTTATCCTCTGGCTGTTCTTGCCATGACGTTTTTCTTTTTTTATATCGGGTTTAAAACAGGAAAAAAAATGGAGAAGACCCGGATTTCATCATTCAATAGGGATTCAATAGCAGATCGATGAGTTTCAAGGCTAAATTTTATCTAAGTTTTTTTTTGACCATCTCTATTGCCGTGGTGGTCATTGATCAGCTGCTGGGCAAACTCTATGTCCGCTACATGATTTTGTTTACCTCGACTTTTTTTCTGATCGGCATGCAATTTGGCCAAAGGTCTGAACGGCGGTGGATGGATCAGATGTCTCAACAGAAAAGAAAATCCGGAGCGGATGAAAAAGCCGGCTTAAGATAAAACAGCGAGCAAAGCGAGTGTGGAGGGTCCAAGCTAGTGTCAGGAGCGGATCCACAGCGGACAGACGCTTTTATCAAGGGGGCGATGTGAACCCTAAATTAAAAGCAATAATCAAATCGGAGAGTCCAGATGAAACATGTTTTATACGTGTTTTACGTCATATTTTATGCGTCGGCAGTCTTTTTAGCGGGGTTGTTTGCCGGTCAACTGGTTGAGAGAAGAAATGCCCGTCCGAACTCTAGATCATTCGATCCGAAGACCGTAAAAGGCGGCGGCGCTTCTCGAAAAAAATCAGAACCGCTGAAGTAAGGCATTTGTCTTGAGTAAAAATCTTTTCTTCATCTATTTGTTTATCATGGCGGTTTTTGTCGTGATTATTCAGCTGGCCCTTTTCCATGGTCAAAGACCGGCGCCGCAGAGCTCCGATTCCCAAAAGAAACAGTTCACTCTTCTCGCTGACAAAGTAAAAAAAACAAAAGAAGAGTTTGCCAGGGCGGAAGCCAATATTATCTCGGTTAGAATAAACGAAGAATTTGAAACAATGATCGATATTCCTGCGGGATATTTCACTCTCGGCGATGATTCCTTAGGAGATTTTTCCAGCCGCCCTGCCCGTAAAATTTTTCTCAATGCCTATTCGATTGATAAATACGAAGTGACTTTCGCACAATTCTATCAATTTATATCCGCCGCGGGCCATCGCAAACCGCGTTTGGCCGGATACCTTGCAGTCGGTTCCGAAAGTCTGCCTCTTCTGATGAATCCGTTTAATCCCGTCGTGGGGATTTCGTGGGGAGATGCCGATGCGTATTGCTCCTGGAAAAAAAAGCGGCTTCCTTCAGAGGCCGAGTGGGAAAAAGCGGCAAAAGGGGGAGACCAGCGCACATGGCCCTGGGGGAATGATAACAAACCGATGAATGGAAATTTCGTGGGTGATAAAGATGGTTATTTCTATACCGCTCCCGTTGGGAGTCTGAAAAATGATAAGAGTCCGTACGGCGTCTATGATATGGCGGGGAACGCCATGGAATGGGTTAATGACTGGTATCAAGAAAAGGCGTATCAGACCCTGTCGACCCTGAATCCCTCAGGCCCTTCGACCGGTCAATTGAAAGTCATCCGCGGTGGTTCCTGGAACGATTCGATCCAGCGGGGAGAGGTGATTACCCGCTTTAAAATGTCGCCTGAATACCGGGACGTCACAATTGGTTTTAGATGTGCGAAAAGGCTTGACAAATAAAAATGAGTGTAGTAAATTCCCCAGCCATAAAGCTTATTTGTGCACATTTTTTATTAAAAATTCACCTTCATGCAGGTCTTTATGACAAACCTGAGTGTAACTTCTTTCGTCAACAGAAAAAGAACAGCGAGCAAAGCGAGCGAGAGAGGGAAGCTTCATCCGGCTCTGCCGGTGAAGGGGGCGACGTGAGCCCCTATTTTAAATTTTGTTTAAACAAAACGAGGGGAATATGCCAAAAAATGCCGGTCCGATTTTATATACTGTAGTGGGAATAATTTCCATCTTATTTATTTTCTGGTTTGGGACTATATGAAACCTCAGGTTGATCATCGTTAATAAGGCTTGATGGCCTTGTTCTGGATTTTAAATATACGGGAGAGTTTTTATGAATAATATATTTGTAGGAGTGGCTGTTTCTATCGGAATTTGGTTTGTCTATTTCCAGACGATAGATTGGTTTCTTATGGGTATTCAGGGCTTAAAATATTTTGATTACATTCGAAGTGTTTTTTAACAGAACGGTTAAAAACAATTTTGAGGTTGTTTAAATTATAGTTTAGAGACTTAAATCTATAAACTATAGAATGGTTAAGAACATCAAGTCAAATAAATAACGGAGTCCAAATATGAAGGCCATTAAAAAGTCAAAAAAATATGTTTCCCTGGTACTTTTGGGGTTCATGGTTCTTTCCCTCTTTTCTTTCGCCATTCCGTTTGTTCAATCCCTTGCTTATGCCGAAGATGCAGCGGCCCCCTCCGGACCTCCTCCAACAGGTAAAGATGTCTATTATAAAACCGATGGACCTATTTCCAGTGCTCCAGCCCCCAAAACAATGGCAAAGGATTATCCCAATACCAAATTGCCTGGGGTCTTCAGCGAAAGCCGCCTAGTGGTATGGACGATCGGCCAACAGCATCTCTTCTTTGGAAGTTTTGTTCTGGCGGTTCCGATCTTTTGTATGGTGATAGAACTGATTTCTCTCCTGACGAAAGATCCTGTGGCAAGTAAACGGTATGATCAGTTGGCTTATGACTTTATTAAAATCAGCATCACGGCCTATTCCGTGACGGCGATTTTGGGCGGTCTCCTGATTTTTACGTTCATTACCCTTTATCCTGCTTTTTTTTCTTATCTTGCTTCGTTGTTCAGGCCCTTCATGCATATTTATGCGCTCCTCTTCCTGGCGGAAAGCGGAACCCTATACATTTATTATTATGGGTGGCACCAGATGGAAGAAGGGTTTTTAAAATGGGTCCATGCGACGCTCGGTATTTTATTGAATGTTTTTGGAACGACACTCATGATGCTGGCTAACTCCTGGCTGGCTTTTATGATGTCTCCATCCGGAGTGGATGAAAAAGGGCAGTTTCTCGGAAATTATGCCCACCTTCTCCACAGTGCCCTCTGGAATCCGCTTAACGTTCACCGTATCATCGGAAACATGGTTTTTGGGGGCGGCATCGTCGCCGCTTATTCCGCGTATAAATTTCTCTCCTCTAAAACAAAGGAAGAAAAAGCCTATTATGACTGGATGGGGTACATCTCAATGTTCTTTGCCGTGGGAGCGTTAATCCCTCTTCCGTTCGCCGGATACTGGCTCATGCGGGAGGTTTATGCCTATCGACAGCAGATGGGTATTACCTTGATGGGAGGGCTGTTAGCCTGGCTTTTCATTCTTCAAGCCGTGCTGATCGGCGCACTCTTTTTCTCGGTGGTTTATTACCTTTTTAACGGAATGCAAAGAATGAAGGGAGCTGAACGTTACTCCGGGATCATCAAGTATATTTTCTTCGGCTTGACGGCGGCCTTTCTTGTTTGGTTAACCCCTCATACGCTCGTATTGACGGCCACCGAGTTGAAGGCGATCGGAGGGCAGCAACATCCTGTCGTCGGTAACTTTGGTGTGATGTCGGCTAAAAACGGGGCGGTGAACACCATGCTCATCTTTGTGATTTTAACCTTCACGATTTATCAGCGTGCGAATAAAATCATTACAGTCAAGTGGAAGAATTTAGGAAATGCCTTTTTATTCTCCATGTTTGGTATAGCGCTGGTAAACAATTGGTGGCTGGCGATTTATGGGTATTACATTCCGGCGAACGTCAGGGTCGGTCTTTCCGTGCCTCAGGTTGCGGGGACCCTGACCTGTCTCTTTATCGGAACAGCCATAAACCTGGCCATGATGAAAGGGGCGAAGTCGACCGGTCCTGTTTTATGGGGGACCATTTCAAACCGGTCTCAATATGCGATGTTTGCGCTTGCCGTCTCTTTTACCTGGCTAATGGCGCTGATGGGTTATATCCGGTTATCAGTACGGCTCTTCTGGCATGTGATGGAAATCATGCGGGATAATTCTCCCTGGGCCTTTACCCATCCTATTGGATTTGCTTCGAACATGATGTCTGTCAATGTGATTATCTTTTGGATATTCACCCTTTTTGTTTTCTGGCTGGCCGAACTCTCTGCCGGTGTCCGGCAGGTACCCTCAATGGATGAAAGCCGGGTTGGAAAAACAGCCGGGGGGCATGGCCATGCCATTGCCGGAGCTTCTAAATAAAGTATTACAGGCCTTTTATATTTAAATTATAAAAGGCTTTTTTTTAATCCTTAATGTTTAAGAGAGATAGCATTATTTTATTTTGGTTCGTTATCAGTCATCTTCAGTGATAAGGAGAGTTTCGTGGACAAATTAACTTTGGCCTTAAGTATGTTGGGAATAGCAATAGCTCTTTTGGTCTTGGGTTCTAAAATAAAAACAGGCAGGTCATTGGTTTCTACGATAGGATTTTTTATGTTAGTGACCGGGGGATTTGCCAGTTATGCCAATTGGCTTCCTCAAACCAGAGGGGAAGTCCCTGTTGCGCTGGATACCTCATCCATCAATGTGGATACGATGCCTACGGATAAACTTGCGGATATGGGAGCCAAAATTATCTTTGACGATGCCGCGGCAATGAAAGGGGCAGGGAAAGGGCAGTGCCCTCTCTGCCATGGTTTTAAAGCCGGGGAACTGAGTGAAAGAGCCCCTAATCTGGCAGGAATTCCAACCCGGGCAGGAGAAAGAATTAAATCCGATGTTTACAAAACACAGATTACGAATGTTAAGGAGTCTTGTTCAGGCTGTGGAAGAGCGACAACCGCAGAGGAGTATATCGCGGAATCCCATTCCTGTCCCTCATGTTTTGTTGTACCCGGATTTGGCGTAAAAGGTTCAAATGATAAAGAAAGCCCGATGCCGGAAATACACAAGGGGGCAATACAGCTCTCAATAGATGAACAGATCGCGGTGGATACCTGGTTGTTTGCCCGTGAAGGGGCCACGCCTCCGTCTCCGAAAGATATCAGAGCGGCTTATGAAAAATTCATTCCTGAAGCAGACCGCCCGAAGCCGGGAAAAACCGAAGAAGCGGGAGGGGCGGCTCCCAAAGGACCGGTCATTTTAACAGGCACCGAAAAACCTCAAGATATTGTCATGAAAATGGGTTGTATCGCCTGTCATAAAATCCCAACCACTCCTGGTAAGTTTGGCACAGTGGGACCTGTTCTGATGGAAGGAACCAATGCCAAAAAACGAATTGCATCTCCGGAATATCAGGCAAGGGTGAAAGCCGGTAAAGCACATGCGACGACGCCAAAAGAATATGTTATGGAGTCTATTACAAATCCCAATGCGTTCATTGTTCCTGGATTTGGTCCAAAAAGCAATCCGACAGAATCTCCGATGCCAAAAGAATTTGCCAATAAGATGACCTATAGTGCGATTTCCAATTTGGCCGACTTTTTATTGTCTCTCGACGCAGCGGCGGCAAAGAAAGATGGAATGCTACCTGCGGGTGGGTAATTTTAGAAATTAAAATCAATGGCTATTCCGATTTTAATTTTTAAAGGTGTTTTTATAAAATCATCAGTATCTATTAAGGGAAATATTAAAGAGGGGGAAATGCGGTGAAAGGATTGTGGATACCTGGCGCAATGCCCGTTGAGCTTATTCTGGTTGAAGTTTTTGCTTTAATTCTGTTTCTTGCAGGGAATTACTTCTTAAAAAAAATTTATGGACGAGGGGTTTCCAAATTTTTCCAAGGAGCATTGTTATTATTAGCCGCCTATATTATTTTCAAGTTTATAATCTTTCCGCCGATTCCGGCGGCATTGTTAATAACTTACATGGGTTTAATTACTCTGGTGGTCTTTTTGCTCTTGTCATCAACCGATGAATCATGGAACGAGTTTAAAGACCCAATCATTAAAACCCTGGAAGGACGGACTTCAGGGTTTAAAACTGCCCGAACAGTCACTTTTGCTCTCCTCCCTGTTCTTGCCGGACTGGGGACCTATAATTTTATGAAACCGAGTTTTCAGGAGCCGATCGAGTTAAGGACGGTTCATCCGGCGCCTCCTGCCTCTATACAGGTTCATAATAAAGATATGGTTCTTCAAGAAGCAAAAAGTCCATTCAGAGTAGATGAAAATGGGAAATATGAAGAGAATATTGAAAATAAATATCTTAAGGCAAATCCGTTCGATGATAAAGGGGTCCCTTATTTAAAAACGATCAGAGAAGGAGGAGAGATATTTTTCCAAAACTGCCATTTCTGTCATGGGGATAATTTAAATGGAGCAGGAATGTTTGCTTTTGCATTTAACCCGATTCCTGCAAATTTCACCGATCCTGGAACGATTGCCCAGTTACAACAAACCTTTGTGTTCTGGAGGGTTTCAAAAGGTGGAATCGGACTTCCGAGAGAAGGTTTTCCATGGGCATCTGCCATGCCCCCATGGGAAAAACATCTCACCACCGATGAGATGTGGAAAGTCATCGAGTTTGAATACTGGCATACCGGTTATTATCCAAGAACCTGGGAATAATCGTCATTATACATATAGATTTTAAAGTAGTATTGTAAGGGAGAATACTATCAATGAAAAAAGTGAACTGGTCTCGATATAAAAGTAAGCCGTTTATTTTCACAATCATCGGAACATTTTTTTTCTTTTCCTTGTTCCTTGCGTTTATGAGTTTCGCAGATGAAAAAGGAAAAGAAGGGAGTAAAGCCGCCTCTGAAAAAGTCGTTCCTTCAGCCGGGATGCCAGAAAAAGCGAGCGCAGATGACATCCAGGGCGGCAAAGCCATCTATTTCAAAAAATGTGTCTGGTGCCATGGCCCAACAGGTGCCGGTGATGGTCCTGGAGCGGACCGCCTTTGGCCCCGACCAAGAAATTTTAATGCGGGAACATTCAAAATCCGGCATACTGGGAGTGGCGAGCTTCCGACAGAGCAAGATTTATTCTTGACCGTAACGCATGGTTTACCGGGTTCGGCCATGCCGGCGTGGGGTGCTATTTTATCCGATAAAGAAAGAATGCAGGTTGTCCGTTTTGTTCGTACAGAACTGGTAAAAGATAGAAACTTTACTGATAAAGATACCGAGGAATACCATGTGATCGATTTTGGAAAACAGGTCTCTTCTTCTAAAGATAGTATTGAAAAAGGAAAACAGGTCTTCATGACAAAAGGAAAATGTGCGGAATGTCATGGTTCCGAGGGGAGAGGAGACGGTAACAAAACCCAGAAAGATGAATGGGGTTTCCCGATCCTTCCTGCTGATCTGCATAAATGTTGGAATTTCAGAGGGAACAGAGAAGATCCTTATAACCCGAAAAACATTTTCAGAGAGGTTTCTACCGGTTTAAATGGCACCCCGATGCCGAGTTTTGCCGACGTTTTGTCTGTAGAAGATCGTTGGAATGTCGCAAACTTTGCTATTTCTCTCTGTCCTCCAAGAAAAATAGACCCGAATACCAATAAACCTATCATGGATTTTGTTGTCAAATCAACTTATAACAAGGGGGAAATCCCCACTGATTTTAACAACAAGGAGTGGGTCTCCACGGAGGCAACCTATGTGGGCCTGGCGGGTCAGATTACTGAAAAACCGAGAAACTTTGTCCGGTTGGTGGATGAAGTGTGGGTGAAGTCTTTGTATAATGACAAAGAGGTTGCCTTTTTCCTGGAGTGGGACGACCGGAACAAAAGTGTAGGTCAGCCTGAAACCGGAAATTATGAATTGACCCCTGCGGAAGTGAAAGAAGTCCCTCCGGCCGGAGATCCTGTTGCGGCCAAAGGAGCCGATGGTTGGTCGGTGTTTAACGACTCTGTCGGAATTCAATTTGCCGCCAAATGGGAATCTCTCAATGCACCTGAAAAACCGAGGTTTATCTTTGGAGATGAAAAGAATCCTGCGGACATCTGGAAATGGGATGCCAGCGGGGGGATCGCGGAATATACCGGGAAAGGTATTGCCAATCCCTTAACTCGCCGGGATGCAAAAGATGTCAAGATTCTTGCTTCTAATTATACGGATGGACATTGGAGGGTGATTTTGATAAGAGATCGCTCTACCAGTGATACCGAGGCGGATGCTCAGTTTGTCACAGGCAAGTTTATTCCGACTTCCTTTTATATCTGGGATGGGAACAACGGAGATAAGGGTGCCAAAACCTCCATTTCAACCTGGTACTATACGATCTTAAAACCACCCGTGCCGACAAAGGTCTATAGTATTCCCGTTGTGGTGGTTTTTTTCGTGATTGGTTTTGAATTCTGGCTTAGGAAAAAATTCGAAAAGAAGAAATAGTTCCCATAAATAATCCATAATCTGTCATATATGAACGGGAGGGGTGGCTTTACCCTCCCGTTATTTTTTTTAAAGGATGATATTGAAAAAACAGAGAGGGATGATACATTTCATTCTTATTCTTCTTCTCATGTCATTTGCCCCGTTACTTCTATTGGAATTTTATGGGGAGTCCGAAAAAGAAAAAATTTCACCGGAAATAACAGGAATAACAGCTTGGATTAATTCCTCACCGGAAATCCTTTCAAAATTGAGAGGGAAAGTCGTCATTGTTGATTTTTGGACCTATAGCTGTATCAATTGCCTGAGGACCATCCCTTATTTAAATGGGTG
>JBGPKT010000047.1:0-17546 GCA_041486115.1 Nitrospiria bacterium | reverse complement strand
GTTAAAGATCAAATGAAAGAAAAAATACTCGGCTTTCAGCAAGGAGCTACGGATTATATCTCAAAGCCGTTTCATCCGGATGAATTTACCGTTCGGATAATCAATCTTTTGAGAATCCGGGAGGTTCAAGAATTCCTCAAGGTAAAGAACAAGAAATTAGAGAAATTATCCACCCTGGATCCTCTTACCGGATTATATAACAGAAACTATTTAAAGCAGGCTTTAACGAAAGAATGGATAAGAAGCCAGCGATTTAAAAATTCGATCGGATGTTTGATGATGGATGTCGATTTGTTTAAAAATATTAACGATACGCTGGGTCATAAAGCGGGGGATGAGGTTTTAAGAGAATTGGGAAAAATCATCTCTTCTTTGCTCAGGGGATATGATTTTTCATGCCGCTACGGCGGAGATGAATTCATTATCATCCTTCCGGAAAACTCGAGGGAGGGAGTGAAAATCGTTGGAGAACGGTTAAGAGAAAAAGTCTCCCTTCATCCCTTCTTAAAACGGCATAAGCTCCGAATCACCGTATCCATTGGCGGGGTTTCAATCCAAGGAGAGAAAACCAAAAACGCTGAAAGTATAATTGTCAAGGCAGACAAGGCGCTCTACCGGGCCAAAAGGGGAGGAAAAAACCGGGTCTGCGTGTTTTAAACACTCCTCTTTTACTTGCAATTCCGGGCTTAATCCCGGCCCCGTTTAATAAGAAACAACGCAGTGACTTCAAAAGGTTTATTTCATAAAACTTAAGTGGTCAGTTTTTTATAAATCTGGGGGAGTTTGTAAGGCAGGGTTTGAATATCCGAGATAAAGGTATAATTGACATCCTGGTACATTTTTTGGATATATTCATTGGATTGTTTATCCACCGTGATGCAAAAGGGGTGAATACCGTTGTTCTTCGCCTCCCTTAAAGCCATTTTAGTATCTTCAAGGGCATACATTTCCTGATAATCATCATCGAGCGGCTTCCCGTCGCTCAGGATAATCAATAACTTAATTTTCGATTCCCGGGCGGACAGTTTCCTGATCAGATGCCGGATGGCGGTGCCATCCCGGTTTTGCTTCAACGGTTCAAGAGCTCCTATCCGTTGATCGAGAGAAGAGCCCCCCTTGTCATCAAACCCCTTGATCGTATAAAACTCCACCTGATTACGGGATTGGCCCGAGAAACCGAATAAGCCGAATTCGTCGCCGATGGCGTTTAACGCAGCGGTCATCAGAAACAATCCTTCTTTTTCAATATCGATGATCTTTTTTTCCGTTTGGGCGATCTGCTGGCGGGTCGATCCGCTCAAATCGATGAGGAAAGCCGCAGTAATGTTCCGCTCTTTTTTTTCTCTCCGGATGTAAATATTTTCTTCCGGAGAGACCCCGGCCCGGATATCGGCCCAGATGTCGATTAACCGGTCGAAATCTATTTCATCTCCATCCCGTTGTTTTTTTACCTTTCGATAATTTTCAGGTTTCAGTTTTTCAAAATATCGCCGTATGGATAAAACCGCGCCGTACGGCATGTCCATCTTATGAGAAGCTCCTGCAGGTTGATCGAACTCTTTTTCGATGAGTTTGCACCAGTTCGGTTTGTAGTTCTGGCTCATCCAGTCCCATTCATCGTATGAAAAATAGTGTTCTGAAATGCCTTTGATGGTTTGATTTGTGGAGAAAGGTTCTTCCTCCAGGGTTTCGTTTAAGCGGAAGGACTGATCCTGAGCCTCGCCGACCGATGGCCTGTCGCTGAGGCTCACCTGTTCTGACGATCGTACCGGAGCGGTCTCGCTCTGAAAGGCCTTCTCCGGGGTCACGAATCCCTGATGGGAGAGGCGGCTTTCCGGAATGTTCCAATAATGAGGGATAGCGTCTTCCGGCGAAAGAATTTCAATCCTTTTTTCTACTTCTTTTTCAAATTCAGGAAAGATTAAGCGATATTCCTCATAAAGCCGGCAGAGGGTTGTCAGCGTATCTTCAACCGTAGCGTCAGAACGCCAGATGGTTTTTAAAATAGAAAATAACCGGGAGACCTGATTAATAATCGGCACCGGAATGAGGATCTCTTCATGAATCGAAAGCTGGAGCAGCGCCTCGAGGATTCCTTTTTCCGGAGGAAGGTTAAACAGGTCGGGGCGATTACTTTTCTGGGCTTCCATGATCGGATGTAAATCTCTTACCGCTCCGGGATACGCTTCTCTTAATAGATGGTCGATCCGGGATTCTTCAACAATGGTCCAGAGGTTTTGAGCAAGGACGGGATCGAGGGTTTGAAATCTTGCAATCGATTCGGCAGAAAGAGGGATATAAGTTCCAAACTCGAGATGCGCCGCTTCGTGGAGGGCCATCAATTTGTATAGTTTGAGATTTTCTATCTTTTCAGAATAGACGCTGATCTTTTCCGGGAGGGTGATGACCCCGATGTTTCCTTTTATCCGGCTTGACGGGACAGGTCCCGCGACGATTTCAACCGGATATCCGACAATCATTTCCACAAAAAAGATTAACCATTTATAACTATCGGGGAGGAAAGCGGTTTGGGAGAGTTCATTGAGGTTATCCATCGCCCTTTTGGATTGAAGCGAGAAATAGGCTTTGACCGCTTCAGGGGGAGCTTTGATTTTTAATCCTCCCTGAACAAACAGGTTTAACGAGTGGAGGTTCCTGTCCATCATTTTCAAGAGATCGGTGGCATGTTTTAAGAAATCAATCAAGGCATAGGGGGCCTTGGAGACGATTTCATCGGCGAGGGAAAAGATCAAATGAGTCCCCTCTTCTTCCTCAAGATTTAAAAATATTCCGGGAATAGCCTTGAAGTATCCGATGGTTTCTTCGGCCGCCTGGAGAGCCAGGGCTTGTCCGATTCTAAGAATCTGGGGCTGGAGAGATCGGTGGCGGACTCCGGATAGAATCTCCGGGAAGGTCCTGAAGTATTCGAGCGCATGAAAGGTTTTCGATCGGGTATCCTCTTGCGAAAGCAAAAGTCCGATTTTTGCCCAGACCTCCAGCAATGGCGAATCGATGACATGGAGAATCGCCGGACCTGCTTTAAAATATTCCGTTCCCGTCAGGTAATCCTCTTTCGCCACTTCGCTCCCGATTCGGGCCCATTCCGAAATTCTTTCAGGTGAAAAATGTCCGGCCAGAAGGGGGAGGGTACGAAAATAATCGAGCGCTACGCTGTTGGGTTCGATCGCCAGCTGAGCCCCTGTTTGAAGATATTGTTTTAAAGCAGGTCTTTTTTTAATCTGTTGAATGATGCGCGGACTTTCATTGAAAAACTTGATCCCGTTGGCAGACGAGGCGTAAGAGATCAATGACCCGAGATTAAACCATCGTTGAAAGGAGTCAAAATCGAGTTCCCGGAGGACTTCTTCCCCCTCTCTTTCAAAAGCGCGGGCGGCTTTAGGTGAAATCAGGGAGATCTTTTCTAAAAATTCGGGGAACCGGTCCGGCATCGAATTCAATTAAAGAATGGAAGCGGCGATTTCCCTGATGCTTTTTTGCATTTCAGGATCGTCGGTAAGCGGCTGGGAGAGTGCAATTTGACAGGCTAACATGGGGTCGATGCCATTTTTGATTAATTTTCCGGCGTAGATCAAGAGCCGCGTGCTGACCCCTTCGTCCAACCCCTGGTTTTTGAGATTCCTTATTTTATGTCCGATTTTCACAAGCTTTTTTGCCATCTCCTCTTTTAGATCGGCCTCGTGCCGGACAATTTCAATCTCCTGTTCAAAAGGGGGGTAACTGAATTCAAGCGCCAGAAAGCGTTGTTTGGTACTCTGTTTTAAATCCTTAAGGAGGCTTTGATAGCCGGGGTTGTAGGATAGAACGAGCATGAAGTTCGGATGGGCCTGGATGACAGTCCCTTTTTTTTCAATCGGGAGGATCCTCCGGCTGTCGGATAAAGGGTGAATGACCACTGTGGTATCTTTTCTTGCTTCTACAATTTCGTCCAGGTAGCAGATTCCCCCTTCTTTAACGGCGGTGGTAAGGGGGCCGTCGGTCCAGATGGTTTCGTTCCCTTTTAAAAGATATCGCCCGACAAGGTCTGACGCGGTTAAATCCTCATGGCAGGAGACAGTGATCAGCGGGACTTTTAACTGATGCGACATGTACTCGACAAACCGGGTTTTGCCGCAGCCAGTAGGCCCTTTTAATGTTACGGGCATCTTGGTTTCAAAGGCGATTTTAAATAACCGGATCTCTTCGCCTGAAGGCAAGTAATAAGGTTCGATGGTATGCTCCTTTTGGCCGTTGATAAGAGGTCATTTGCGGCGTTCTCGTCACCCGGCAATCCTCATGTACCGACTCAGTACACTCCGGTTGCCTTGTTCCTGCGGCCTTGAAACTGACCTCTTCTGAACGTCCAACGAACGGCCAAGTATTTAAGATTGATTTTAGAGGTTAAATATAGCATATTAGATTTTTAGCTTACAAGGGGGGGAGAAAATGAAAAATGACGACGTGAGCGGGCAGGAAGCCGCTTTGGTTGCCGATGATCCTAAAGCCCGAGAGCTGTTAAGAGGCGCTTATGAGACCACCTACCGGTGGAACAAAGATTTTAAAGGGTTTTCCGCCAAACTGAGCGCGGGAGTCAATGGAAAAATGGTCGAAGGCCGGGTTAAAGTCCGCCTCCCCGAAGAAGTTTCGGTGACTCTCCCTGATCCGGAGATATCTAAATGGGCCGAAGACCAGATCGGAATGATGGCGGTTCACAGGGGACATCGCTCTTTTGACGGAAGCGACGGAAAACACCGGCTGACGCTGGGAGAATCAGACTCCCATCCTCTCGGAGCGCTCGTTCAAATCCATGGGGATGGATTGAATACCCGTTACCGCGTGAATCAGGGGCGGATTGTTCAGATTAACAGAAACATGGGGCCTGTCCGTTTTACGATCAATGTTCAGGACTCCCGGGCGACGCCGGACGGAAAATATCTCAATACCCGTTATATTGTTTATTATTTTGCCCCGTCAGGCGATTTAAAACAGGTCGAAAGTTTTAATGACGAACCCGCGGTGGTCAACGGAATTTTTCTTCCCGGGAAAAGAACGGTCTTTTATTCCGATGGGGGCCAGGTGTCGGTCAAGCAGATGATTTTTTCGGAACATCATCTTTGAAGACCGGTTTATGGGTACAGGACAGTTTGGGCCATGAATATCTCATTGCCAAAGATTCGATGGGCTATCCCCATTTAGTCCCTTTCGAAAGGAAAAACGAGTTTTTCCAGGGAGCTCCCGCTCCACTGGACTTATCGGTTGAAGAAGGAAAGAAAATCTATCAGGAAATCACCGGCAAACCTTACCCGTTTGGTCATGCCACCACCAGACAGGTTCTCTGGGATTTGATTGAAGCCGCGACAAAGCTTCTCCCCTGATCCTCTGTTTTACTGAGTTGAAAAAAAAGGAACACTCAAGATGAAGAAGAAGCTTTTTACAGGGATTTATTTGGCCGGTCTGATCGTTTTAGGACTCAGCCTGACTGCCATTACGGTCCCCCGCCAATGTTCCAGGGAAGAGACAAAAGGTTTTGAACAGTTCAATTATATTACGCATAAACCTGACTTTAAAAAACCCCAAAAAGGGGAGTTTACCTTTTATCAGACCAACGGGCCGTTTGCCGGTGGAAGCGTCTCCGCGTTATGGGTGGATGAAGAAAAAGCAGTCTATGCCGGTATTTTCGGGGATGGCATCTACCGGATAAGATCGGGAAAAGATCCCTGGGTGCCCGCTAAAAACGGCCTCCTGCATCCTTTCATTCTCTCATTATACGGATCTAGGAAGGGGGTTCTCTTCGCAGGAACCATCAACGGCGGAATTTACACCAGTGAAGACAAAGGGAAGAACTGGATGAAGTCAAATGCCGGGCTGACCAATCTGGAAGTGGCGGCCATTATCGAGTATCAGGGAAAGATCTTTATCGGCACTGGATCGGGGGTCTTTAAAAGCGGCGATCAGGGAAAGCATTGGTCGGCGATGAACAAAGGAATGGAATCGATGCTGGTCAGGTCCCTTCTTGTTGACGGCAGAGGGACTTTTTTTGCGGGAACAGGGGGACAGGGAATTTTTAAAAGCAGTGATAAAGGTCAAACCTGGGCCGCTCCCCGTTTCAAATTACAGGGAGAAACGGGGATGGTAGAAAACTACATCAGGGTGTTGTTGCAATCTCCGAAAAGCCGCCACCTCTTTGCGGGGAGTTTTGGAGGAGGGATATTTAAATCAACGGATGGTGGAAATAAATGGACTCCTGTTAACACCGGGCTCGTCAACACCTCTATCCGGAGCATTCAAATGGGTCATGACGGAACGATTTTTGCCGGTACGGGAGAGGGCGTTTATAAAAGTTCCAACGAAGGCCAAAGCTGGAGCGCCATAAATGGGGACCTCCCTGATAAAAATGTCCAATCGATGATCTTAACCGGTGAAAATCAAATATGGATGGGGACGGCGAACGGGGTGTTTCAGAAAAAAGGAGAGGATTCCCATTGGACACTCCTTGAACGGGGGATCTCATTTCCGGTGATCTCCACCCTGATTGGAAACCGGGAAAAAGGGTTTTATGCCGGAACCGAAGGAGGAGGGGTTTTCAGAAGCAAAGATGGCGGTAATAGCTGGTTTCAAATGAACGAAGGGTTAACGGATCATTATATTGAAACCCTTGTCGAGGATTCTGAACATACCTTATATATTCTGACTTCGGACGGCATTTACCGGGGGGACAATTTAAAAAAGAGGTGGGTTTTGATGGAGGAAGGGATTGGAAAGAGCGGCATTCTCTCCCTTTATATCGATTCTGCCAACAACGTCTTTACCGGAACGGGGAAAGGGTTGTTTAAACGGGACATTTCCTCAAACTATTGGGAACCCGTCGCTCTTCCTCTGGAAAGGGCAATCCATTGGATTACCGGCGACACCCATGATCTTTTTGCGGTTTCGGAGCGGGAGATGTATTTAATCTCTCCGGGGGAGCAAATCCCCCAGATCATTCCCATGCCCGATCATTCGGGGGAGATCAGGGGAGCCTATTTTAAAAACAATTTATATGTCTGGACGGAAAATGAAATTTTTGAAGGGAAACGCCAGAAACATGATTTTCAGTGGCGGACGTTAAGCCCTCTTCCGGCCGGGGTTAAATGCCAGGCGGCCGCCGTTGAAACGATTGACGGAAACAGTCTTCTTTTTGCAGGAACCAATAATGGGGTATTTATAAGTCTTGACCAGGGGAGAGTCTGGACGAAGGGAGGCGGAAAAGGGGCTTTGGCCGATGCCAGGAGCTTCTTTTCTCCCTATCCCGGAATCCTGCTGGTGGGCACGGCGGATCAGGGGGTTCTCATCGGGGGCCGGTTGTGAAGAAATCCTGTGTCTTTTTACTCTTATGGATGGCTTTGACAGCTGCCTGTTCCCGCAATGAACCGACGATTTATACCATTGCGCTCAGTCCTTCCAATACTCACATTGTTTATATCGCGACGATGAAGGGTGTCTATAAAAGCCGGGATAACGGGGCCAAGTGGGAGTCCAGGAGCGATGGGCTGGGAGATGCCCATGTGATTTCTTTAGCCGTTGACCCGTATTCCCCGTCAACGGTCTATGCGGGGACGTTTGGAGACGCTATTTACAGGACTTCTGACGGAGGCCAGCGATGGTATCCCATCAATATCGGGTTGAAGGGGCACGTTTCGATAGTGAATGGTTTTGCTTTTCGTCCGAAAGACTCCAAAACGATTTTGACGGCGACCACCGTCGGGGTATTTAAAAGTATCAACGAAGGAGGCGAATGGATCGAAAAGGTGGGTCAAGTGGGTGAAATGGAGAGTGTTTATGCAGTTTCGATCGCAATCGACCCGAAAAACAGCGACCTCGTTTATGCCGGAACCAGCGGCGGAATTTATAAAAGCGCTGATCTGGGCGAACACTGGCAGAAAAAAAATGCCGGCCTGATCAAGAACGAAGTCGGGAGCGCCATGGGGCTGGGGATCAACAATATTTTAATCGATCCTCAGCAAAATACCCGCCTGTTGCTGGGGACCTCTCTTGGAATTTTTCAAAGCATGGACGGAGGGGATCACTGGGCAAAGCTGGCCAATGGCGTCGGTTCTCCTTTCGTCATCGGACTGGCGATCGATCCAAAAAATTCCCGGGTCATTTACGCAGGAACGGATAAAGGGGTATATAAAACGTCCGATGGCGGAGAGACCTGGGTTCCAAAAACCGGAGGGTTAGAGAGCAAGGTCATCCGGGCGATCGAGATCGATCGAAATCAGTCTCAAACGCTTTACGCGGGAACACAAGGGGGCTTATATAAAACCTCCAACGGCGGAGAGGAGTGGACCCTTCTGAAAGGCTATGATAAAAAATAATCCTTCTCAACAGGCTTCTCCTACCGGCGTTCTTCTGATCAATTTAGGAGGGCCGGATTCTCTGGATGACGTTGAGCCTTTTCTGCATAACCTTTTTTCTGACAAAGACATTTTGACGCTTCCGTTCGGTTTCCAGTGGCTTCTTCCGCTTCTTGCCCGCCGGATTTCCAGAAGGCGGAGCACGGTGGCGCGGGAATATTATCGTGTGATGGGGGGGAAGTCTCCGATCCGCGAGATTACCGAAGCCCAGCGGCACGCTCTGGAAAAGGAGCTTTTGCGAGAAGGGAATTATCGGGTTTTTGTCGGAATGCGCTACTGGCACCCGAATATCGAAGAGGCTCTGGACCAGATCGAAAAAGAGAACATTCAAAGACTGATCGTCTTTCCGTTATTTCCCCAATACTCTAAAACGACATCCGGTTCGGGCATGAATGAACTGAACCGGCTGATTAAAAAGAAGAATCTCCGGATTGATCTTCTGCCGATACGGGAATGGTTTAACCAGCCGGCCTATATTCAATCGATCGTAGAGAGGATCGATGAAGGGAGAAAGTGTTTTCCCGGCGGGAGCCCGGGAGCTCTCCACATTTTATTTTCGGCACACGGTATTCCGGAAAAGGTCATTCAGAGCGGTGATCCTTATCAAAAACAGATCGAAGAGACTGTCCGGTTGATCCGGGCCCGGCTATTAAAAGAAGAGGTCGTCCATTTAGCCTATCAGAGCAAAGTCGGCAGGCTCAAGTGGATAGGCCCTTCTGTGGAAGACACGCTCAAGGAACTGGCAGAGCAGAAGGTCGAGAAAATTCTTGTTGTTCCAGTTAGTTTCGTTTCGGACCATTCGGAAACGCTTTATGAAATCGACGTTCTGTTTAAGGAAATGGCAAGAGACCTCGGAATTCCCCATTTTTTTCGGATGCCCTCTCTCAACACCTCCACGACGTTTATCAGAGGGCTTAAGGAAATTGTAACGGAGAAAGGAAAATAAAAATAATGGGGACTTATTCAAAACCGGTGGAGATCAAAAATATCCGCGGAGTCGGGATTCAGATGACCTGGGAAGACCGGCATCAAAGCGATTATTCTTTTGAGTATTTAAGGATGTCATGCCAGTGCGCGGCCTGTGTCGACGAGTGGACGGGAGAGTCTTTGATCAAGCGGGAGGCTATTCCAAAGGACATCCATCCCGAAGAGATTGTTCCGGTGGGTAATTACGCTATTCATATCTCCTGGAGCGACGGACATACGACAGGGATCTACTCGTTTGATCTCCTCAGAAAAATATGCCCCTGCGAAACCTGCATGTCAGCGAACCAATGAGAAAGGGTTACTTGCTGCGTTCTCACCTCTCGGTCTCCTCAACTTCCCCGGTAAGAAAGTCCTCATTGTAGCGAACTCTAAAAAGGGTTGAAATAGTGACGAATCCCATACTAAAAAGGATTCTACAAAGAAACGGATTTGAGAGAAGGTAAATTTTAGGATAATAAAAAATCATCCACAATCTGTTTGGTTAAATCGTTGTGGCCCGAGACGGCCATCTTTTTGATATCGGTCATTGGATAATGTTTGGTATTTCCTGTGGCAAGAATGGCATCTATTGACTGTGCCGAGGCGGCAATCAGGCAATCATCCAGTTCGAGGTTCTGACTTTTGATCCTGTTTTTATAACTCCCCGCTTTTTCAGCGATCTTTTTAGTAACTTCTATTATATTCAAACTGTCCAGGAGTTCTTCGGTTTTCTTTTTTTCCTGCTCTCTCATCCCCGAAAATATCTCCGCAATAGTAATCACGGAACAATAAAGGGTCGCTTCATCAATTAACGAAGAGAGAAAAGTTCTAGCTTTTTCACGGCCTCTTAAGAAGTTGATGAGGATATCGGTATCCAGAACAATGTTTTTCATCGGATGCGGGTCAGCCGGGTTGATTTTCTTAGTTTCCGGACGAATTCTTCTGTCCCTTCCTTTAATTCGGGATGATCCTTTTCCTTCCAAGCTCCAAAAGAGTCCTGAACGGACTTTTTCAATTTAAGGTGCTTAAGCTCCTTTCTAAGGGCTTCGGCCACCACCTTGCTCTGTTGACGCCCTGGAACTGCTTTCTTTAATTCATCGAGCAAATCTTCCGGCAAAAGAAAATTCGCCTGCTTCGTGGTCGTAGCCATAACTTTCTCCTTTTCAAAATAATACATAGGTAATTATATAGGATAATTCCTATAAATTCAAATAGAAAGCGCATTTTAATAAAGAGAAAGGCCAGAAATTACAGTTTGGAATATGCAGGTTTTTAAAGGAGATTTAATTGTTGATTTCAGGAAGTAAGAAGTTCTCGTTCAATCTATACGTGTCATAAGGAAAGATTCGGAATGTTTTTAAAATCTCCGGTGTTCCGTGTAATAAGGGACGTCCTATAAGTTATATGGAAGTTAATGGATGGGTTGGCCTGGAACGGGGACAATCACTTTAATCCCTTTTCCACGTTTACCCATGGCGAGTTTAAACTCTTCGGGTTTTCCCGGAAGGTCAAACGTTCCTCCATAATGCATCGGAATGACGAATTGAGGGTGAACAAAGTCGGCTGCCATGGCCGCTTCTTTTGGCCCCATGGTGAAAATCCCGCCGATGGGAAGCATCATCAGATTGGGATGATAAAAGGTGTTATACGATTTCATTTCGCCGAATAACGCCGTATCGCCGGCATGATAGATTTTAAATCCATTTTCAAATTCAATAATAAATCCAGCCGCTTCCCCGCCATAGACCAGGCTTTTTGCGCCAAAGGGTCCTATCCCGGAGCTATGAACCGCCTTGAGCATGGTGATCCGGATGTTCCCTATTTTAACAGTACCGCCGATGTTCATGGGGGTCAGTTTGTTTTGCTCCACCCCTTCCTGCCATAAATAAGTCATTATCTCAAAAATGGTGACAATTTTTAAATCTTTCCTGGCCGAAGGGTTTGTTGCAATCGGAATGGTGTCTCCGAGGTGGTCGAAGTGGCCGTGGGTGACCAGAATGATATTGGCGTCAAGGAGCGGGGTAAGATCAGGTTCCCCCGAAGCGTTCTTATACGGATAGAGAGTATTTCCAGCGGCCCAGGGATCAATTAAAATAACCTTTCCACCGGGGGAGACGATTTTAAAGCCAGACTGTCCCAGCCAGGTGAGCTGAATACCCTTGCCGATGACAGACTTCGTGCTTGCGGTGTCGGCAATATCCGCTCCAAACGATGGAGCAGATATGAGAGAAAGGAGAAGAGAAACAAATAAGACCTTAAAGCCTGTTTTCATTCTTATCATTCGCCGGGTTAGTTTAATTTCTTCAGAACATCCTGGTTCAGTTTGACTTTTCCCGCGGATTTCATTTTTTCAATTTCACTGTTAAGGACTTCGCTCCGGATCGCTCGGGTATTTTCCTGAGTTAACTCCTCAAATTTAGGGTTTTTCACTTCGAGAACTTTAATGAGATGGAAACCGAACTGAGTTTTTATAGGCCCCCCCATTTCATTGGGTTTCAAAGTAAAGGCAAGGTCTGCAAAAGGTTTAACCATCTGTTTTCTATTAAAAAAACTGAGGTCTCCGCCCCGTTGGGCATTCGACGTGTCGGTAGAATATTTCTTGGCCAATTCCTCGAAGTTTCCGCCTGCAGAGAGCTCTTTCTTAATCTTTTTAGCTTCTTCTTCGGTCTTGACAAGAATATGGGCTGCGTGAATCATCTGGAAGTCTTTGATGTTTTTATTGAAGTAAGAACGGATCGCTTGGTCGGTTACCTTATCTTTATTTAATTTCTGAACCATCATATTCACCAGGATCTCTTTTTTTGCCTGTTCAACTTCGTCAAGAAAGACCGGGTCTTTGTCCATTCCGGCTTTTTTGCCTTCTTGAGTTAGAAGTTCGCGGTCGACAAGAATATTGACGAATTTCTTTTTTTCGTCAGGATTGGCAAGCTGGGCTCTTGATTGGGGAGGGACTGAGGCTATGGCCTTCTGGTAATCGTCGGTGGTAATGGAGACACCGTTGACATTTGCCAGCTCTTCGGATAAAGCCGGACAGGCTAAAAGGGAAACCAGACCAATCGTTAAAATGCTGAGTTTTTTCACAATATTCTCCTTTAAAAATGATCCATAATGAGTTTGGGTAATTTATCATGGGAGGGAATGGAAGGCAAGCTAAACCTGATCGGCCGTTCCGATCTGGATGCCCCGCGATTTATTTATGGACATGATCATGCGGCGAATAGCTGATTTTTCGTCATCAGAAATATTGACGAACTCCATCCCCATTCCGGGGAAATAGAGAATCTTTTCAAGTTGATTCCTGGTCCAGACCACTTTGCCCCTGGCGCTGATGACCCGCAGCGGCGTGTCGGGAAGCGTAAATTCAATATTGAACTCGGATCCTTTTTGAAGGGGTTCCGGAGTTTCAATGAAGAGGCCTCCCGTTCCTAAAGTTCCGGTAATACTCTCGTTCCAGACGCCCGAGGAGTTTTGATATTTGATTTTTACCGCGAGAGAGGTTCTCAAGTTTTTTCGGAGGAGGCTTTTATTGGATTCCAGTAGTAACCCGAATAGTTCTTCCAGCCTGATGGATTTAACAAGGAGGCCTTCTGAATGATATAAGGAGATCGTTTCTTCGGCAGGGTTTACCCGCAGGGAATAATTTTTGAACTTTGAACAATTCAGCGCGGGAAAATTCATGAGTGATTGATCCAGGGTTCCAGTTCGGTTAAATACTTCTCTCCTTTAAAGTTAATTCTAGTTCTCAAGAGGGTGAAGTTTTTATCTTCAAGCATTCTGGCCAGCGATGCAACGGCCTCTGCAGGAGTCTGAAAGAGGGGCGTTTCCAGATGAGACTCTTCATAGCTGAATTTTATGAAGTAAGTCTGCTCTTTTTTAAAAACAGAAAGGTTCCTGTTAAATGAGCGCTTCCTTGGATCAAAACCTTCGACTTGATGGATTTCTGCCGGTGTCATGCGCTCTCCAACTTAAAGCCAGATGGATGGGAAGGGACCTATTTATTAGTGTATTTTTATACAGGAATTATGAATTTTTGTAAAGAAAAACTTATATTCCATTACTCCTGGTTGACAATCGGGCCAGGGGGTACATATAATCAAAAAAGACAATGATCAATATTCCTAATTTTCTCACGCTTTTCCGTATCGTTTTAATCCCTTTCCTGATCAATTGCCTCATTTATAAGTATTATACGCTGGCCCTGGGTATTTTTATTTTGGCATTTATTACGGACGGATTGGATGGCTTGATTGCCCGGCTGGCGAACCAGAGGACATTGCTGGGAACGTATCTCGACCCTGTGGCCGATAAGCTATTTCTGGTGGCTTCTTTTATTACCCTTTCAATCACCGGCGTCGTTCCTGTCTGGTTTTCAGTGACGATGGTCAGCCGCGATTTGATTTTAGTTCTTGGAACGATTTTAATGGATATGATCGAAATGAAAGTGAATATTACGCCTACCCTTGCCGGAAAAGTTTCGACGGTTCTGCAATTTCTATATCTATTATTTGTTCTTTTCTTTATGACAGGCGACAAAAATCCGAAAAGCCTCTTTTTGCTGATGTTGATCACCATGGCCTTTACGCTCTTTTCGGGTTTCCATTATCTTTACAGGAGTGTCGTAAAATGATCATTCATCATGAAAAACAAATGATGCCCGCAGGGTTATCGATTACCGGCGTCGAACCGGGGAGCATCGGCGAAGAGATGGATATCGAACCGGGAGACGAGCTTTTGACCATTAACGGAAAACTCCCCCGCGACGTGATTGATTACCGATTTTTTATTGCCGAAGAAAACCTTCTGGTTGAAATCGGAAAAAAAAATGGCGAGAGATGGGAGCTTGACATCGAAAAGGGGTATGACGAAGATCTGGGGCTTGAGTTTCCGCCGATGAAAATCCGCCAGTGTCCCAACGAATGCGAGTTCTGTTTTGTGGACCAGATGCCGGAGGGTTACCGGAAATCCCTTTATATCAGGGACGAAGATTACAGGTTCTCCTTTATGTACGGGAATTATATTACCCTGACGAATTTATCTAAAAAAGATAAAGAGCGGATTTTTGAACAAAAATTGTCGCCCCTTTATATTTCGGTTCATACGACCGATGTCGAATTAAGAAAGAAAGTGTTACAGAATGACCATGCGCCTCCCATCCTCCAGCAGATTTCTGAACTGACCGGGGAGGGGATACGGCTCCATACCCAGATAGTCCTGACTCCCGGATTGAATGACGGCAACTATCTGGAAAAAAGCGTTTTTGATCTCGCAACATTCTATCCCCGCGTGATGTCATTGGCCATTGTTCCTGTCGGTTTGACGAAATTCAGGGAAAAACTGGCTCCGCTCGAAAAGGTGACTCCTGAATATGCCCGGGAGGTTATTCATAAAATTCATCAATGGCAAAAAGGCTTCAAAAAAGAGTTCGGATATCCGTTTGTTTTCCCTGCGGATGAAATGTTTATCATCGGGAAGATTCCTGTTCCGGCCATCGAGTACTACGAAGATCTTCCTCAACTGGAAAATGGCGTGGGGATGGTTTCAGCCTTCCTTTCGGAGAGTGACATCCTCGCTGAGGCGCTGTTCAAAAAATTAAAAAAGAAAAAAACCATTTCCATTGTCACGGGGGTTTCTTTTTATGATTATTTCAAAAAGATCCTGGAGGGGATCAAGATCCAGGGGCTGACCTTTCAACTCTTTCCGATCGTCAATGATTTTCTAGGCCATTCCGTCACCATGACCGGACTCATTGTCGGAAGGGACATCCTATCGCAATTAAAAGGGAAAAGTCTCGGCGACGCGCTGCTGGTGCCCTCGGTCGCGCTAAACGAAGAAAGCCATCTGTTTCTTGATGATACTCCTTTCAACACTCTCGAAGAGGAACTGGGAGTTCCGGTCGTGTCCGTGGAATCCAATGCAAAAGGACTGTTTCAGTTCATAGAAAGTCTGTCGCCATGACCGGAAAAACCCGTTGTGTGGCGATCATCGGCCATCCTGTATCCCAATCGTTGTCTCCGCAAATGCACCAGGCCGCGTTCGATGCGCTTAGTCTGGATTACTGCTATCTCCCGTTTGATCTTTTTCCGAAAGACTTGAAGAAGGGGGTCCTGGCTCTTAAACTTCTCGGGTTCAGGGGTTTTAACGTCACGGTTCCGCATAAAACAAGGATCGTTCCTCTTCTGGACCAAATTTCCCGGGAAGCCTCCTTGATAGGAGCCGTCAATACTGTCGTGATTGAAAAAGGGAAGCTGAAAGGGTACAACACCGATGGGCCCGGTTTTATTGAATCTCTGAAAAGAGAATGGCAATATTCCGTTCATAAGAAACAAGTGGTGATTCTTGGCGCCGGGGGAGCCGCAAAGGCAGTTGCTTCACAGATATGCCTTGAACAGGCCGCATCGCTGGGGATTGTCAATCGAACGGTTTCAAATGGCGAGAGGTTAAAAAAACAACTCCAGAAAAGCTTTCCATTCATTCCTGTCGCGGTTTTTCCTTCAAAGGGAGAAGCGTTAAAGGATTTTATCCGCCAGTCCGATCTTTTGATCAACGCAACCTCCCTTGGCCTTCATCCCGGAGACCCCTCCCCCTGTCCTCCTGACTATTTTTTTAAAGGATTGAAAGTCGTCGATTTAATTTATAATCCTCCCATGACCGCTTTTCTTCGCGGAGCCGGAAAAAAAGGGTGCCAGACCCTGAACGGGTTAAGCATGCTCCTTTATCAAGGAGCTTTAGCCTTTAAAATCTGGACGGGAAAAATACCCCCTGTCCGCCTCATGGCCCAAACCCTCCGTTAGATAAGCGCCAGGTTTCAAAAAGCCGTTCCTGTTTGATCTTCAGTGGTTTGACAAAAAAAAGGTTCGCGGATACACTTCAAAACAGGTCGTTGAGCGTGTTTTCTCAATAATTTTTTCTGTTTGGAGTGAGAATGGCCCCTGAAAAAATAGGTAAATTACTGGTCCAGGCAAAGCTGATTACCGAAGAAAATTTTCAGAAAGCGCTGATGACGCTCAAAAAAGATGGAGGCAATTTCACCTCTATTCTTGTGAAAATGGGAGCGATGGACGATATGAAGCTCCTCCAGTTCTTAAGCACTCAACTCAGAATTCCTTACCTTGATATTTTAAAGACTGAAATCGATCCTGCCGTGGTAAAGCTTGTTCCGTCGGAGCTTGTCCAGAAATACAAAGTCATTCCGGTCAAGCGAGCGGGTTCATTGCTCCATCTCGCCATGATTGATCCTTCCAATATCTTTGCTATCGATGATATCAAATTCATGACGGGGTACGACGTTTCTCCCGTTCTGGCTTCAGAAAGCGGGATCCTGACGGCCATGACCAAGTATTACAATTCGAGCCAGCAGATCCAGACGATGCTCCAGAATATAGAAGACGAAGAAGTCGATGTTCTTTCCTCCGAAGAGGAGGACGTCGATGTCGGCAAGCTTACGGCAGAGGTAGAGGACGCTCCGGTTGTCAAACTGGTGAATATCATTCTCGTTGAGGCGATCAAAAAAGGAGTCAGCGATATTCATATCGAATGCTATGAAAAAAAGTTCCGGGTACGCTACCGCCTTGACGGTTCCCTCATGGAGGTCATGGCGCCTCCCATGAAAATGAAAGCCGCCCTGATTTCCAGAATTAAAATTATGTCAAACCTCGATATTTCCGAGCGGCGGCTTCCCCAGGATGGAAGAATTAAACTGAAAACGACTGATAAAGAGGTCGATTTCCGTGTTTCCGTTCTCCCCTGCTTATTTGGCGAAAAAATCGTGATGAGAATCCTGGACAAAGGAAATTTAAACGTAGACCTGACCAAACTCGGTTTTGAGCCCAAATCGATGGAACAGTTTATGAAAGCGGTTTCAAGCCCGTGGGGAATGGTTCTTGTGACAGGGCCGACGGGAAGCGGTAAAACGACCACGCTGTATTCGGCACTCAATTATATTAATACGATCGATATGAATATCATGACCGCCGAGGACCCGGTCGAGTATAACCTGGAAGGAATTAACCAGGTTCAGATGAAAGAGGATATCGGCCTGAATTTTGCCGCGGCCCTCCGGTCGTTCCTCCGGCAGGACCCCGACGTGGTGATGGTGGGGGAAATCCGTGATTTTGAAACAGCGGAAATCGCCGTCAAAGCGGCGTTGACGGGGCATTTGGTTCTCAGCACGCTTCATACCAACGACGC
>JBGPKT010000046.1:0-18019 GCA_041486115.1 Nitrospiria bacterium | reverse complement strand
CAGTGGCGCAGTGGTTATCGCGGAATCCCACCTGACCATCCATACCTGGCCAGAATATAAGTATGCGGCAGTAGACATTTTTACCTGCGGAGATCTGCTTCAACCGCAAGTGGCCGCCGACTACCTGATTGAAAAGTTCCAGTGCAAATGTCCATCGATCGTTGAAGTCAAACGGGGACTTTTGTCCCGTGGAAATGTCAAACTTCCCCACAAGCCACTGAAAGAAGTCGCGCCTTATGGCAGAGCCGAAGAATTACAAATGGTTCCATGATTTTTTAAGTCCCGAAGAAGGTCATATCCACGGGCTTGAAACGATCCTGTACTCCAGGCAGACGAAATTCCAGAAAATGGAAATCATGCGAACCAGGAGCTATGGCGATTGTCTCGTTCTGGATGGAAAGATGCAGTCGAGCGAGGTGGACGAGTTTATCTACCACGAAGCGCTGGTCCATCCGATGATGTTAACCCACCCCAAACCCAAAAGGGCTTTTGTCGTCGGGGGAGGGGAAGGGGCGACGCTTCGAGAAATTCTCAGGCACAAATCGGTTGAATATGTGTTAATGGTGGATATCGACCAGGAAGTGGTCGAAAGCTGTAAAGAGCTCCTTCCGGCCTGGCACCAGGGTTCGTTTGAAGACCCGAGGGTGGAGCTCCGCTATCTGGATGCGCGCAAATATCTTGAAGAGACCAAAGATATGTACGATGTCATCATTATTGACATTTCCGAACCGGTTGAAGAAGGGCCGGCCTACCTTCTTTATACCAAAGAGTTTTATTCAATCGTTTTTAATCGTCTGACCAGGAACGGGGTAATTTCGCTTCAGGCGGGAACCACTTCGGCGAACGCGCTCTTGAATTTCAGCGCCGTCTATCAAACCCTGAAGACTGTTTTTCCGGTTGTTTCTCCTTATCAGGCCTGTATCCCTTCTTTCGGGCTGCCATGGGGATTTGCCATGGCCTCTAAAGAAGTTGACCCCCAATCTCTTTCGCCTCAGTCGATTGACGAAAAAATCGCCCGGACCGTAAAAGGCGAGCTTCAATATTATCATGGAGAGATCCATCAGGGGCAGTTTTTGCTTCCCAAACATATTCGTCAGCGAATTGAAAAAACTGAGCGGATCATAGAAGATAACACGCCCCTCTTTACCTATCATTGAAATAGATGCCAGGCGACGCTCCAGAGCCCCCCTTTATTGATGGATCAGGGGATGACCACTTTAAAACTCCCCTTTTCGATGCCATGGTCAACCTGGCAGAATCCAAAAAAGTATCGTTTCATACCCCCGGACATAAAAGCGGTAAAGGAATATCTACCCGATTTCGTAAATTTGTCGGCCCCCGGATTTTCTCCATTGACCTGACCACCCTTGACGAGGTGGACTCCCTTCAAAAACCAAAAGGGGTCATTAAAGAAGCTCAGGCCCTGGCCGCAAAAGCTTACGGAGCCCAAAGGTCCTATTTCCTCGTGAACGGAACGACCGGCGGAAATCATGCCATGATGATGACCGTTTGCAATCCGGGCGATAAAGTCATAATTGCGAGAAACGCCCATAAGTCGGTATTGGCCGGGTTGATTTTGAGCGGCGCCCAGCCCTTCTTTTTTTCTCCTGGTGTTGACGAACAGCTGAAAATATCGCTCAATGTCACCTTTGAAGAGGCCAAAGCCGCGATGGACGAATATGTCCCTCTGGGCGCGAAAGCGATTTTTTTAACCAGCCCAAATTATTACGGTATCTGTGCCGATCTTGAACAGATAATCCCATACGCGCATGATCACGGGTTGGTTGTCCTGGTCGACGAGGCGCATGGACCCCATCTCAAATTTCATCCCGACCTGCCGATATCCGCGATGGAAGCAGGAGCGGACCTGACGGTTCAAAGCACCCATAAAATCATCGGCGGCATGACCACGGCCTCGATGCTTCATGCCCAGGGTCCACGGGTCGATTACACGACCTTAACGAATGTCCTGAAATTTTCACAAACCACCAGCCCTTCTTATATTTTAATGGCTTCTCTTGACCTGGCCCGGATGCAAATGGCGACAGAGGGGCTTAAACTCCTCGAAAAAGCCATCAGGCTTTCGGAAGATGCCAGGATAAAGATCAATAAAATTGAGGGGATCAGCTGTTTCGGGAGGGATACCTTAAAAAACTCCCTGTTCTCGAATGTGGGCGATCTCGATGTGACTAAGCTGACGATCTCGGTCAAAGATCTGGGGTTGTCAGGGTTTCAGGCCTCGGCCATCTTAAACACCAAATACGGCATTCAGGTTGAAATGGCCGATCCGTTCCACATTCTGGTAATCGTCAGTATTGGCGACAGAAAAGACGATTTAAACCGCCTGACCGAAGCGTTAAAAGAGATGGCCAAAGATTATTACAAAGGGCATCAACCCTCTTCGCTGGAATCTATCGGGCTTCCCCAGTTTAAAAACCAATCGGTGATGACCCCCCGTGAAGCCTTTTTCACCGACCCGGAGTATCTCCAATTGGGAGATTCCGTAGGAAAAATCGCATCTGAAATCATTACGGTATATCCCCCCGGAATCCCTCTTCTTGTTCCCGGAGAGGTTATCACGCAACCGATCCTCGATTATCTTTATAAGATGATGGATTTAAAGGCCACTGTGGATGGCTTGAACGAAAACAACACGGTCATCTGTACGATAAAACAGTCTTAAAATAAGAGGAAAAATGAAAAATAAAGCGCTGGATCTGACAAAACAGTTTCCTGAAAGTCCCCGGAAAATCATGGGAGGGTATGTTCATCTTGCCAGGATGAGGGACAAGGCCCGGGCCAAAGCCGCGGGGACCGTGGGGGAGTACATTTATCCCTGTCCCCTGGATAAACGGCTTCTTGAATTTCTGGAAATTAACGACGCGGCATTTTATGAGGCGGCGCAAAAACTGGAAAACGCGAAGCTAGCCGACTGGATTAGTCAAAAAGCCCGGAAACGAAGTCCGGAAGAGATCCATCAGTGGAACGAAATGTTTCTAAGCCGGCAGCCTGACAACCCGGAAAGCCTGCAATACTTTGTAAGCTTGCGGAACAAAATCGCCCCGGAAAGGGAAGGCGTTAAAACCTGGGTGGACCTGCTCGATTTAGAAGAAGGACGGCCGGCTGCTGTCTCCCGCGGCAAATAACAGAATAAGCCGGGTCCTGCAAACCGGGTCGGTGTTTTGCAAACCCTACTATTCATTTATTCCCTGGGTCAGTTCCCCGCACGGTTTACCCCCTCAAAGGCTCCATCTGCTTTAGTAAAGCCTCAAATTGTTCAATGGGTACTGGCCTGCCAAAAAGATACCCCTGGAAGTGAAAGCAGCCGCTATCCAGGATGAGTTGTCGTTGCTCTTCCGTCTCCACCCCTTCGGCAATCACGTCCATACTCAGGCTATGTGCCATGGCAATGATGGTGCGCACAATCGTTTTATCGCTGCTGTCGACAGCAAGGTCGCGTATAAACGACTGGTCGATCTTGATCTGGTCGAGCGGTAGCCGTTTGAGGTATTGCAAGCATGAATAGCCGGTACCGAAGTCGTCCAGTGAGAACCTGACACCGGCTTCTTTCAATAGGTTCATGGTTGAAATGGTGTCATCGACGTCCTCCAGAAACAAGCTTTCGGTGAGTTCCAGCTTGAACAGATTTGGGTTGATGGCATGGCGTTGCATGGCAGTTCTTAACTGACTCACGAAATCAGTTTGGCGGAATTGAATTGAACTCACGTTGATCGTCAGAACGAGGTCGCGGGTGAGCCTGTCTTGCTGCCAAATCTTGAGTTGCGCGCAGGCCGTCTCAATAACCCATTGCCCGATCGGCAGGATCAGCCCCGTTTCTTCTGCAAGCGGAATGAATTGTGCGGGAGAGACCAAACCCCGCTCAGGGTGGATCCAGCGGATCAAAGCCTCTGCGCCTAATGGACGGTGCGAATCATCCACCTGGATTTGGTAATACAACTGGAATTGCTCTTTCTTAAGTGCATTGTCTAATTCGACTTTGATGGATGCGCGGAGGTTGATGGCGTTCTGCATCTGCGGGTCGAAGAAGCGCAGGGTGTTGCGCCCGGCCTTCTTGGCCTGGTACATGGAGATGTCGGCTTGTTTCAATAGTTCATCTAGGCTTTGATTCTTATTGTGGAATAGCGTGGCGCCGATGCTGGAGGTGCAGAGATATTCATGCGTGGCCAGCTGGTAAGGCTGATTGAGAGTTACGAGTATTTTCTCGCCAACGGATTTTGCCTGTGCCGCCGCCTTAAGAGCCTGTTCGCTCAGGCCTTCCAGAATCACGACGAACTCGTCGCCGCCCAGGCGCGCCACAGTGTCTGCTTCGCGCACACAGGCCGTCAGTCGTTCGGTGACTTGTTGCAGCAGCAAATCTCCCATGTTATGTCCGAAGTTGTCGTTGAGGGTCTTGAAGTTGTCCAGGTCAATGAACAGCAGCGCACCGAATCGACGGGTACGCGCACTGGAAGACAAGGCCTGCAGTAGCCGGTCCATGAGCAGCCGCCGGTTAGGCAACCGGGTGAGAGGGTCATAGAAAGCCAGAAGGTGGATCTCTTCTTCCGATCTTTTGCGCAGAGAAATATCGGTCATGGCGCCGACGTAATTCGTGACATTTCCGTTTGGGTCTTTCACTTCGGTGACAGTAAGATGCTCCGGGTAGCATTCGCCGTTTTTGCGTCGGTTCCAGATATCGCCTTCCCATGTGCCACTGCTACAAATACGCTTCCACATTGAAGCATAGAAGTGGGTGTCATGACGGCCAGAGCTGAGCAGTCGCGGGTTCTTGCCGATGACCTCATCCGCGGGATAGCCGGTGATGACGGTGAAGGCTTGGTTCACCCGAAGGATAATGTTGTTGGAATCGGTGATCATCATGCCTTGCTGGGAATCAAAGGAGGTGGCGGCGACGCGAAGCGCTTCCTCTGCATACTTGCGGTTTAAGGTGAGGGACGAGACGATCCATGCAGCCAGCGCCAGAATCAAATAAATAACGGCAATCAGTACCCTGTTGTGGGCTTGGTTGTAGAAGAGAGCGCCTGCCAGTACGGCATGTGGAGTGAACGAAATAATCTTCCAGTAGAAATCAGAGGACGTTATCATTTGCTTGCTGGTCCCACTCACTATCTCGGAACCCGTAGAGGATACCTCTCCCAAAAGCAGCGGATGGATGGTGCTATAGATAAACAGCCCTTTCGCTGTCAGCAGCGCTCCTTTCTCAACCATAGAGATGGTGCGCCACTCGTTGGGAAAATCGTGTCCGAAGGTGCGGTCATTCTTGCCCAGCATGAAGCCCCATTCATCCGCATGGTTTACGTTCTCCAGCCAATAGCCGTCGCGATTGATCAGCATGCCGCTTTGGTCGTTCCCTTGCATTGCCCTGTGAAAACTCTGGAGCAGATTGTTCGCAAAATAATTTAAGAGGAGAATCCCCTGCTTGCGTCCTGCACTGTCGAATACCGGAGTACCGAAACGGATTGCCGGCTTGAAGGGAATCTCCAGGCGATTATGTTCAACGTTCAAGTCCAGCGGCGAAACATATATTTCGCCCTGGCGCAGGCTGAATACGTCTCTGAAGAAATAGTGCTTTGATTTATCCTGCAACTCTTCGCGCGGAACGATGGCGGGCTTGCCATCGTTAAAATTGATACGGATCTCTTCCTTGCCGCTGGCGTCCAGATAACGTACCTTGTCATACAGGCGCGTTACCTGGGACAGCACTAAAAGATATTTAGCCACTTCATCATGAAGCGTCGGATTGCCGGAGTCCAAATAATTCTGCAACACTGACAGATTGGCGAGGATACGCACATCGGAATTAACATCCGCAAAATGCTGTGTCATCATAGCCTTGGCCAATTCGATGTGACTATTCTCGCGCTGCGTTATATTTTCTATTTCCCTTTGTTCGTCCTGTCGAAAGTTCAACAGGAGAAGGCCGGAAAGAACAATAGCGACGGGCAGGTAAATCAGTGTAAAGCGTTTGAGCACCGCTGGTTTGGTGGCCGTGGAATAATTTAGCGGCATATCGCCTCCGCGATGAAGTCTTGCCTATGAGTACCAACACCACTTTATACCGATGTTCAAGCCGATGCAAAAGATTTCGTATTTCCGGAATGTTGCGTTAAGCTTATCGTACTGTTGCGTCCATGAGTGACCCATAGGAGGCAAAGATTCGACCGTCAGCAATTGGCAGAGGCTGCGTAAAAATGAAGCTGAGTGAAACGCTTCTAAAGGAGTATTAAGTGAATATGGAAAGAGTCATAGAAAAGCTCATTATGGAGAGGGTTAGCGTCTGTGGGAGAATCATTTTTTAAAGATTTTCCTCTTAACCCGTTGGTCGCCTCGTTTTTAGACAAAGGTCATGAAGAGAAAAGTCCCCGGATCCTAACCGGGTTCTTTAATGTTTCAAAGTGGGATCCGCACTAAAAAGCTCTTTCTCGATTTCGTCACTTATGGATTTTAGTTCTTCTTCGCTTGAGAATCTCGTCACCGCCCTCCGGAAAAGGTTTTTAATTTTCTGATCCGAAGAAAAACTTTTTACCTGAATATAAGGGCTCAGCAATAAATAATCGAGATAGGCCGTTTTAAATTTCGTTGTCGCCTTTTCCGCCGATTCCCTCATTGCGCCGACTCCGATCGAGAGAAGGTCTTTCATATCAGTTAAAAGAAACCGCCGGATCGTCTGGAGGGCCTTATCTCCATCTTTCCTGCCGATCGCCGACAGAATGTCCTCGCTCAGATGCGAGGCATACTTGGTATCGAGCGCTTCGGTCACCGGTTTGATGAGCTGGAGCGTCTTGGACAACCTGTCGAAATCTTTCTCCTGTGCATATTCGAGCATCTTTTGGTAAATTTCAGAAGGGGGCAGGCCCAGATCCCGGTAAGACTGCGCGTGAGCGGGAACCACCTGAGACAGCAATATCCCCAATAACAGTAGATAAAATAATTTTTGATTCAATAGCCTTTCCTTAATCCGCTTCATTTGATTTCTCTCCTCATTCTGGCAAAAAACTTCAGAGCTCTTCCTTCGCTCTTTAGAAATCCGCGGCAACAGCTAACATCATCCCGTCATTATGAAGATCGGTCCCGTCATTTTTTATGAACTGGTATTCTCCTTTGATATGAAAATGATCATACGGAGCATAGTTCAGACCTACGGTCACACGACGTCGCGTGGTGTCGGGGTCTGTCGGACCAAAATGATCTGCCAAATCGCTCTTATCGAACCGGACAACAGGCTCAAGAGAATAAATATTTGGGAGGTTTTTCAAAAGAAGATAGGAGAGCTGGATATAGTACCCCTCCGCGTTTGCGCGAGCAGGCGTACAAGCAGTAGGCGTATTGCTCCCACGACATAAGTTAGCCGCTGTCGCATCGTCTCCGCTTCGGACCATATATTCGCCGCGCAGGTCGAAACCCATCCAATTTAAAATGGCGTCCGCTCCAAAAAGGCGTATGATGTTCTGGCTGGCATCGTCATACTTTCCATAGCCCGCGGATGCCCCCACATCGAGCCGGGTCCCCTCAGAAGTAAGCCTTCCCGCTTTTACACGGCCATAGACCATTTTGTTTCGGTTATTCTCGGTATCGAGTAAATCCGTTTCGGTCAGCCCGGCCGGTCCCTTCATCACGGCCAGCTGATATCCGACAAACGCCGGCTTCATCGAAAATTGGCCGTACGCCTCTACGCCGACATCGGACCAGTCTTCATACCCCAGCTCTCCCAGCGGCAAGGGGATACTCACCAGTTTATTAAAAGGGGGCTGAATGGAAACCACCTTGTCGATCCCGAACGGCGTGAAGAACCTTCCAAATTGAATATTTAATGCCGGAATAAGATGCAGATCGATGAAACCTCGATCAAGCTTAAATGTTCCCTGCTCCACTTCAATCTCGCCGAAGACGGTAATATTTTGCCGGAGCTGGCTCTTGGCTGAGAGATAGAAATCCCGTAATTCAAGGCCTGAAGGGGGCGCAGATCCTAACTCATTATTGAAATCGAAGTAATTGACGTTTAAAAAGCCGTGAAATTCCGCAAACGATGCCGGAGACCCGTAGTCCGATCCGTGCATACCACTCGCCTGCGACCACGCTGAACCGGGTAAAATAAACAGAACTAAAAGAGAATAGGATAAAAAAACAATCGATAACTTTCGGCCTTTTAACATTGGTCCTCCTGCTTAAGTAAATTCTATTTTAATGTGGAACGGGTCAAGGGAATTATTACTTGGCCTGAACTTCTTCTAGGATACCAGATAAATTGAACCTGTCAATTGATGTCTCACATCTTCCCGTAGCCGATTCCCAAAATCAAGACAAAAAATAAAGTTATCCAGAATCTCATGACTCCGCCCGAATCGTGCGGGATATCATTCGCTGAAATCCGTTACAAGTTAGATCTCTGATAATGCAGTTTTTTCAAAATATGATAACATTAAAATAATTGAATTAAATATGTTTTCTGAAAGGTCAAAATATGACAGGGATTCATTTGATCACAAAATTAAATTTACGAATGAAGTTTATCGCCATTATCAGCTTGCTTTTTATTATTCAAGGTGCTCTGATGAGCGGCTTTTATCTAGTCCAGACCACAACCTCCCTAAAGGAAGAGTTAAAGCAGAGAGGTCTGTCTCTCGCTAAAAACCTGGCGCACAACAGTTTGTATGGCGTTATGGTAGGAGACACAGATGTATTAAACGGTTATTTGTCCGGGATTTCGAATGAATTGGATGTTTCCTATGTCATGATCCTCGACAAGCAGGGAAAAGTCCTGACCGCGACGGAAAAAGGAATCATCGGAAATGTTCTTTCCGATGATTCTGCAAAAAAAGCCCTGAATGCGACTTCTCCCGACATTTATGAATATGATTCTCTCACGGGTCTGAATTATTACGACATTATTAGCCCGATTTTGACGAAGACGTTAGAACCAGGACTTATGGACCTTACTTCTACCACTAAAGCTGGCAATCAAGTTGGAGTGGTCCGTATTGGAATCTCGCTTCAACACCTGAAGGAAAAAAGATTGGCCCATTTCTTAATCAGCCTGGGCTTGACCATTTTAATAATCTGTGCCGGCATATTGATCGCCCTTTTATTCGTGACCAAAATTATCCGCCCGATCGAGCAGATGGCCCATGTTGCCACCAGGATTGCCGACGGAGATTTTACACAAACCATCGAAGTCCACTCTCAGGATGAAATCGGCACTCTGAGCCGGGCTTTTGTAAAAATGTCGAAAAGTTTAAATGGCATGGTCAAAAAAATACAAACTGTTTCGCACCAGGTGGATTCAGTTTCCGGTCAGATTGGTCAAAATATTAACCAGGTCATGGAGGGAGCAAAGCTGCAGGCAAATGAAACCGAGACAATTTCCTCCGCCATTGAACAGATGAATGCTTCTATTAAGGAAATATTTGTGAATGTGGAAGGACTATCTGCGGCGGCGGAATCGACCTCTTCTTCCATTCTAGAGATGAACGTTTCTACGCAGGAGGTCGCCAGTACGAGTGTCAGTATGGCTTCTGATGTAGACGGAACCTCAGCTTCCATTATTGAAATGAACGCCACCATCAAGGAAGTGGCTAAAAATGCGGAGACACTGTCTTCTTCCGCTGAAAAAACGCTCAATTTCGTCCATAAGATCAACCTTTCGGTCAAGGAAGTCGAGACGCACTCGAAGCAAGCGGCCTCTCTGTCTGAAAAAGTCACAGCAGATGCCAAAGAATTAGGAATGGAATCAGTTGAAAAGACCATTAGCGGTATGAACAAAATTAAAGAAGCGGTCGAACTTTCTGTCCGTATGATCAATCAGCTTGGGCAGCGCTCCGAACATATTGGTAACATTTTAACCGTCATCGATGAGGTTACCAAACAAACCAATCTCCTGGCATTGAATGCCGCGATCCTCGCGGCCCAGGCCGGCGATCAGGGAAAAGGCTTTGCGGTGGTGGCGGATGAGATTAGAAACCTCGCGGACCGGACATCGACCTCTACTCAGGAAATTGCCCAGATGATCACGGATGTCCGGGAACAGGTGCATATGGCGATCCAGGCAACTCAATCCGGTTTTGCCAGCGTTGAAGAAGGAATAAAACTTTCATTAAATGGAAGAGAGGCGTTAAAGAAAATCCTGGAGAGTTCCCTGCAAGCGACTGAAATGTCTCATAAAATCGAGAAAGCGACGATTGAACAGGCAAGTCAGATTAAGGAAATTACAGATTCAATGGAGTTGATCGGCGGGATGGTGAGACAGATCGCGTCCGCCACCCTCCAGCAAAAACAGGGGAGCGAACAGATCCTCTTATCTTCGGAAAAGATGAGGGATTCGACAAGAGGGGTCCAGCGGTCAATGCAGGAACAATCGAGCGGGAGCCTCCAGATTACTAAAGCCATAGAAAATGTAACCGATAGGGTACAACACATTTTAAATTCAATCGATGAGGAGAAAAAAGGTACATTGCACCTCACGGGTTCCATGGAAGAGATCCGCAAAATTTCGCGCAAAAGCGTCCAACAGGTAAAAGAAATGAATCAGGTTGGAGAAATCTTGACGCAGCAGGCCGCTATTTTAAAAGAGGAAGTGAAAAAGTTTAAGGCATAAATTGGAGACCGGAACAAAACGGGATCAAAGAGGTTTCCAGATTACTTTTTTAAACACCTGCGGACTGATTTTCAGGGCAAGCTTATTGTAACACCAGATCGATCGATAGTATGGTGTTTTTATTTGAAGATACCGCGACCTCTCTCTCTCGAATCGAAAGAAATCCTTCATGCCAGATTTTTACCCGGTATTTTCCTGGAGGGATATTGGATATGGTGTAATGTCCGTTCTTATCTGTAACTGCGAAGTAGGGATTTTCCGCGACAAAGATAGCACTTTTCATGAACGTGTGAGTGTCGCAGTTGGCGTTGAGGACCCCAACCTGAGACAATGGTTTTTTGATGTTTTTTCCTTGGGGAGGAATGGCCACATTCAAGATGGTTTTTTCATTTAGCCTCGTATGGTAATTATGCATAATGGGATCCATGTTTCGCACTTCATATGAACTTCCAACCATCCCGGCAATAACATGAGGAACAAAGCGACACTTCATGATTTCTAAATAAACAGGAAGGCCTTCCGCTTTTTTTCCCTTTTCAATTCCTTCGATACTGATAACGACATTCTCTAATCCTTTATTTTGAGGGTTCACTACATAAGTTTCCTCATAAACGGTATTCCCGCAATATTCAGGATTAATAAGTACTTTTGCCGGCTGATTGACCGGGAACGCGCCTTTTAAAGAAATGGTTCCGGACACCTCTCCTCCATTTTCAACAGGGATCTCAGTATAGGCATGGAGAATTTGCACTTCACCAACGGAGAGAAATAAAAGTAAAAAGATCATAAGAATAAAAATGCTGTACCTTTTCATGGTTACCTCTGGAAATCTCACCCTTTATTGTTAATCCATAGAACCGTATTCTCTCTTTAAAATATACCACGCAAGAATTTAATGTCAAACCGGTTTGGAATAAAAAGATAGGATTCCAACTGTCAAGTATTTAAAACAAAATAAACGAACCAGAAAAATCGATAGGTGCCAGGAGATTTGACAAATTTGAATGGATGGCTATACTTTAATATAAAGTTAACATAAGAATTAAATGATATCGTTATAAATAGGGTAAATAATGGAGCCTGATTCTGAATTTGGACATGGATATAGCGGAAATATTTGAAATAGTGGAGGAAGCATGCTGAAAGTCACAGTGTTAAAAAGACGTTTCTTAATGGCCGGATGTTTCTTGATTTTATTCTCGGAACTGACATTCCCGTCGAATCTTCTTGCCTATGATGTTATTCCCGTTCATCTAGGAGGAGAACTCATTGGAACTATTAAATTCAAGGGAGAGCCACCTGCCAATCCATCTAATCAGGTAGTCAATAATCCTGATTTCTGCGGCTCATCAGTGCAGGAGGAGACTTTTCTGGTTAATCCGGAGAATCGGGGTCTGGAAAATGTCGTTATCAGTATTGAAGATATCCAGCATGGGAAAAAACCGCTTTTCTCTTCTGTCGTTATTGAAAACCGCCACTGCCACTTTGTTCCTCACGTTCAGGGAGCAATGGTTGGAGATTCTTATGAAATTAGAAATTCAGATCCGGTACTTCACAATACGCATCTTCATATGGAGGAGTCAACTCTTGTGAATATTGCCATGCCTCCGGGTGGGAAAAATATAAGGAAAACACTATTACAGGCAGGAATCATAAACGTTAAGTGTGATGCTCATAAGTTTATGCAAGGATGGATACCCGTAATGGACAATCCTTATTTCGCAGTAACAGACAAGGAAGGAAATTACAGGATTTCCGGCATTCCGCCTGGCAAATATAAAATCAAGGTCTGGCACGAAGGACTTCCCGGCACAGAGAAAGAGGAGACGATATTTCCGGATAAAAAGACAGAGCTGTCATTGGATTTAACCCATCGGTAAAACTCCCGCTTTTGCTATTTTTGAAGTCCGAGCAGAGAAAGAATATCCGAAGCGACTTCTTCCACCGCTCTCCCCGCGACAAAAACCCGTTTCCATTTCGGGTTCTGTTTATACAACTCGTTGCAATAATTTAATTCATTCAAAATATAAGAAGGATCGGCATAATTCATAGAAGAAAACTGATTAAATTTTTTAACCCGGGCCTGTCTGACTTTGATCAGAATATCGAAATCGGTCATCAGGGCAACTACTTTTTCCTGGGTCACGCGGAATATCTGTTCCGGGGGGGGGATATTTAAAACCAGCGGGATATTGGCAACCTTCCAGCCATACTGGGCCAGATACATGCTTAAGGGGGTCTTGCTCGATCTGGAAGGTCCCGCCAGAATGATATCCGCATAAGGCAAGGTATGAAGGGACTGGCCGTCATCATGCTTTACGGCAAACTGGATGGCGTCCATCCGTTGGAGATATTGCTGATCGACCCTGTGAAGAAGGCCTGGCTCCGCTGAGGAAAGTTTGTGAAGGTAGAGCTCCAGCTGTCTGAGAAGGGGACCGATCAGATCGACCACGGAGATAGCGGCTCGGGCCGCCTCCTGGTCCAAAAATTTTCTTAAAGGCTCCGAAACAATGGTATATAAAATAAAAGCCTGCTGGAGACCGGCCTTCTGAACCACCTCCCGGATTTGGGATTCGGTTTTAACGTGCCTGAATTTCGTAATTTCGATTTGATGGACATTTTTAAACTGAGATAAAACCGCCAGAGCTGTCCGTTCGGCGGTGTCGCCCGTCGAGTCGGAAACGATGAACAGCTGATATTTTTCACTCCGCTCACTCATCCGTCTGTTCTTGTTTTCTCGATTCCATATAAGCAAGGAGAAGCGCCTGATGGTCGGGATCGATCGATTTGAATTTAAACCCGATCTCAAAATAGTTTCCGATCGGCTTGACCCACCTGACAACGGCCCGGGCGCTTTCGAGTACTTTTCCGACCTGATAATCGATAAAGTGAAGGGTCAGAGTCACCTCTTCGTCGATTTCCAGTATCGCCGGGCTGTAGACCCCGATCCCGCCTGATCCGATATTGATTCCGGAAACTTCGATCTTCTCCCGGGAATCTGTGAGGACCTCAACCCATCCCGATAAAACAAGTCTGGGACTTTGACGCCTGTTGTTGACCATTGATCTTTCTCCCTCTCGACGTTAAAAGGAGGAGCCTGAGGCCCCTTCCGGCAGATCTGCCGGCGCTCTTTTGATGAAGTATAGACGTTCCCCTTTTTTTTTTCAATCGCTACTGCGCCGTTAAACGAGCCTCGATGGAGGATTGATTTAAAAGGGGTTTTAATGCTAAGTTGTTTGCTAGGCCAAACAGTTAAATATGAATCCAGAGGCACCTTGATGACAGAAGTCGAAAATGTTTTGATCCTCGGTTCGGGCCCCGCGGGCCTGACCGCCGCCATCTATGCCGCCAGAGCAAACTTAAAACCGGTTGTGGTCGAAGGGATTCAACCAGGCGGCCAGCTGACGATTACCACCGAAGTTGAAAATTATCCCGGTTTTGCAAACGGGATTATGGGGCCCGATCTGATGACAGAGATGAGAAAACAGGCCGAACGCTTCGGCACCCGTTTTTTTCAGGGAAACGTCAGCCAGGCCGTACTCTCCCGGCGCCCTTTTAAAATCATCCTTGACGACGAGGTCCGTTTAACGAAAACGTTGATTATCGCCTCCGGTGCTTCGGCCAGGCTTTTGAATATTCCGTCGGAAAAGAAACTGATGGGCCATGGGGTTTCTGCCTGCGCAACCTGCGACGGTTTTTTCTTCAAGGAAAAGAAAGTGCTGGTGGTCGGCGGAGGCGATACGGCCATGGAAGAGGCCCATTTTTTAACAAAATTTGCCAGAGAGGTGAAAGTCATCCATCGGCGAGATTCTTTAAGGGCATCAAAAATCATGCAGGAAAGAGCCAAAAGCAACCCCAGGATTTCTTTTATCTGGAATAGCGGGATTGAAAAAATTCTTGGAGAGGAAACAGGAAAAGTCAGCGGCGCCATCTTAAAAAATCTTAAAACCGGCGCCATGGGTGAAGAGACTGCCGACGGTGTTTTTATTGCCATCGGACATGAACCGAACACCTCTTTGTTTAAGGGACAGCTGGAGTTAAATGAGCATGGATACATTATCACCCATAAGGGAACCCAAACCAGCGTTTCCGGGGTCTTTGCTGCAGGCGATGTTCAGGATTATATTTATAAGCAGGCCATCACCGCGGCCGGAACAGGGTGCATGGCAGCGATGGATGCCGAACGATATCTTGAGTCAGAAGGACACTTCTAATACCCTGAGACTTCTAAGTTTAAAGTGCTTATTTTGAGGCCGGAATAATACTAAAATATAAGTAAAATCAACGAGTTATATATTATTATCCTTTAATTGACTCTTTATCCATCCGGTGATAGAATCTGGCCTAATTCTTATGAAAAATAATATAAATGCTGAAATTATTGCCATTGGGAGCGAGCTTCTCCTTCCGGAGGCGACGGAGACAAATTCCTCGCTGATCGCACGGATGTTGTTTTCACTCGGTGTTCAGGTCCAGTTTAAAACCATTGTGGGGGATTTCGAAAAAGATATCGGGCAGGCGGTTCAAACGGCTTTTAAACGAGCCCGCTGGATCATCTTATCCGGCGGACTGGGCCCCACAGAAGATGACGTCACCCGCCGCGGAGTTGCCTCTGTTCTCGGAAAACCGCTCGCCTTCAACAAAAAAATTTGCGGTCAGCTTCAAAAGAAATTTAAAGCCAGAGGCCGTCTTTTTTTGAAAATTCATGAACGGCAGGCATGGTTTCCTCAAAAAGCGCTTCTCATTCCCAATGAGACCGGCATCGCTCCCGGTTTTATTTTAAAAGAAAAGGATTCTTTTTTGATTAGTTTGCCGGGGGTCCCGTCTGAAATGCGCCAGATGATTGAATCGACCGTCTCTCCGTTTATTAAAAGAAAGAGAGGGGCGGAAAGAACGCTCTTTATTAAAAGGTACAAAACCTTCGGAATATCTGAATCCGCCGTTAATGAAGCGTTAAAAGATCTGATGGGGGCGCCCGAAGTGACTTTTGGGCTCCTGGCCAAAGAAACGGGGGTTGAAGTTTCAATCCTGATTAAAGGGAAAACGCCTCAGGAGATCAAAAAAGCGCTCCGTGAGACCGATGAGAAGATCAAAGAGCGGTTAGAAACCTTCATCTATGGAGAAAACGACGAGACGCTCGAAGGGGCGGTCGGACGGCAGTTAAAAAATAAAAAGAAGACTCTTGCCATCGCGGAATCATGCACCGGCGGCCTCCTTTGCCACCGGATTACAAATGTCCCGGGGAGCTCCGCCTATTTTAACAGTTCAGCCGTCACTTACAGCAATGAGGCAAAAATTAAACAGCTGGGGGTTCCTCTCCGGTTGATTAAAAAATATGGCGCTGTCAGCGCAAAAGTCGCCATGGCCATGGCGAACGGAATTCGAAAGAGCAGCCGGAGCGATTTCGGGCTAGCGGTCACAGGAATCGCCGGACCGGGAGGGGCCACGGCCCGTAAGCCGGTCGGGCTTGTTTATTTCGGGCTTGCGGACCGAAAGGGACTTTGCTGGGAAGAGGCCCGCTACACCGCCGATCGTGAAACATTTAAATGGGTCGCCTCGTCAAAAGCTCTGGACATGATAAGGCTCCGGCTTCTCTAAAAGCTAGAATGTTTTGCTGATATATTTTCAAATACTTTAAAGACATATAAAAGGAGACTTTTCATGAACGAAAAAGAGAACAACAAGCAAAAAGCATTAGAACTGGCGGTCAGCCAGATTGAAAAACAGTTTGGGAAAGGGTCGATTATGCGGCTTGGCATCCAGGACGCAGGACCGGAGGTCCCCGCCATTTCGACCGGATCGTTAGGTCTCGATATTGCTTTGGGGGTGGGCGGACTTCCAAGGGGGAGAGTCGTTGAAATTTTCGGCCCCGAATCATCAGGCAAAACAACGTTAACCCTCCATGCAATCGCGGAGGTTCAAAAAACCGGCGGGACCGCCGCGTTTATAGACGCTGAACATGCTATTGACCTGACTTATGCCAGAAAATTGGGGGTTAAAACCGACGACCTGCTGATCTCCCAGCCCGATACCGGGGAACAGGCGCTCGAAATTGCCGAAACCCTCGTCCGAAGCGGAGCCGTTGACCTGATTGTTGTGGATTCGGTAGCCGCCCTTGTCCCTCGGGCAGAGCTCGAAGGGGAGATGGGAGACTCCCACATGGGTCTACAGGCCAGGTTGATGTCCCAGGCGTTAAGAAAACTGACTGCAGCCATCAGCCGCTCTTTAACAACGGTTATTTTTATCAATCAGATGAGAATGAAAATAGGCGTCATGTTCGGAAACCCGGAAACCACCACGGGCGGCAACGCTTTAAAATTCTACGCCTCCGTCCGGCTCGATATCCGGAGAATTGAATCTATTAAAGAAGGGACCGATGTTCTGGGAAACCGCGTCCGGGTGAAAGTGGTTAAAAACAAGGTCTCTCCCCCTTTTAAGCAGGCGGAGTTTGACGTGATGTTTGATGAAGGAATTTCAAAAGCGGGCGAACTGGTTGATTTAGGTGTTGAAAAAGGAGTCGTTGAAAAAAGCGGCGCATGGTATTCTTTCCGGGGAGAACGAATCGGCCAGGGGAGAGACAATGCCAAAGACTTTTTCAGGAATAATAAGTCCCTCGCCGGCGAAGTGGAAAAAGAAATTAAGGAGAAACTTAACCTCATTAAAAAAGTGGAAAATAAAAAACCGGATGCGGATGTCAAAAAATCAATCACGGTCAAAGTGTTGACAAATCCCGAGGTAAAAGCAGGCAAAGCCTGATCTCCGGGGGTCGGCTTGTCGAAGAAGGCTTTTTCGGCTAAACTTATAGCTGGGAACATTGAGAGTGATTTTCTCGAAGGCCCAAAAATATAAAGCTCTGCAACCGGCTTTGCCGGGGTAGAGCGCGGGGTTTGGGGGCATTGAGAGTGATTTTCTCGAAGGCCCCCAACTATAAGATCAGCCCATGTTCTTCTTCGGCATAAGCCCGATGACAAACCCTAACGGACAGGTGGTAAAATGATGAATATCGATCAATTATTGAAAGCAGCGGTTGCCCTTAAATCATCCGATCTTCATTTAAAAGTCGGAAGTCATCCGATAGTCAGAGTGGACGGTCATTTAACCCTTCTCGATCAGTTCCCCAAAATCACACCGGAAGAATCGGTCACATTGGCCCTGGGGATCATGAATACCCTTCAAAAACAGAGATTCAAGGAAAAATTTGAAGTGGACCTCGCTTACGGCGCATCGGGCCTGGGACGCTTCAGGGTGAATGCTTATCAGCAAAGAGGTTCGATTAATATGGTTTTCCGCGTCGTTCCCACGCAGGTCGCTTCCATGACCGAGCTGAATCTTCCCGCCTCGATTGAAAAGCTGGCAGGAGAATCCCGCGGATTGATTCTCGTCACCGGAACCACCGGAAGCGGAAAATCT
>JBGPKT010000045.1:0-18061 GCA_041486115.1 Nitrospiria bacterium | reverse complement strand
TTATCTCGTTGAATTAATGGGAAAGAAAAACGAAGCGATTGAGCATTATGAGGAGGCGATCAAATGGGCGGCCCCCCAGGATGCGGCGCAGATGGAAATGCTCAAACAACATTTAAAGAACTTAAAACAATGATCTTGTATCAAAAGGGGCTGTCCCCTTTTTTGTTAAAAGTCATCGGATTGTTGATTTTAGTTTCTTTGACCCAGTGCGCCCTCCCTTCTCCCCGGCAGACTCCTCTCGAAGCGAAGCTCTCCCCGATAGCGGTTCCTGAAGACGAAACCCGCTCCAAAAAACTGGGAAAGGAATTCCTGGTTGAAGCGCGGAAACAATTTGTCTTTGTGAAAGACCCCGAAGTGACTCAGGCGGTCAACGAGATCGGCCGGTCGATCCTCTCGGCAAACGGAGAAGACCCGCAATCGTTCCATTTTCTAGTCGTTAAGAACAGCGTACCGAATGCGTTTGCCGTTCCGGGGGGATATATCTTTGTCTTTGACGGACTTCTCTCGAGAATGAATAATGTCGATGAACTGGCTGGAGTTTTGTCTCATGAAATCGGGCATGTTGTTAAAGACCATTTTTTTCAGGAAAATAAGGGGGCGACCCTAGCCACCCTTGCCGGCATTGTCGCGGCCTTATTGACCAGAGAACCGGGGGCCGCGATAGCCGGTGCGGCGACAGCGGAGTCGCTGAATCTGTCATTCAGCCGGGAACATGAAAGAGAGGCCGACTCTGTAGGGCTCCGGTTCCTGAAACATGCGGGGTATGACCAGGAGGGGCTCTATCATTTTTTTAAAACGCTTCAAAATTATGAAAAATATAACCCTTCATTTGTCCCCGCCTATTTTTCGACCCATCCGGCGGTCGAAGAACGGGAGGTGGCCATGCAGATGCTGGTCAGGGGCCTTCCTCCTCCTCCGGCTAACGCTAAACCGGTTTCTCTCGACTGGGACCGGATCAGGGCTCTGGTCGACATGGAGAACCGCCTGGTGAAGTCTCCGACAGACTTTTTTCTGGACCCTTTTAAAAAAGAGATCCCCGAAGAGAAAAAACATTATCTGACCGGGCTATTCCTCTTAAATAATGGTCAGCTTCAGGAAGCCGTTTTGGAATTCAATAAAGCGCTTGAAACCGGTGCCAAAAAGTCCCTTTACCATTCCGGCATTGCTTTTGCTTACTTCAAGCTGAATCAGATCGGCCGGGCAAAAGAGGAGGCCAACCGGTCTCTCTTGCTCGACCCGGCTAACGGAGAGGGGGAGCGGGTGCTGGGATTTATTGCGGAAGCGGAAGGGGACAAAGCCGGTGCTCTGACGCATTATCAAAAAGTGAAAAATCTCCTCCCGGGAGATGCCATGATTTATTACAAACTTGGAGGCCTCTATGCCTCGATGGGGAATAAAAAAGAAGCCATGTGGCACCTTGCCCGGTATTACCGGTATGGATATCAAATTGAAAAGGCCTTAATGGAATTGGAGAATACGAGAGAAACATTTGCCGGGGATCGCCCCTTCAGGCAAAGAGTCGAAGAGGAAATGGCCGATATTCTCCGCGAAGGACTATAACAATAATAGGGGTGCGTCGGAGGAGACCGAGAGGCGAGAACGCCGCCAATGAGCCCTTATCGATGGCCAGGGCGTCCGGATAGACTTCCCGGGCGATACCCTTCAAGATCAATCGTCACAAATTTAAATCCGATTTCTTTCAGATCCGCAATCACCTTTTGCCTCAAAGATTTGTCGAACAGCCGGAGCATTTCATCCTCCGATAATTCAATTCGGGCAATGGCGTCGTGGTGGCGGACGCGGCATTGAATGAAACCGTGTCCCTTTAAAACCGATTCTGCTTTTTCGACTTCCGCAAGCCGCCGGGGGTTAATTTCCACTCCATAAGGGATCCGCGACGAAAGGCAGGCCATGGCAGGTTTGTCCCAGATGGAAAGGCCGAGCTTCCGGCTCAACTGGCGGATCTCCTCTTTAGTCATCGAGGCTTCAAGGAGAGGGGCGGCGATCTGGAACTCCCGGGCGGCCTCTATTCCGGGACGATATTCTTTCAAATCGTCATGATTAGCGCCGTAGGCGACAGTCTGAAATCCTTTTTCAAGGGCGGTTTTTTTTAAATGGATAAAGAGTTCTGATTTACAGAGAAAACAGCGGTTTTCCAGGTTTTCCGCATAACCCGGGATGGCCAGTTCGTCATATTCGACAAAAAAGTGAGCCGCTCCGATTTCGACCGCGACCTGCCGGGAGGCTTCTTTCTCCTGCCGGGGGAGGGTAGATGAAACGGCAGTACAGCCTGCGGACCTTTGACCCAGCAGGTCATGCGCCACTTTCAGGAGGAGGGCGCTGTCAACCCCCCCTGAAAAAGCGACCAGGAGAGAATCATATTTCAAGATGATTTCTTTTAAAGTTTTGTATTTCTGTTCAATGGCGTGCATGGTTTTTTGAAGGCTCCGTCTCATTGGTGAGGGCATCGGGGAGTTTCGCGCCGGTTAATTGGATATTGGCTTCGGAGAGTTTTCCGACCGCCACCAGAAGAAAATGGTCGGGATCGAGATATTGTCTGGCCACCCGCTGAACCTCCTGGACGGTAACTTTTTTAATCAGTCTGGAATAGGTTTCATAATAATCGAGTCCGAGTCCGTAAAATTCCTGATAGATCAGCATCCCGGCAAGCTTGCCGTTGGTATCCATTTTTAACGGGAAACTCCCGACGAGATAATCTTTTGCCTCTTGAAGTTCGTCCGGGCTTACCGGATCGGCCTGTATCTTCCTGATTTCTTTCAGCGCTTCATCGATGGCCTGATTGGCGGAGCTGTTTTTTGTCTGAAGCATCACTTTAAAACTTCCGGTTTCAAAGGAGGGATAAAAATGGCTGTCGAGTCCGTAAACCAGACCTTTATTGTCCCGGATATTGGCGAGCATGCGGCTGGAAAAACCGCCACCTCCCAGAATATAATTCATTACCTGTAACGGATAGAAATCGGGATTCTTTCTGTTAATGCCGATATTTCCGAAAATAACCGATGTTTGAGCCAGATCCTTATCGATCAGGATCGTCTCTTTTCTGCTGATTTTGGCGGGGAGCGGATTTTTTGAAGGGACGGAGGGCGCCGGCTTCCAGCTCCCGAAATATTTTTCAAAAAGAGCTCTTGCCCCGGATTCAGTTAAATCTCCGACCAGTACCAGGATCGTTCCATTAGAATGGTAGGCCGTTTTGTAGAATCGCACCAAATCGTCGCGGGAGATCGTTTTAACGGAGGACTCCTCCCCTTCGGTGGCGTGATGATAGGGGTGTTCTTTAAACAGGGCATTTTCAAAAGCCTTATCGGCAATCGATTCTGGGTCGTCTTTTTCATCAATTAAATGGCCGAGGAGCTGGTTTTTCCCCCGCAGGACCTCTTCTTCCGGAAAAGCGGGATGGAGGAGAATATCGGCGAAGAGGCCTGCCCCTCTGTCGAGATCTTTTTTCAAGAGTTTCATGGAAAAGGTCGCATAATCGGATCCGGGGGAGACCGCAAAGTCGGTCCCGATGGCATCGAGCTCATCGGCGATCTGTTTAGAAGAGCGGGTTTCTGTCCCCTCTTCAAGGAGATTTGCGGTCAAGTAGGCCAACCCTCCTCTGGAGGGTGGATCGATGATAGACCCCGCCCGGACCAGAAACTCCATCTGGACCATCGGGAGAGAGTGGTTTTCAAGAAGGATGAGGGTCGCCCCGTTGGGCATCGCAATCTTTTTGGCCGAAAGAGCCGCCAAAGAGGGGGAAACATTCAACCATAAACTGATCAGAATCATTGCAAAAAGCCGGATCATCATTTTTGACCTCTTGAGATACATCAATTTTTATCATGAGACGCCGGAATCAGAATTCCGGTTGTTTTCATTCCTGTGGAAAAATATTTATTGGCGGCCCGCAGAATCTCCTCCGGAGTGACCTTTTTAATCGCTTCGAGATAATGATCAAAATAAGAAGCTCCGGCTCCGACGCTTTCAGCCATCCCCAGCTCCATCGCGGAGAAAAAATTGGAATCCCGGCTTAAAATAAACTGGGTTTCAATCTGATTTTTGGCTTTTTCGAGTTCCGGTCCTGAAACCGGAGTCTTTTTTAACCGGTCGAGTTCAGATAGAATAGCCGACTCCAGCTCTTCCGCCGATTTCCCCTCCATCGGTTTTCCATAAAAAGAAAAGAGCGCATCGTCCGCCGAAAGGGCATTGTAATCGGCGCCGGTTTCAAGGGCGATTTTTTGATCATAGACCAGACTGCGGTATAAGCGGGAGCTCTTCCCTGAAGAAAGGAGGGTCGACAAGACCGTCAGCGGGTAGTGGTCGGAGTCTTTAAAATTCGGCGCTTTAAAACCGATGAGCACCAGGGGCATCTGGGCCTCCTTTTTTACTACAAACCGCCTCTCCCCTTTTTGTTCCGGTTCGATTATCTGGACCGGGGCGAGAGCCTCCCCGCGGGGGATCGCTTCAAATGCCTCTTTGATTTTCGGGAGGAGGCGTTTGGCGTCAAAGTCTCCGACAATCACCAGGGTGGCGTTGTTCGGAAGGTAATATTTTTTATAATGGTTGAAAATATCGTCCCGGGTGAGATGATCGAGATCGGTCATCCAGCCGATGATGGGAGAGTGATAAGGGTGTGCCTCAAAGGCCTGCGCATAAAGCTGTTCGGATAAAAAATCAGAGGGATTATCGTCGGTCCGCATCCGCCGCTCTTCTTTAACCACGTCCCGTTCGAGCTGAAATTCATGGGGTTCGATCGAGAGATGGGCCATCCGGTCCGATTCCAGTCCGAGAGCGATCGGAATCCGGTCGCTCGAAAAATTTTCAAAATAAGCGGTGTAGTCCTGGGAGGTAAAAGCATTGTCATTCCCGCCGTTTTTCTGAACAATCCGTGAAAATTCCCCTTTGCCGTACCGGGGGGTCCCTTTAAACATCATATGCTCCATCAGATGGGAGAGGCCGGTTTTTCCCGTGATTTCGTTTCTGGATCCGACTTTATACCAGACCTGGATGGTGGCGACCGGGGCTTTATGCTCCTCAACCAGAAGGACTTTTAAGCCGTTTAAAAGAAGGGCTTCTTCGATCCCCTGCCCGATTTTTTCCCCCGCAAAGGCAGAGTCAACGGTTGAAAACAAAAAGAGAAAAATAAAAAACAGGCTTGCCGCTTTCGTCATCAGGTTTCCTTTCATAAGCATACCCTTTAAAAAAGCTCATCGGGGGAGGCGGAGTTAATTAACTGGCCGCAGGCGGCCAGGACATCTTCCCCCCGGGTCTTCCGGATAAAAGTGATGATATCGGCGTTGACGAGAAGCTCCTGAAAGGCGAGGATCGTCTCGTCGGGCGGGCGTTGAAAGAGGGCGCCGGGATATTCGTTAAAAGGAATCAGGTTGATTTTGCAGCGGATTCCTTTTAACAGTTTTGGCAGCCGCCTCGCATCCGCAAGGGAATCGTTGACCCCTTTCAAAAGGACATATTCGAAGAAGATGCTCTGGCGCGGAAGAACCGGGTAGTCCCGACAGGCGTCGAGAAGCATTTCAATCGGATAGGTTTTGTTAATCGGCATGATCCGGTTGCGGACGGCGTTTGTTGTGGCATTTAACGAAATGGCCAGGTTGACCCGGCTTGCAAGTTCTCCCAGTTTTTGAATTCCCGGAACAAGACCGGAAGTTGAGACGGTGATCCTGCGGGGAGAAAAGGCGCAGGCCAGCGGATCGGTCAGGCGGGCGATGGCATCCGAGACCTCCATCAGGTTTGCCAGAGGCTCCCCCTGCCCCATCATCACGATGCTGGTGATCTCATGTTCTTTGGAAACAATCAAAAACTGGTCTACTATTTCATGGGCTTTTAAGTTCCGCTTCAGGCCCCCTTTCGCCGTCAGGCAAAACAGGCAGTCGAGCCCGCACCCCGCCTGGGTCGAAATGCAGAGGGTTTTCCTCTCTTTCTCGGGGATCAGGACCGTTTCAATCTGTTCGCCGTCTTCGAGCTTGAATTGATATTTTTCGGTGCCATCGGATGAAGGACACCGCCGGACGGTTTCAAGAGAACTGATCGTACAATGGTCTTCGAGAAAAAGGCGGTCTTTTTTAGAAAAATTCGTGAGCTCGCCGATCTGGCCGGCCTTTTTGTTGTAAATCCAGTGGATCAGCTGTTTAAACCGATAGGAGGAAAACCCGATCTGATCAAACCACACTTTAAGCTCGGCAAACGAAGGGGCTTTCAAATCTTTTTTTACGATAGTCATCCTCTTAAAATAACATACTTCTCCCGCAGGGATCAATCCCTGATCGTTCGATTCGGGCACTTTATGTTCCACTTTTTCAGTTAAAAGAAAGTTCCTGTGTTATAATAATTCCATGGGCTATTCTTTTTTTAGATTGATTCCCTCCGCGGTTATTTTTATTTTAGCCATCCATATGTTGCCCGGCTGTAAATCAGCGCCGGTCAAGCCACCCGCTTCTCAGAAATCCAATCCGTTTTCCTCCATGGCGGTTCAGGAAGAGGCGCTTCAATGCTCCGGGCCCGAGGAATGTTTTATCCGGGGGCTGGAAGCAGAAAAAGCCGGTAAAAAAGAGGACGCCGGCGGTTATCTGGAGATCGTCCTCAACCGTTATCCCGACTCTCCCTGGTTTCAACGGGCGGGTTTTCTCGATGGAAAATGGAAAATTGAATCAAAATCGCCGGTCGAAGCGGCTCTCCTGTTAAAGGTCCGGAGCGCCTACCCTGAAATGGAGGATTATCTGTCGAAATTATTGGCTGATCAGGAGTTTAATCAGGAAAATTTTTCTAAAGCCGGCGAAGATTATGCCCGTCTTCTGGTCATGACCCCCGATACGGTTCTCCGCCCACAGGTTCTTATCCAGATCGGCGAAACCTATTTCAGGCTTAAAGATTACGAAAAGGCGGTTCAAAATTTTTCAGTTTTTTACCAGGAAAATCCCAGAGACGAAAAATCGCCGGAGATTCTGAATAAAATGCTGGAGATCTGTCTTTTGGCGGGGGATCGGGAGAGGGGCGCAAAAATTTTCAGGGAGGTGGAATGGAAATTTCCGGATACCCAATGGAGCCAGGAGGCAGAAAAACAGGTTTCCCAGGCGGTTCTTTTGCCGGATGAACGCCAGAAATTCAAACTCACCCTTCAGGAAAAATTTAATAAAGGAAAGACTCTATACGACATCGGCCGGTTTGAAAAGGCCCTTGAAATCTGGAAGGAGCTGAACACCCATGCCGGCCGCCAGGAACCTTTCTTCAATGAAATGGAGCTGAAAACAGGTCTGGCATTTCTTTATTTGAAAAAAAATTCCGACGCGGAACGCCATTTTCATATTGTTCTGAAAAACGCCCCTGATTCTGAATTTGCCCCCGAAGCGCTTCTCGGCCTTGTCCGGATCGCACTGCGGGATGAAAGCGAACCGAATCTCAAGGCCTATCTCAAAAAGAGCGAAGTCCTGTTCCAGCATCAGGAGTCGTATTATAAAACCCTTTATCTGTCGGGGTCGTTTTATGAGGACCGGCATGAGGCTTCACGGGCCCATGCCCTCTACCAGACCATTATTAAAGCATTGCCTCAAAGTCCGGTCGCGCCCGACGCTCTGTGGAAAGACGGGTGGCTGGCTTATAAGGAAGGGGATTACCCGGCGGCCGAGAAAAATTTTTCCAGGCTTCTGGAGCGATACCCTGCAAGCGTTCTTCAGATGCAGGTTCTTTACTGGCTAGGGCGGACAAAGGAACGGCAGAATGATACCGAATCGGCACAGAACGATTTTAAGAGCCTCTGCCAGAATTTTAATCATTCTTACTATTGCCAACTGGCAAAAAAGCGAATGACCGCGGCGGAGGGAGAATCGGGACAGGCTTCTTCTCCGGAAGCGCTTCTGCCGCCGGTCCGACCTGAGGATCAGTCGATCCAAAGACCGGAAGTCGATGCTTCGGCCCAGGGGGATTCCTCCTATCAAAAAGATATTCATTATTTAAAAGCACGGGAGCTGATGAGAATGAATTTAACCCGCGAGGCCTCGAGAGAATTTAATTTTCTCGCCGACCATTACCGGGACAAAGGCGCTCTTCTGCTGATTGATCAGGAGCTTATTCGGGCAGGAGATTTTTACCATGCGCTGAAGAACCTCCGGAGTCAGTTCCCCGATGTCCTTGACCGGGGGAGAACCTATGAACTTCCCCTCCTGTGGAAGCTCGCTTATCCCCGCGAGATCCTTGACCTGATCCGGCAAGTGGCCGGGGAGACCAGGATCGAACCCCAGTTTGTGGCGGGGATCATGCGGGAAGAGAGTGTGTTTGATACCAGGGCCACCTCAAGGAGCGGGGCGATGGGCCTCATGCAGTTGATGCCCTTTACAGGAGAGTGGGTGGCCGACCGGTTGGGAGTCGCTTCGTTTGTCAGAGAACAGCTCTATGACCAGGATTTGAATATCCGGTTTGGAGCCTATTATCTGGATCATTTAAATGAAAAGTTTCAGGGGAACCTGGTCCTGACTGCCGCCAGTTATAACGCCGGCCCCGAAGCGGTCAATAAATGGATTGCAAGCGGAAATCTTCCGGTTTTTGGATCGACTGCTCCACAGGTCGGAGACGACTTGGAAGAGTTTGTTGAAAATATTCCCTTTCAGGAAACCCGTTATTATGTCAAACGGGTCATGAGAAGTTATCATGAATTCAAGGAAATCGACGCATTAACCAAAAATGAGCCTTATAAAATGCCCAATCCATTCTTGACAAGCTTCCCTTAAAAGGGTAGAGTGTTTTAAAGGGGGACATTCTTATATAACTACTTGATTTTTAAGGATTAGTTGAAACATCCCGGTCTTTGAACTGACCGATCCAGAGGTCGGAAGGTCGGACCGGAATCGGTTTATTAAGTTTATTATGAATGGGTACCCATGGGAAAGACACCTTTATCATCAAAGATTGTTCTGATCCTTGCCGGCCTGTCGGATATTACCGCTACGCTGATCCATTCCCTGCAAAAAGAAGTTTCAAAAGTTTACAGAGCGTCCGTTCCCCATGAAGCGATGGTTCAGGCGATTCTCGCAGAACCTGATTTTATATTGATCGAAGTTGCCCCGTCCGATGTTTCCGGCCTTCAGTTCCCTGAAATGTTAAGGGAGATCAAAGGCATGAAAAAAGCCCCGTTTTTTTTTATTTATGCCGATAAAACATCTCAGGGTTCTTTTCAAAAAAAGATAGATCCGGTTTACTTTCTCGATCAGGAAAAAATTCCAGCGTTGATTGCCATGATAAAAACGGGCCAAGGTCCGGTTTTTGGATCGATCGCGGACAAATCGTTCTGCGCAAGCGATCCATCCGGTCTTGGGACCGACCGGTCCACAGATCGGAAGGTCAAAAGATTGGAGAACATGGAAGAAAAAGTCCCCCGCCCTGTTTATGCCATTCAAGGAGTCAAAAAGAGTGAGCGGGTGGAGTCTCCTCTGATACCGCGGATTTCGCGGAGAGAATCAAAAGAACGAATGGTTCTCGAAAAATTGGGGCAGCTCGGGATTATTAAGAAAACATGACCCAGGAGACCGGCAAATCTGTGATGAGCAGAACCAGAGTGGCTCTTATCGGAGGAAGTGAAGAAGGCCTGCTGACCCTTGCATGCCTGACACAGGACCCATCGACAGAAGTCGTTCTGCTGATTGATCAGGATCAGAAAGCATTGGCCTTCCGACTTCATGAATATGGTTTTACGTTTGATAAAATTTTTGCCTTTTCTCTTTCTTCTGATATCCATGAATTAAAGCGGATCAAAGACCTTGATTATATCATCGATGCCTCGGGCGATCCCGCCATGCATCAGGCGCTCTACCGGCTGAACCACCCGAAAGCGGAGATTATGGCGGGCCAGTGCGCGAGAATTCTCTGGGAGATCAAGCTGATTCCTTTCAGGGGATCGTCGTCCCGCGACGGATTGGATCTGGAGGAAACCGACGGGTCCCTTTCTAAACGCCAAACCGTTCTGAAGCAAAAAGGGGGAGGTTTGCTGACGGCCTTTACGGGGACCCTTCCGCCTGAAGAAATAATCAATTTCAATCTTGACGCGCTCCTCTATACCGTTGAAGCCGACTGGAGCGCCCTCTATCTTGAAAATGACCCGGGGGGAGATCTGGTCTGCAAAGGCCGCCGCCTGATGGCCGCGGGGAAAGAGAAAGCCGTTTCGGAATTTCGTCAAAAACCGGACCTGGCCGGCCTGATCGCCTCCCGGGTGAAGCATCATAGATCTTTTCTCTTTCTCGAGCCTCCCTTCCAGGATCCCTGGACCGCCAGTCTGATGGAAAATCTAAAGCTTCAACAATACCTTGCGATACCGCTTTTTGAACAGGACCGTTTTATCGGGATTCTGGAGTTCGGCAATATCACGGGGCAAACCTTCTGGACGGCTAATGAGGAGGAGTTTATTGAACAATGGGTTTCCCAGCAGGAGTTCAAGAATCTTCTTCTTACTTTTCGGAAACCGGTCAATCTGCTGGAACCGCTCCTCAGGACGTTAAGGGGAATCCTGGAAAGTTCCAAACCCCCTCATGAAAATCTCGACGAAGCGGTCGGTGAAATCGGAGTCTTTTCGGGGGCTTCGGCGGTGCTCCTTTTTGTGAAGGACCCCGAAAGCGGCGACCTGGTCCTCCAGTCTCAGATCGGCTCATCCTTAAAAATGAACGGGATGTACCGGATGGCGCCCGAGGCGGGAATCTGCGGCGCGGCGCTTCAAAAAGGCTCTCCCCTTGCTTTTATGGAAACGGACGGCAGAACCGGGTTTCATGATCCGATGGGGATTTTTTATTTCCCCCTCATGGTCCAATCCCATCCAGTCGGAATTTTGATTCTGGAGTTCCAGCGGCTGGCTCCCGATCCTCAGAAATGGAAATCAGATTTTCTCGAGGCCGCCGACCTTCTGGCCGCCTCGATTTCCGGTGAAGTGGAGAGAAGAACCATGTCCCAAAAGGTCCTGAAATTAACGGTGGTCAATGAAGAAGGGCTCGAACTGGTATCCACCACCGACCGCGACAAAGTCCTGATGATGGCCTCCGCGTCGGCGGCAATGATCGTCGAAGCCGAAGGGGTGATCCTGAGGATCAAAGAGAAGGAAGGGGGGCGCCTTCTCGTCGGGTATACCTACGGCCTTCAAAACGAGCCCGGAGACAAACTGCTGATCCAGGTCGATGCGGTGCTGGCCGCACGGGTGGCGGAGTCGAGGAAGCCCTTGATGTCTTCCTCCCTTAAAGAACTGGCCTCCATCAAGGAAAAATTGACTCCCAAGTTTCCCTATCATTCCATTCTATCCATTCCGTTAATGAACGAAGAGGAGGTCGTTGGGACCCTCTCGGTTTACAATAAAGTCATTTACAATTCCTTTGTGACCGCGGCTTTTAACGAAACCGATAAAGAACTGATCGAGAAATACGGAGGTTTTGTCAGCAAGGCGCTGGTGAAGGCTAAGGAGTTTCAGAGCAGGGAAAAACTGATTACGATTGACGATCTAACCGGCCTGAAGAACGAACGGTATCTCTTATTACGGTTTCCCGAAGAATTGAAAAGGGCCGAACGGTATAAACGGAAACTCTCTCTTTTATTCCTGGATATCGACCGGACCAAAAAAGAGTTTGCCGGCCTCCCTCTTGTAATTCAGGATCATCTGGCTCAAAATATTGCGCGGCTGATCCAGGAAAATTTCAGGCATGTCGATATTACGGTCCGCGTGAAAGGGACGCGCTTTGCGGTGCTGCTCCCGGATACCGGGAAGAAGATGGGAGATACCCTGGTCCGGCTTCATCAGGCTCTGGAGGCTTTAATCCTGTTTAATCAAAACAATGTCCGGCTCCCCCTTCAACTTTTAATCGGTTACAGCACTTATCCGGAGGATACCGTGACCATGGAAGAACTCATTCAGAAAGCCGCCCGCTTATCCCCTTTTGGAGTTTAGCGCCAATGGAAAAACTTGACATTTTAGAGCTCAAAATCAGAAAAATGATGGACCTGATCAAGCAGTTGAAAAACGACAAGGCCAATCTGGAAACCGGGCTGAAAGCGCTGTCGGAACGGGCGCTGAAAATGGAAGAAGAAAACAGCTACTGGCGGACCGAAAAACAGGCGATCCGCTCGCGGGTCGAAAAAATCCTGGGGGAGATCGAAACCCTGGCGGAATAAGGGATGAAGCGAGGTGATCCATGAGCATGAACCATCGGCAAAAAATCGAACAACTGGTCGAGGTGGAAATCTACGGCCAGAAATATAAGCTTAAAGCCGATAATGACGAGTCCTATATCCGTGAAATCGCGTCTTATGTGGATAAAAAAATGAGACATATCGGAAAGCGGGCGAGCACCGGCCAGCTCTCCAAACTGGCGATCCTGACCGCTATTAATATCACCCACGAATATCTGCAATCGAAGAAAGAATCGAGGCAGAGAGAACTCAGTATTGAAAGAAAAACCAAAGACCTCATCGACAGCATCGAAGAAGAGTTTGAAGATATGAAATTTTAGTTTTTTTGCGGAGCGGGGACCGGCAAACTTTCTCTTGAATTTTTTTTTGGCGAGTGCTAGTGTGGCTAAAGGAGGCCCCTGCTTTGTTGGACAGACGATAGAAAATTTTGTCCCGACAATAACACAAAAGGGGGCAAGACCTGGAAATGGTGCGCATGTCCGGTTATCCGGAAAGCCTGAAGTTTTCAGTGATGCTCCCACCTGGGAAACCGGGTACAAGTTTTCTGTCTCAACCGCAAAAGCGGGGGCTTTTCCCCCGTTAAAAATTTAATCGGCCGGACTGAAAGGGAATAAGTTCATTATAGAACTGGTAAAACCCGTGAGCGTGAATCTGAACTGTTTTTTGAAAAATAATGATCCATCTGTAGAAGATAAAAAAACCTTCTGTTGCCCGGAAACGGGGAGAAACGCCGGATGTCGAGGGGTAAAACAGGCCCTTAGCGGCCCGATGCCGCCGTCTTTCTTCTTTCCACGCTCTCACTTCTTTTACCAGCTCTTGTCTTACGCATTGGTTGGCTGAATTCCTTTTTTCAGATTCAGCAATGCCTTTCAGCCCGAAATAAAAATTAACAAGAAAAATAAGTTCATAATTTTTTAAGAGGAAAAGTCCTTGAACGATCTCTTGAAAAAAGGAGGTCCTGTCGAATGATGATTACCCCCGAGAGCAGCGTATTCATTTTTTTCTCCCTGGTTTTAGGATTTGCCGCCGCATGGATCATTAAAAACAAGATGGTTCAGGCCATGCTTGCGGGAAAAGATGCCTTGTTTAAGACAAGACTGGAAGAGGCCCAGAAGGAGTCTGAAAACAAAAAGACCGGAGCGGTCCTTGAGGCCAAGGCGCAATTTCTCCAATACCGCACCGACCTCGAAAAAGAGATGCAGGAAAAAAGAAATGACATGGTCCAGCTGGAAAGAAAATTAAACCAGAAAGAAGAAGCGGCTGAAAGAAAGTTGTACCAGCTGGGGAAAAAGGAAGATGATCATCTAAAAAAGGAGCGCGAGCTCGCTTCAAAAGAAAAAGAAGTGGAAGAAAAGAAGAGGCTCCATGAAAAAGGGGCTCAGGAAGTCAAAGCGAAATTGGAAACGCTTTCAGGGATTACCGCGGAAGAAGCCAAACGCCAGCTCATTTCGAATCTTGAAGAAGAGGCGAAGTTCGAAGCGGGAAAGACCATTATGAGGGTTGAGGAAGAGACGAGAGAAACCGCAGAGCGAAGGGCGAAAGAAATTATTACGACGGCCATACAGCGGTATGCCAACGAATATGTCGCCGAGACGACGTGTTCTGTTCTGACGCTTCCCGGGGACGATATGAAAGGGCGGATTATCGGGCGGGAGGGGAGGAATATCCGGGCCCTTGAGGCGGCCACCGGGATTGATTTGATTATTGATGATACGCCCGGAGCCGTCATTATTTCGGGGTTTGATCCTGTCCGCCGGGAAGTGGCCAAACTCTCGCTTGAAAAACTGATGGCGGACGGCAGGATCCATCCTTCACGGATCGAAGAAGTGGTCGAGAAGGTCAAAAAGGACCTCGACAAGACAATGAAAGAGGACGCGGAGAAGGTCCTTTTTGAGCTTGGCGTTTCGGATGTCCACCCTGAACTGGTTAAAATCCTGGGACGGCTGAAATACCGGACCAGCTACGGGCAGAATAATTTAATGCATGCGAAGGAGGCGTCGCTGATTTGTGGAATGATGTCCGACGAACTTCGGCTCGATACGAAGCTCGCGAAAAGAGGGGCGCTTCTGCATGATATTGGAAAGGCCGTCAGCCACGAAGAAGAGGGGCCTCATGCGCTCATCGGCGCGGAAATGGCCAAAAAATTCAATGAATCTCCAAAAGTGGTCAATGCGATTGCCGCCCATCACGGCGATGTCGAGTGTATCTGCCCCGAATCGGCCCTGGTTGCTGCCGCGGAATCCATTTCTGCCGCGCGTCCCGGAGCCAGAAGAGAAAATCTGGAAACATATGTCAAAAGACTTGAAAAATTGGAAAAAATCGCCACTTCCTATAAAGGCGTTGAAAAAGCTTATGCCATTCAGGCCGGAAGAGAGATCCGGATTATTGTGAAACAGGAGGATGTGACAGACCATGAATCGGCGCAGATTTCCCGCGATATCGCCAAAAAAATCCAGACGGAGCTGACCTATCCGGGACAGATCAAGATTACGGTGATCCGGGAGAGCCGGTTTATCGAGTACGCCAAGTAGAGAGACCGGGCGGCTTCGGCCCGGTCTTCCCCAGCCCGCCTGCCTTCCCGGCACTCCTGAATTATTTCTGGCTTCATATTTTTTAGCGTTGAGGAACCCTTGAGAATATTGTTCATCGGAGACATTGTCGGGGAACCGGGGAGAAAGATCGTTGAGCGGATTCTTCCCCGGCTCGTCCAACAGCATAAAATCGATTGCGTGATCGCCAACGGTGAAAATGCCGCCGGAGGGTTCGGGATCACTCCGAAAATCGCCGACCAATTTTTTAAAACCGGAATCCATGTGATTACCGGCGGAAACCATATCTGGGATAAAAGAGAGATCTACGACTATATTTCCACGGAGCCCCGCCTCCTCCGTCCCGCCAATTATCCTGCGGATGTCCCTGGGAAAGGGAGCCTGATTTTTACGGTCGACACCCTCGCGGGCGGCGCCGGGAAGATGGCCGTGCTCCACCTGCTGGGGAGGGCGTTTATGTTTCCCACCGACTGCCCCTTTAAAACGGCGGACCGGGAGATCGAAGAAATCAGAAGAGAGACCCGGACGATCCTGGTTGATTTTCACGGAGAAGCGACCTCGGAAAAAAAAGCGATCGGGTGGTATCTCGACGGGAGGGTGAGCGCCGTCGTGGGGACTCATACCCATGTCCAGACGGCCGATGAGGTAGTTCTCCCGCAGGGAACGGCGTATATCACCGATGTGGGAATGACCGGACCGACCGACTCCGTGATCGGGGTCAAAAAAGAAATTGCGATCAAAAAATTTTTAACCCAGATCCCTCAGAAATTTGAGCCTGCGGACGGGCCTGCCGTCCTGTCCGGTGTGATTATTGAAACGGCTCCCGGCGGCGCTTCCCGTTCGATCCAGCGGCTTCAAATCGCGGAGCAGTTCGATGGATGATCTCTTTTCTTTTACCGAAAGAAAAATTTACACGGTCACCGAATTAAATGCGCTGATCAGAAGCGAGATGGAGAGGATTTTCCAGTCGATCTGGGTCGAAGGGGAGGTCTCCAACCTCAGGACTCCCCAGTCGGGCCACTGTTACCTGACCCTGAAGGACAACGGGGCGCAAATCAAGGCTATCCTCTTCAAATCGACCCTCAGGGGGATGAAATTTACTCCTGCGGAAGGCCAGCATCTCCTCTGCCGCGGGAGGCTGACGGTCTATGAGCCGAGGGGAGAGTATCAGATCGTTCTTGAAGCGGTTGAGCCGAAAGGGATCGGAGCGCTCCAGCTCGCGTTCGACCAGCTGAAAGAAAGACTCCGTTTAAGAGGATGGTTCGACCCCTCTCATAAAAAGCCGGTCCCTTCGTTTCCGCGCCGGATCGGGATCATCACCTCGCCCACCGGCGCCGCGATCCGGGACATGCTCCAGATTATTAAGCGGAGGCATCCCGCAGTCGATATTCTGATCAATCCGGTCCCCGTCCAGGGAGACGAAGCGGCCCCTGCGATCGCAAGGGCGATTGCCGAAATGAATGAAATCGGCGGGATCGATGTTTTAATCATCGGAAGAGGGGGAGGCTCCCTGGAAGACCTCTGGGCTTTTAATGAAGAGATCGTCGCAGAGGCTATTTTTAAATCGGCTATCCCGGTGATTTCGGCGGTCGGGCATGAGACCGACGTGACCATTTCAGATTTTGTGGCCGATTTAAGGGCGCCGACACCTTCCGCGGCGGCCGAACTGGTGGTGAAAAATCATCTCGAGCTGATCGAGCGGATCCATCTCTCGAAAAGCCGGCTGATCCATGCCTATCAGAAATTTGTCAACGGCATGTTCAAAGATTTAGAGGGCTTTAAAAAAAGGCTGTCGAGTCCCGGGAGGTTGATAGAACACCATTTTCAAAAGTGCGATGATCTCATCGGCCGGCTGACCGTTGCGGTAACGCGAAACGCCGCCGCCCGGCGCAAAGCCTTTGAGCAAGTTTTTAAAAACCTTGAAACTCAAAATCCCTCCCAGAAATTCATCCGGTTAAAAGAGGAGGTCCTCCGCCTTTTTGACCGGCTTGCCAAACAGGTCCGACATGAAATCACGTTAAAACATCAGGAGGTTGAAACGCTTCTTTCGGGATTGCATTCATTGGGGCCGGTTGAAATTCTGAAAAGAGGATACAGCATTACGAGGAAACTTCCCGGACAATCGATCCTGAAATCATCCCGGGAGGTTTTAAAAGGGGATGGAATAGAAATTATTCTGGCCGATGGGAAGGTCCGGGCGAAAGTCACGGAAATCATGGAGGGTTAAATGAAGCTGGCGGGAATGGAAAAAAAGAAGGTTTTGTCGCAAAAAAGCAAAATTCGAGGAAGCCTTAAGGTGACCATCGTGCTGGCGGATGACCATGCGATCGTGAGACAAGGCCTGCGCACCCTGTTGGAATCCGACCCGCAATTTGAAGTGGTGGGGGAAGCGGCGAATGGGCTCGAGGCGATCGAACTGGTCAAGCGGCGGAAGCCAACGGTGTTAATCGCCGACCTGATGATGCCTGGCCTGAACGGTCTGGAAACCACACGAAAGGTCTTGCGGCTGAAATCAAAAACCCGTGTGATTGTCCTTTCGATGTACCGGAATGAGGCGTACGTGCTGGAAGCGCTGAGAATCGGCGCGGCGGGTTATATCGCCAAAGAGTCCGGCGGGGCCGAGCTCTTCCAGGCCATACGCGAAGTCGTGGCCGGTCGGCGTTACCTGAGTCCCATCATTTCCGAGGCCGCCAAAGACTCCTATTCGTCCATGGGAACCATTCTGAAAAAGGCTTCGGCCGGTTCGCCAGACCCCTATGACACACTGACAGCCCGCGAGCGGCAGATGCTGCAGCTCATGGTGGAGGGGGCGACCAACCGTGATATGGGTGCCCGAATGAAGACGAGTTCCCACGCTGTCGAAATCTATCGAGCGGCGTTGATGCGGAAGTTGGGACTAAAGACTCGCGGTAAATTGATCCTCTATGCACTGCGGCGCGGGGTCGCGCCTGGGCATGAGGCAAAGGCTATTAAAAAAAAATAAAACAAAGAATAAAGGAGGGAGAATGGTGGGTAGACCAACACGAAGGGCGCAAGGAATGGACCCAGCAGGAATTCAGAAAAGAAGGAATGGGATTCAGAAGGTCCCGACCGGCATTGCCGGGCTGGATCTGGTGTTGGACGGCGGCGTGCCCGCCGGACGCATGACACTCGTCACCGGCGGTGCCGGGAGCGGTAAAAGTATGATGGGCTTGCAATGCCTGCTGCACGGCGCCAGGGCCGGCGAGCCGGGCATTCTCGTGATGTTCGAGGAGCGCGCCGCGTCCGTGCGTCAAAACGCCCGGGCCCTGGGATGGGACCTGGCTCGGCTAGAGAAGAAAAACAAGCTCTGCCTGCTGGATGCG
>JBGPKT010000044.1:0-18699 GCA_041486115.1 Nitrospiria bacterium | reverse complement strand
ATTCTTTAATTTCTCCTGAACTTTAGAAACATCAAATAAAGGACTCTCTTGTTCCATTTCCAGCTCTCCTTCTCAGGGATTGAGACCTCAGTCTATCCCATTTATTTAAAAGCTGGATACACAAAATTCTAAACACTCCCTTACCGCTTCAAGTGTGGCAAAACTCCCTTTAAATATCTTTGCCATCGTCGATTCCTTTCCTTTGAGGTTTCTTTAGACTTTCCTGTAAAAAAAGCCGGACTACCGGGCCCACTTCATTTTTTTATTATTTTTATCATACATACTAAGTCGATCCTGTTTTTTTGTTTTCCGCGTTTGACCCAAGGATTAGGTACTTTACAGGAACAGACAGACAAAGCACCTCTCCCGCCCAATTCATAACAGATTCAAATATTTTCTAGACCAGTATAAAATTCAATCGGGTCCGTTGCTGATAGTAATAAATCCTCTTGAAGAGAAACACGGTTTACAAACTCCTGATAATCATCAGGTGTTACTCTGGCCGGTCTGCTGTCATAATACGATCTGAGATATTCTCCGCCCCCAGATGCAATATCTTTCATCAAATTATCCAGATTTAAGACAACAAAACGAAAACGTTGAAATCGATTCAAATCTTTGTAACTTGAAGAATTATTGTCATTTTCTAAATCAATTAAATAGGAATCAGGATAATATTTAATCAAGGCACCTGTAGCGGCATCAATGCCCCAGCTTGTTACACCGAAGGTAGTTATAATGAATCCAAGGTTATAAAGAGCTTTCTTTTCTATTGTTCTCTGTAAAAATAGCTCTTGATTTTTGTATCCTTGCTTTCGAATACTCAATGTCTTTTGTTCAAAAGTTTCCCGTTTAAAAGAGTATGTAAGAGGAGTTTTTCCTAATAAACTTGCACCAAGATAGACATCTGCACCCTCAGGATTGGTCTTAATTGTAATGTTATCGTTTTTTGGTGCATACATGGTTGCACAACCAGAAAGAAGAATCAACATGACATAAAGAATAAAAGAGGAATTTTTAATACCTGCCATTTTGTTCATTGTCATATCGGCTCCTTATAATTAAGACGGATAATGACAGATTTTAATTTTTTTTAAAAGAGGTATGAATTTAAAGGAAACAAGGGAGGAAGGAAATTGCCTTTTTTGTTTTCAGCGGTAGTCCAAGGGGTAGGTACTTAACCGGACAGGCCGGGCCATTAACTGCTCCCCTCCCACCCCCTATTAAGGTCCTTAGAATCTAGTAACGGTTTTAGTCACGGTTGGTACCCGAATTTAGTCACGATTAAGGAAATCAGTCAGTCATCATTTAATTGAAGAAAATGGCCTTAACCCATTGACTATCTAAGGGAATGTGAACATAAATCACTGTCAAGAATAATCGAGAAAAAAGGTGTTTTGATTCTGGCAGTCTGAAGGTCGCCGGTTCGATCCCGACCAGCTCCATCCTATTTTAATCAGGGGCCTTCGTGCACCTCACTCAATGCCCCCGAACCCCTCGTTTCGCCCTGGCCAAGCCAGTTGCTCACTCCTCGCTTGCGGGGCGAAGTGGTTCCGCAACGAAGCTATCTTTTTATCTTATTCAATCAATCTCTCTTCTGGCCGCGGAGTTCCACAGCCCTGAATTATGGAATGACAGCCTCGAACGCCTTCTCCATCACCCGGTAGCCGGCATTGGTTGGATGAACCTGCAAACCGGCATTGTGCCTCTCGATCAGGAGCAGACCATTTTGCCCAAGAAATGCGCTATAAACATCAGCGACCTGCACATTAAATTGGCCTGCCACCCCGGTAACGATCTGGTTGAACAATGGAACGACCTGATCCGCTCCAGGAATCTCTGGTATGGTATACAAGTTGCTGATATAAATTCTTGTGTTTGGCAGACCTGTATGCAACAACTGTAGGATCTGCGTCAGGTTGGACTGAAAATCGGCCAGAACGATTGCCGGACTCGCTCCGTTCAGGATACTTAACAAGTCATTCCCACCGACGGTGATCGTGATAACCGTCGGTTGAAAGTCCTTGATCGCCTGGGGGACCTGATACATCAAGACGTCGTGGCTGGTGGCTCCTGGCACGCCGGCGTTGCAGAACAAGGTATTTGGAATCGTGTCGAACGTCCCCGATTGGTAAAGGAGATAAACATATCCCTGTGTGGCCGGGATGGCACCGTATCCCGCCGCCAGACTATCTCCCAGGGCCATATACCGGGTGTCATTACCAAAAAACCAATACGGTCCAGCATGAGCTGTCATGGGCAAAATTAAAACGCCGAGAAGCATGAAACTTGTCATCCATTTCCTTGAAATCATCGTTACCTCCTACACTTAAGTTCATTCATGTTTAGGATACGGGTATGACGGAGGAGTTGTCAATGCTTGCTAGTCACGAAATGTTTTCAGATCTCTTAGAGAAAAATGGATACCGGTTTCTTGGCCGGCGTTAGTTCTGTTGAGAAATCGAACCGAGGATCTTGTCAATTGTTTTACGGGAAGGATTACCATCCCCTGCTCTGAAAACGAGATTCTCAGGCCTTTCAGGATGAGTTCCTTTTCATCAGTGCGACCAGTTGATCCAGAGCCTTTCCCCAGCCATCCGCAAATCCCATTTTCTCATGTTTCTTTTTTCCCTCTTCGTCTTTGTGCATCGCAATCGCAGTATATTTGGTGCCCTTACCGTGCTCCTCTAGCGAAATAATCGCCGTAAAAAAAGAATTGGGGGAAGGGCGAAATCCAGGCAATAACGAATCCGTCCAAACTAATTTTTTATTTTTTACTACCTCAAGGTAACACCCGAGATTTGGAAAAGTCTGCCCGTCTGGTGATTGCATCGTGGTGCGAAAAAGTCCGCCTGGCTTGAGATCGACTTCAGCATCGATCGTTTTCCAGGGTGCTGGAGTAAACCACTGTTTGAGATATTCCGGCGTTGTCCATGCCTTCCATACCAGATTGGGCGGAACATCGACGACTCGTTCGAATATCAGATCCCGGCCTGGATCGAATTTAAAGTCAAATGTGGTCATAGCTTTTCCTCCTTTAGCTTTTTAAGGACGTTGTCCAGTTGATCTAATCGAGTCTCCCAAATCGATCTTTGTTTTGTGAGCCAGCCCTCCGCGATATTCAATGGTTTTGGAGCCAACTGATAGGTCCTAACCCTGCCGGTTTTGCCGGAGCTCACCAACCCGCAGTTTTCCAAAACATCCAAATGCTGTGTGAATGAGGGCAGGGCCATCTTAAAGGGCCGAGCTAATTCGCTGACCGGGGTGGGTCTATCACTCAGTTTTTCCAGTACGGCCCTGCGCGTAGAATCCGAGAGGGCGTAAAAGACTCGATCAAGACGGCTGGATTTATGGCTCTGTGGGTTAGGCATACAACTCACTTTAGCAAAAATTAATATTTAGGGCAATACCTAAGTATTGTGATATATTAATTAGTGGATCTGGCCTAATCATTACCATTCCGGGAAATTTAGACTTGGAACCGGTTTCTTCGCAGGCGTTAGTTCTGGTGAGAAATCCAACCGAGGATCTGGTCAATTTTTTCGGGAAGGATCAACATCCCCTGCTCTGAAAACGAGCTTCTCAGGCTTTTTAGGATGGGGAGGTAACTCTCTGCCGTATGATAGTAATAAACTGCCGCAAGTAATAGAACAAGCGGTATCACCAGCACCATCTTCATTTTTCTTCGTTTGAATAGCTCGCGGGAGAGCCCATTCATTCGAAACCGGTTGATGGCATATTCGACCTGTTTTTTAACCGGCTCCTTTTTGAGCGGATCCAGATAGACTCTCAGAGCATCATGAACGGCAAAGATCCATACTGAAAAAAGAAACGGAAGAGCCATGAGGGCCATCAGGAGGATATTTTCCCAAAAGATCCGGTCAGCCGGCGTCTCCAGAGCCGGCCAGAAAAAGGGAAAAAGAAGAATGATCGGAAGGGTCATAAAACCGGTTATCGAAAAAATGAAAAGGGTGAGGCCTTTCTTAAACTGGCCATTCAGGAGTTGTCCCCAGCCGGGAACCAGAAGCGAACAGAAAATTACCGGAAAGGGGTTTTTAATCCCCTGAAAGGGACTTGAACAGGTATTATCGGCTTTATGATAAGCCTGCAGGATATTAAATCCCCAAAAAATCACCCCCGACGCATAGAAAGTTCCGACAACCAGAAGCAGGTCTGAAAGAGAGATATGGATGGCCTTAAAGTTCGCTGTGACGGCCGTCCAGGAGAAGATGACCTGGATCAACACGAGGTAAAAATTGAACATGAGGAGGACATAAAGGAGTCCGAGTTTCCTCTGATGGTTATAAAACTGACCGCCCCCCCAAATCAGAAGGGAAAGGCTGGCGGCAATGCCCGGGTTTTTACCATCTAATATGGGTTCGGACCCATCAAAAGAAGGCTCCTCCGGAGATTGTTTTGTTTCACTCTCGCCAATTGTCCATACTTTATCCGGCATTTTAAATACCTCATGACAGATATTAACTATATGTTAATATAACAGAAATTCAAAAACTGTCCAGAGATGAAAACCGATGTTCAGACCCTTTTTTAAGTCTCCCTGTCCGTTGAAATCTGTTTTGCGGCTTGACAGAACCCTCCCCTCTTCGATAAGGTTAAAACCTATGTTAAAAGCCATTATTTTTGATTTTAACGGGATCATCGCCGATGATGAGCCGATCCATTTTGAACTCTTCGCCAGAATCATGGCTGAAGAACGGATATTAATTTCCCAAGAAGAATATAATCTACTTTATCTCCATTTAAATGACCGAGACGCGTTTGAAACCGGAATTAAGAGGCACGACCAGACCGCCACACCTGAAAAAATCAACCAGCTTATTCATAGGAAAAGTGCCTATTATCATGATTTTATTACCACCCGCGATCTTTTATTTCCCGATGCCGCGGCTTTTATCAAAAAAGCCGCTCTTCTCTATCCGCTGGCGATTGCTTCGGGAGCCCTGTGCGAAGAAATTGAATTTATACTGAAAAAGGCAGGTCTTCTCGACTCCTTTCCCGTCATTATCGGCGCGGAAAAAGCCGTTCATGGAAAGCCTCATCCCGAATGTTATCTGAATGCTTTAACGGAATTAAATAAACATTTCAAGAAGAACCCCACTATTAAGCCGTCTGAAGTTCTAGTCATTGAAGATTCTGTGGGAGGGGTAGCCGGAGCTCACCATGCCGGAATGCTATGCCTTGCCGTGACTAATACCTATCCGGAAAAGGACCTGATCGAAGCCGATATCATCGTCGACTCGTTGAGCGGCATCGATTTAAAAAAAATCGGGCGCCGGTTTGAAAAGTAATTTCTTTTATTCTTTTTTCCTCCTTCCGCCTGAAGAAAGAAATGCCCTCCTGGCTATCTACGCTTTCTGCCGGGAAATTGACGACCAGGTGGATCTCTCTGTATCGTCAGAGGCCCATTCCGCGGGTTCTTCAAATAAAATGGAGATCATCCATGAGTGGCGGTCAGAATTAAAAGCCACCTTTGAGGGCAAACCGAATCATCCCCTGACCATAAGACTTAAACCTTTTATTGAACAATATTGTCTTTCATATGAATATTTCGATGAAATCCTAAATGGAATGGAGATGGATATCCTTCTTTCCTCTTACACCACCTTTGACGGCCTGAAGCTTTATTGCTACCGGGTGGCCTCTGTGGTCGGACTAATCTGCATGGAGATATTCCAGGACCGCTCTCTCCCGGCCAAAGAGTGCGCAATTCATTTAGGAACCGCTTTTCAGATGACCAATATCCTGAGGGATATTTTTACAGACCTTAACAAAGGACGGATTTATCTCCCCGAAGAAGACCTCGTGAAATTCTCTTATTCTGAAATCGACCTTAGAAACCGGGTGATTTCGGGCGAGTTTGCCCGCCTTGTCGAGTTTGAAATTGCCCGGGCAAAAACGTATTATGACATCGCGGAAGGAAGGCTGAACGAATGCCGGAATCCAGGACGTCCGGCAATTGAAGTGATGTTAAAAACCTATTTTCAACTCCTCTTGAAGATTGAAAGAAATATCTGGGTTCTTGATAGAGAAGTGATTGTCCTTCCCCTTTTGAAAAAGGTATCCATCGCAGGAGAGGTCTGGTTTGCCTGGAAGCTTAAAAGATTTAAAACTGGTTTAAATAGTTGATCAATTGCCGCAGGCGGCCGAAATTTCTACGGTTAAAGCGGAAAGTAATTCTCTCCAGATGATTCAATTCGGGGTAACTTGTTTCCTCTTCGGGCAAAGGTTTGGTTTTTCTAAACTCTCCGTCCACAAGAATATCCTTAAATTCCTTGTTGAGGCCGCTCAACAGCCGGTCACTCACCGGATGATTTACCCGCATCACCAGCTTTTCACGGACAAACTGCAGTGAGTGGTAGTTATGATAAAAACGGGTCATCTCATCCACCGCTTCATCGACGTTCGTCACAATTTTAAAAAGGCTGAAATCATCCGGTGATATCAGCCCCCTGTCCAATAAACAGGTCTGAAGAAAAGCCTTCCATTTCGCCCAGTAGGGTCTCGAAGGATTTTCCATAAAAACAACCGGCAGGGGGTCGCACTTTCCTGTCTGGAGCAATGTCAGGGTTTCAAATCCTTCATCATGGGTGCCATATCCGCCCGGGAAAAGGATCACCCCGTTTGTTTCTTTGATAAAAATAAGCTTCCGGGTGAAAAAATATTTAAAAGTGACCAGTTTTGGGTCATTTTCAATAAAGAGGTTGGCCGATTGTTCAAAGGGAAGCATAATGTTGACGCCAAACCCCTTTTCGGCTCCCGCTCCCCCCTGAGCCGCTTTCATAATCCCTTCGCCGGCCCCTGTAATCACCATAAAATCTTTTTTAGCCAGCGCCTCTCCCAACCGGAAGGCCGTCTTATAGTCGGGATCCTCTTCATGGATCCGGGCAGAGCCGAAAATACTGACCTTCCTTATTTTCCGGTAGGGAGCAAATATTTTAAAACCATATCTTAATTCTTTAAGGGCCGTACTCAGAATTTTCATATCAAGACGGTCGGCATCTATTTCAATCAGCTTTGTCATCGTGACAAGCATCTGTTGAATCAGATCAGCATTTTCAAATCCTTTACTCATTTGGGCCAAATGCAGAGCAATTTCCTCCATCGTTTGGGTCGGATTTCCTCCGCCTTTTTTCCCCTTCATATTCACAGGAGCTGATTTATTTGACCTTTTTATCTCGGATGTCACCGGTTTTTTTACTTTGGCGGAATCGTTCAATGAAACACCTCTATGATAAATGCTGTTTGGATAACGGAACTTTACTCTATGAATTAAAGTATGACCTACAAACTGATTTTGTCAATAAACAAGAGAAAATCCGGAGGAAAAACTAGAAAAATCAGAAGCTTATTATGATTTCAATGAGGAAGTGTCGACAATCCTTCAGATTAATTTCCGGCAATGGTCATTTTTGATATCCTGAGTGTGGGAGCGACCACCGACCCGTTAAAGACCAGATCCTTCCCTACCCTGTCAATATTTAAAAACATCTCTTTTAAATTCCCCGCGATAGTGACTTCTTCTACCGGATAAGTCAATTCACCATTTTCAATCCAGATGCCGGCAGCTCCTCTGGAAAAATCTCCCGTGATCATATTCACTCCAAAACCGATCATTTCGGTAACATAAAGCCCTGATTTTACCGAGGAGATGATTTCACCGGGGGTGGATTCTCCCGCCATCATGAAAAAATTTGTCGGACCGGCAGAGGGGGAATCGCCGATCGACCGGGAGGCGTTTCCGGTAGACTTCATCTTGAGTTTTCTTGCCGAGTAAGTATCCAAAATGTAATTTTTTAATACCCCTTTTTCCACTATGGAATGCCGTTCCACCGGAAGTCCCTCGCCGTCAAACGGTTTTGAGCCGAGTCCTTCAGGAATCGTCCCGTCGTCAATGACGGTCACAAGCGGCGAAGCGACCTGGACCCCCAGTTTATCGATAAGAAATGAGGCGCCTCTGTAAAGGGCGCTCCCCGCCACGGCGGAAAAAAGGTTCCCCACAAGACTCCCGGCCATTTCGGGATCGAACACAATGGGAACTTCGCAGGATTTTATTTTTCGGGCGCCGAGCCTTCGAAGGGCCCGTTGCGCCGCTTTAATCCCTACCTCCGCGGGTTTAGCCAATTGATCGAATTTCCGGTGGGTGGAGTACCAGTAATCCCTCTGCATTTGACCATTTTCCCCGGCAATCGGAGAAACAGAGAGTGAGGATCCGGCGGCGGGGAAATCGCCTTTAAATCCGTCCGAATTGAAATACCAGATATGGCTCCGGTAATGGCTGACTTCCGACCCCTCAGAATTGGTAATTTTAGGGTCATACGACAATGCGGCGGCTTCCAATTCTTTTGCCATTTGAATCTTTTGTTCGACCGAGAGTAATTCAACCCCTGGGTCATCGAGGCGGAGGTCCGGAATATTTTTGGCCAATTGATCGGCTTCGGGAAGGCCTGAAAACGGGTCTTCTTCGGTCGCTCTTGCCATTTCACACGTGTCATTCAATAAAGAGGTGAGTGATTGCGGCGTCAGGTCGGAAGTCGCCGAAATGGAGGTCTTTTTTCCAAAAAAAAGCCTTAATCCCAATTTTTTTCCGCTGGCCTGGCTGATCTTATCAATCTCCCCCATTCGGATCTGGACCGAAAACGAAGAGCTCTCGGCCATCACGACATCTCCTCCTGTCGCACCCTTCTTTTTCGCCCTGGTTATCAGATCTTTTCCGATTTCCGGATCGATCATAACGCCGACCCTCCAACCGTCAAGCCATCGATTTTAATGGTCGGGAGGCCTACCCCGACCGGGACCGACTGACCGTCTTTGCCGCAGGTGCCGACGCCCGAATCGAGTTCCATATCATCTCCCACCATCGAAACCCTTGTCAGCACATCGGGCCCGTTCCCGATTAAGGTCGCCCCCTTGACCGGTTTGGTAATTTTGCCATCTTCGATTAAATAGGCCTCGCTCGCCGAAAAAACAAATTTTCCATTGGTGATATCGACCTGGCCTCCGCCGAATGAAACGGCATAAAGCCCTCTTTTAACGCTGGACAGGATATCTTCTTTTTTACTCTTTCCCGGAAGCATATAGGTATTGGTCATTCTCGGAAGAGGAATATGGGCATAGCTTTCCCTTCGTCCGTTTCCGGTAGGGGCCACATTCATTAAGCGCGCGTTCAATTTATCCTGAAGGTAGCCCTTTAAAATCCCGTTTTCGATTAACACTGTTTTCTGCGTTTCCGTCCCTTCGTCGTCAATATTCAACGAACCCCGCCTCCCCTTGATGGTCCCGTCATCCACAATGGTACAAAGGGACGAGGCCACTTTTTGGCCGACTCGATTAGAAAAAGCCGACGTCTTTTTTCTGTTAAAGTCCCCTTCGAGCCCATGCCCGATCGCCTCATGAAGAAGGATTCCGGGCCACCCGGGACCCAGAACAACGTCCATGGTCCCCGCAGGAGCTGAAATGGCAGATAAATTCAGGATCGCCTGCCTGGCCGCCTCTTTGGCATAATATTCAAAAAGGTTATCTTCGAGGAAAAAAGAAAACTCGTTTCGTCCTCCCCCGCCAAACGATCCGATCTGCCGCTCGCTCCCGTCTTCGGCAATACAGGTAATGTTGAGCCGGGAGAGGGGTTGAATATCTCCCACGGCAACTCCATCGGAAGTCACCACTTCGATAATCTTATGCTCGCTTGAAAATGAGACCATCACTTTTTTTATCCTCGGATCATATTTTCTGGCGATCTGGTCCATTTTTTGCAGAATACCTATTTTGTCTTTAAAAGGAATCTCACTGACGGGCGTTTGTACCGGATAAAGATTTTTCTTAACCGATTGTCTGGCCGGAATACCGGCTCTTTGAACGGAGAGGTTTGAAGAGGTGATATATTTGGCCGTATCGGCGGCTTTTTCTATATTTCTAATTGAAATTTCATCGGAGTAGGCAAAACCGGTTTTTTCTTCCGAAGTCGCCCTGACCCCGACCCCCTGGCTGATATTTTTATTGGCTTTTTTGACGATGCCTTCTTCCAGGGAGATCGAATCATTCGTCCGGTATTCAAAATAAAGATCCATATAATCGATTTTTTTCCCTAATACCCTTCCCATGGTTTTTTCAAGCTGATGAGTGTCGATCCCGAATTTCTCACCAAAAAAATGTTCCGGATTAGTCATTTTTTGAGTCATTTGATCCTCTGTTCGATCATAAAGATTAAATCTTACCTGTATCCCGCATTAATCGTAACGTCAATACTCACTCAACGTCAAGAAAATAACTTGGAATGGCGAAAATTGATATAAATTGATTAAAACTCCCCTTTTTTATTGACAATTTTGAGCGTTCTTGCTTAACTCAATAGTATATTTTGGAGTGATTTCAATGAATTCACAAACAGATGATCCTATTCAAACTGCTTTATCCAAATTTTTACCGGAAATCCCCGATGGAACTTTAAAAAAGGAACTCATTCCTCTCTCTAAAGCGCTTCATCGGGTGTTAACAAAAGATATCAAAGCTCCCATGGACGCCCCTCCTTATTCCCGGTCGATTATGGAAGGTTATGTCATTAACATCAAAGATACAGAAAACGCCTCCACCAATAACCCGATCGGTCTGTTTCCGAAGGGTGAAATCCCTCTTGGCGCCTCAAATGTTAAATCGATTCCGCCGGGAACAGGCATCTCGGTCACAACGGGAAGTTTTATTCCCGCCGGAAGTTATGCCGTTGTCCGGCCGGTCGATTATGAACCCCGGAATAACAAATTTTTTATCAAGCGGGCGTTTAAATCCGGAGAAAATATTGAAGCCCAGGGGTGCGACATCAAGAAAGGGAGCACCCTTCTTGAAAAAGGAAAACTCCTGACCCCTTATGAAATCGGCCTTCTCGCTTCCCATGGCATTTTAAAAGTTCAGGTTTCCTGCAAGCCTAAAGTCGCCATTTTTTCTTCAGGAAACGAAGTGATCCCCCCGGCACATAAATTAAAACCGGGGTTTATTCTCGACTGCAATTCGTACGCGCTAGCGGCCGCCGTCGAGGAATCGGGAGGCATTCCGCTGGTGAAGGGAATCGTCAAAGACGATTTTAATGTCTTTAAAAAAGAGCTTCAAAAAGCCTTAAAAACATCCGATATGATTCTGATATCAGGCGGAACCGCCGTCGACGGGAGAGATTTTATTGCCGATTTGATTAATGCCCTTGGAAAACCGGGAACTCTGGTCAATGGCGTTCCGATGCGGTCCGGAAAACCGATGGTCAACGGGGTGGTCGGAAATGTTCCGATTGTCGGCGTGGCGGGACATCCCCCTGAAGCCATGAGGGGGTTCATCTTTTTCGGAAAGGCCGCTCTGAACAGGCTACTGGGAAGAGCTCAGGAGTAAAAAGCGGATCATCTTTTCCAGGATTGTTTCGAGGAGAGGGTTTTCCCATGTCGTCATGACATGGGGGACCCTCATTTTTTTTTCGAACGTCACCAGCTCTTTTTTTTCTGATTGAACCCTCTGAATGATCACCTGTCCGCTTCTGGGATTGACCCGGAAATCATATTCGGTCTGCATCACCAGTATCGGTTTTATAATTCGCTCCAAATGCGCTTCGACCTCTCTGGCCAGAGCGATCATCTCCTGCAAGGCATGGAACGAATGGGCGGGATAGTAGTAATCTTCAAGCCCCCGGGGAAGGGGGCGATAATGGAATCTCTTAAAGCGCTTCACTATCGAGATATAGGTTTTTAATAAAGGTTTTAAATAGAGCGGCGCCGCAAGAGAAATGACAGCAGACCCTTTTTGGTTTTCGGCAAGGCGAAGCGCGATCAGCCCCCCCAAAGAGAGCCCCGCAATCACAATGTGATCCGCAAAATGGCTGATTAAATCATACCCCTCGGAGCCCGCCCGAATCCAATCTTGATAGGACTGGCGATTGAGGTCTTCCAGAGTCGTTCCATGGCCCGATAGCCGGACGCCATACACATTGAACCCTTTTTCATAAGCCCTTTTCCCGACTTCAATGACTTCCCACGGAGAGGCGGTCAGGCCATGAATCAACAATAGAGCCGTCTTGGTTTTTGCAGGATGGCAAAAAAGAAAGGGAGCCCTTTTCGGATCGGCGCCCGGCATCTGAAGATATTGATGGAGGGTCTTTTGAAAAAGGGCTTTTCCTTCTTCTATTCCTTTATCAGAAGCCGTGTGACAATCTCCCCTTTTTCAATATGACGGCTCATGATTTCAAGGACATCTTCTTTGTTTTTGACCGAATACCATACCCCTTCGGGGTAAATCACAACAACGGGACCGCTTGCGCATTCGTCAAGGCATCCGGCCTTGTTTGCCCGGACGGTCTGTATCAATCCCCGAGCCTTGACCTCTTTTTTGAAGAGGTCCTGTATCTCCTTCGCCCCGCTGCCAAGACAGGACCCTTTCGGATCATCGGCGGCCCGTTCATTGAGACAAGTAAAAATATGGTACTGATATTTCGGCATCCGCTTCCCCTAACAATCTAATTCTGGTTCGCTTCGAAAACGACCACCTCGACCTCAGGAGAATGATCTGAAGAATGATCTGAGCGTGCTTTTTCGGGGGAGTCGATAAATTCAGGTTCTGCGAGAGGAAAAGCATCTTCTTTGAATTCTTTAAGCGTGGGGAGGTCAGAAAGCTGGTTCAGTCCGAAGTAGGCGAGGAATTCCCTGGTGGTGCTGTATAATATCGGTTTTCCGGGCATTTCTTTTCTCCCGGCAATTTTAACCATTCTCCTTTCAAGGAGCGTGCGGATCACCCCTCCGCTGTCAACACCCCGGATGGCCTCGACTTCGGCTCTGATAATTGGCTGTTTATAGGCGATAATCGCCAATGTCTCGAGGCCCGGCCGGGATAACTTTCCGACTGTTTTGACCGTCAATAGTTTTTTAATCCATGGCGCGTTTTCCGGCCGCGTCACCAACTGGTATCCGCCGGCAAGCTCAGCCAGACAAATGGCGCGGTCTTGGGACTTGATATCGGATCTCAGAAGCTCTATCGCTTCAAGAATGTTTCCCTTTTTTTCTCCTGTCACCTCCTGGATCCGATCTATCGGCAGGGGATCCTGCGAAACAAAAAGCAGAGATTCTATAATTTGGGCGAGTTCATGAATTTCCATCGATGACCTCCTCTTTAACCGTATTAGAGAGCCATTTTCTGACCCGGATGGCCCCAAGTTCTTCGACCTGCTGAACCTGCACCAGCCGTAATCTGCATAATTCAAGCAGGGCCAGAAAGGTCACGACCACCATTCCCTTTGTCTGGTCGCCTTCAAAAAGCTCAAAAAATGAAGCACTCTCTTTATTTTCAAGAAACTCAAGTAAAGAATTAATTCTATCCGCAACAGATAAATTATCCTGCGTAATGTCAAGAATGCTTTTTTCAGGGAGCCGGATAATGACTTTTTGAAGGGCATCGACCAGGTCAAAGAGATTCAGATCGGCAAATACAAACTCTTCATTGATCGGGTCAGACTCCTCCGGAGCTCCTCTCCTGAACACTTCAACCCAGAACGACTCCCGTTCCTCCAATTGAGCGCTCGCCTCTTTAAATTTTTTATACTCAAGAAGCCGGGTCACCAGCTCTTCCCTCGGGTCCCCTTCGTCCTCTTCGGGGTTCGGGTTTTCGTCCGGCGGAAGAAGCATTTTTGATTTAATATGAATCAGAGTGGCGGCTATCACCAGAAAATCTCCGGCGATGTTTAAATTCAATGTTTTCATCAGTTCCAGGTATTCAAGATATTGCCGGGTGATCAGAGCAATCGGAATATCATAGATATTGAGCTGATGTTTCTTAATCAGATGGAGTAGAAGATCTAGCGGGCCCTCAAAAACGTCGAGCTTGACCGAATAGCCCGGTTCATTATTTTCTTCAAACAGCTCCAAAATAAAAGTCTCCGATTTAATTCTTTGAGTTTTATATCAAGATTTCGTTAAATAATCAAGGAAAACTATACCATATATCGTAGATAAAAAAAAGACTCCCCTAGGGGTAGATCAACTAAGAATAGCGTTAGAAAGTTGTCATTGCGAGCGAAGCGAAGCAATTTCTGTGAGATTGCTTCGGGCTCGCCCTCGCAACGACCTTTCAGGTCGGATCGCCACGCACCCTACGGGTGCTCGCGATGACAGGTAAAACAAGGAGTTACCAATCCTATCTCTATTCCTGGAAGAACAAAGGAAATTATTTTAGATCTTCATCACTTCTTTAACCAATTCCAAAGTCTTGTCTGCTTCTTTCGAGGCCGATTGGGAGCCGGCTTCCATGATCGCGTTAATTTTATCTTTTTCGCCTAATAACTTTTCACGTTCTTCACGGATGGGATCGAGGACGCCTTTGAGCGATTCATTCAATATCTTCTTGCAATCGATACATCCGATTCCCGCAGTCCGGCAACCCTGATCGATTTCGGGGAGTTTGTCTTTTTCAGTAAAAACTTTATGAAGATCAAATACCGGGCAAACGTCGGGATTTCCGGCATCCGTTCTCCGCTGTCTGGCCGGATCGGTCACCATGGTCCGGAGCTTTTCCCAGACCTCTTTTTCGGTGTCTGAAAGGTAGATGGCATTCTGGTAGCTTTTGCTCATTTTCCTCCCATCCAGACCGGTCAGTTTCGGGAACGGCGTTAATAAATGGGCCGGTTCCGGAAAGAGCGTTGTTTTATAAACCGTATTAAATCTTCTGGCGATTTCACGGGTAAGCTCCAGATGGGGAACCTGATCGACTCCTACCGGAACAAAATCGGCGCGATAGATCAGAATATCGGCCGCCTGTAAAACCGGGTATCCCAGAAAACCGTAGGTGGAGAGATCTTTTCCTGAAAGTTGCGTTTGCTGGTCTTTATAGGTCGGCACCCGCTCGAGCCATGAGACCGGCGTAATCATCGAAAGAAGGAGATGGAGGACGGCATGGCCTTTGACGCGGGACTGAACAAAAATCGTCGCTTTTTTCGGGTCTATCCCCGCCGCCAGCCAGTCCACGACCATTTCAAACGTGTATCGCCGGATGGAGCCGGTATCCTCATAGCTGGTTGAAAGGGCATGCCAATCGGCCACAAAAAAATAAGAGTCATACTCATCCTGGAGTTTCTTCCAGTTTTCAAGCGCTCCGATAAGATTCCCCAGATGGAGTCTCCCGCTCGGCTGCATTCCGCTTAATACTCTTTTTTTTATCATCCTATATTTGGGGGCCTTCGTAAAAAACACTCAATGCCCCCAATCCCCGCGTTCCGCACTGGCAAAGCCAGTTGCTTCTCTTTATACCATGAAATTCTCAAATCATAAAGGGGTCGATGCCAACCAGCCACCATGTGATCACCTGCATCGTAAAAAAAAGATAATGGGAAACGAGTCCCAGCGGGTTGAGAAACAAGAGCCCAATGACGATGAAGATCCCGTAAGGCTCAATCCCGCTCAGTATAGCGGAGTATCGATGCGGGAGAAGCCCTACCATGACTCTTCCCCCGTCGAGCGGTGGGATTGGAATCATATTAAAGACCGCAAGGATAACGTTCCATTTGACCGCCGCCAGCAGCATCAGTCCAATCGGAACCCCTAAAGCCATACCGGGCTGGCTTAAAAACGAAAAATTGTTTGAGGAATGGATATACTTAAAGATGTCCGGAGAAAATCCGGTCATCACACGGAACAAAAACCCTGCCGCGCCGGCAATCGCCAGGTTAATACCGGGTCCCGCGGCGGCAACCAGGATCATGTCCCGCTTGGGTCTTCGTAAGTTTCCGAAATTGACGGGGACCGGCTTCGCCCCGCCGAAAATAAACGTTCCGTGGGACAGGATCATGGTCATGATGGGAAAAATGACCGTCATCATCGGATCGATGTGGGGAATCGGGTTTAAGGTCAGTCTCCCCTGAAGACGGGCCGTCGGGTCTCCAAGTTTATTGGCAACCCACCCATGGGCCGTTTCATGAAGGGTAATGGCAAAGAGGATCGGAATGGCTGAAATAACGATTTGGGCAAAAATCGGAAAGTACGATTCCATGGCCTATGTGGCCCTAACCATAACGAGAACTTCGTCAGGATTGATTTTATCTCCTTCAGCGACATAAATCGCTTTGACTTCCCCGGAAATCGGGGTATGGACTTCATTTTCCATCTTCATCGCTTCGACGATCAGGATGGTCTCTCCTTCGCGGACTTTATCCCCTACCTGAACCTTCACCTTCATGACGGTTCCCGGCATGGCCGCCGTGATATCCCCCTGCTGTGACGCTTTCGGACGGGTTGATCTTCCCCCCACTTTCGTGTCGATCCGTCCCTCCTCGCTCGGAACAATCTCGACAAGAGACTCCACCATCACTTCTTCCAGCTGGTCATCGAGATAGATGAAATAGGGTCTTCCCCCTTCTCCCTGATGTCCCATTCCCCCCACCTTGACATGATAGGTCTCGCCATGGACTTTAATATTAAACTCGCTCGGCGCCAGCAGCGGGACCGGAGGAGCCGTCTGATCGGCTTTCACCGGTTCGGGAACGGGCTTATCGGTTTTTCCCTGTTCCCGGAGCAAAAAGAATTCCAGGGCGATTTTAGGAAAAAGGGTGTAGCTCATCAGGTCCTCAACGTTTTTTAATTTATCTTTCAGTTCCAATTGATTTTTTTCCAATTCGGGCTCAAGATAATCGGCCGGCCTCCCCTCGACAATCTCCTCATCGGATACGGCCCGTTTTCTCACTTCTTCATTCATCGGCGCGGGAGGTTTTCCATAGAGTCCCTTGAGAAAATTCCGCGTCTCTGTGGTAATCACTTTATACCTTTCCCCGGTGAGAACATTTAAGGTCGCCTGGGTTCCGACGATCTGGCTGGCGGGCGTCACCAGCGGAGGGTAACCGAGATCTTTTCTGACCTTTGGCACCTCATCGAGAACTTCTTTCATCCGGCCGAGGGCCTTTTGCTCGTTTAATTGGGAAGCGAGGTTCGAGGTCATCCCTCCGGGGATCTGATAAATCAGCACGTTCGGGTCAACTCCGGTAAAGTCCGATTCATAGCTTTTGTATTTCTTTCGGATCTCTTTGAAATATTCCGCGATTTCGGCCAGAAGGTTCAGATCGAGCAAAGGATCGAACCGACCCCCTTTTAAAATATTGACAAACACTTCGGTCGGCGGCTGGGAAGTCCCGTTGGCCAGAGAGGAAATCGCCCCGTCGATGATATCAATTCCCCCTTCAATCGCCATTAAATTGGTGGCAACGGCCATTCCGCTCGTATCATGGCTGTGGAGGTGGAGAGGGACCGAAGTGGCTTTTTTAATTTTTTCAATAAGCTCAAGCGCAATGTAAGGAGAGAGAATCCCCGCCATATCCTTGACGCAGATCGTATCGGACCCCATATCCTCAAGCCGTTTGGCCATATCCACAAACGAGTCGATGGAATGGACGGGACTGACCGTATAACAGAGCGTCCCTTCGACTTTTCCGCCATATTTGGTGGTCGCCTTGATGGCCGTTTTGATATTTCTGAAATCATTTAGTGCGTCAAAAATACGGAGGATCTGTATCCCGTTTGAAATAGCCAGCTCTACGAACTTCTCTACCACATCATCGGCATAATTCCGGTAACCGACAATGTTCTGGCCTCTTAATAACATTTGAAAAGGGGTTTTAGGCATAAGCGCTTTAAGTTTTCGAATCCGCTCCCAGGGGTCTTCATTCAGATAACGGAGAGCGGCGTCAAAAGTGGCGCCGCCCCACATTTCGATAGACCAGTAGCCGATTTGGTCTATTTTAGGAGCAATCGGGAGCATATCATCCGTTCTTAACCGGGTAGCGATTAAAGACTGATGCGCATCCCTGAGGGTGGTGTCGGTAATTTTAATCGGTTTTTTGGATTTTTTTGCATTCACGGAAATTTCCCTTTTTTATGAACGAATGGCCATGCTGTTGGATCTGGAATGGGCGACTATCGCCGCAGAAATGGCAATGACCAGGTCTCTGGGATCTTCTTCGTGGCCGTAAACCAACCGGTCAAAATTATTTTGAATATAGTTCGTGTCAAACTTTCCTTCCCGAAACTCCGGGTCAAGCATGATCTTTTTATACAAAGGAATCGTGGTTTTAACGCCCCGGATGACATATTCATCGAGAGAGCGGTACATCCGATCGACCGTCTCTTCCCAGGTTAATCCCTTGACGGTCAGCTTGGCCAGCAGGGAATCGTAATAGGAAGGGACCGTATATCCGCTGTAAACATTTCCGTCAATCCGGACGCCGAACCCCCCCGGGGAATAATAGGCGGTAATTTTGCCCGGCGTTGCCATAAAATTCCGCAATGGGTCTTCGGCGTTAATCCGGCACTCCATGGCAAACCCGGTTATTCTAATCTCTTTTTGCCGATAGGTCAGGGGCATCCCTGCCGCCAGTCTAATCATCTCTTTGACGATATCGATCCCGGTAACCTCTTCGGTCACCGTATGCTCCACCTGAATCCGGGTATTCATCTCAAGGAAAAAAAAATTCAACTCACTGTCGACAAGAAACTCCACCGTCCCGGCCGTAACGTAACCCGAAGCTTTCGCCGCAGCGATTGCGGCTTCCCCCATCTTTTGCCTCACCGACTTGGTGAGAAAAAGGGAGGGAGCGATTTCAATCAGTTTTTGATGCCTTCGCTGGATCGAGCAGTCTCTCTCTCCCAGATGGATGACATTTCCAAACCGGTCGGCAAGAAT
>JBGPKT010000043.1:0-19036 GCA_041486115.1 Nitrospiria bacterium | reverse complement strand
TGAATGACCGGTTATTGAAACAGCTTACCTCATTATCTTAATGATCATATCGGCATAGAAAAATAGATGGCCAGTTTAAGAAATCGTTTAAATCTTTTCGATGAAATCGACGGTTTTGACTCTCACCCCGATTCAGGGGTGAGAGAATGGAACCGTTCCAACGAAGAGATGCTCCAGGATTTTGGCAAAGCTCTATATGATATCATCCTGCTTGATACCATGGCAACGGAGCAGGAGATGTTTATCACCTGGAATTAGTTCCGGATAGAGCAAGAGAGGATAAAATGGAGGCCAGTCCATTTTTTGTTGGTGGTAGATGGGCGACTTCATCCAAAACGGCTGACGTCATCGATCCCTACCAGAAAAAGCGGATCGCCTCCATCTTTTTGGCTTCTGCCGAACAGGTCGCCCTGGCCATAGACGAAACCGTTTCATCATTCCAGAAAACAAAAACTCTCGATTCCTACACACGCTCCGAAATTCTCCGCCAGATAGCAGCCGGAATCTCCGATAGAAGAGAAGAATTCGCCCAAACGCTTTCCCGCGAAGCGGGGAAGCCGATTACTGACGCCCGAGTCGAAGTCAGCCGGGCGGTCTTTACCTTTCAAACGGCATCGGAAGAGGCAAAACGGATTGGCGGAGAGGTCATCCCTCTAGATCTCCTCAAGGGGTTTGAAAAAAGATTCGGCATGACCCGGAGAGTTCCTCTCGGTCCGATTTTGGCCATCACCCCTTTTAATTTCCCGTTGAACCTTGTTGCCCACAAAGTTGCTCCGGCGATTGCCGCAGGGAACAGCATCCTCTTAAAACCGGCATTAACGACCCCTCTCTCTTCACTATTGCTGGCCGATGTGATTTCAAAAACCGCTTTTCCTCCGGGGGCTTTTAACGTCGTCCCCTGCGAGGTCGATGCGATATACCAGGCGGTTATTGACGACCGAATTAAAATGCTCACTTTTACCGGGAGCGGAAAAGTCGGCTGGATCCTCAAAGAAAAGGCGCGAAAGAAAAAGGTCGTCCTTGAACTGGGGGGGAATGCCGGTGTTCTTGTGCATCACGATGCCGACCTTGAATATGCGGCAGGCCGTTGCGTGGCCGGGGGTTTTTCTTATGCAGGCCAAACCTGTATTTCAGTACAGCGAATCTATGTCCATGAAAAAGTATACGACCTTTTCCTCGGAAACCTTGTGGAAAAAGTCAAAGCGCTTCGAGTGGGGGACCCGTCGCTTGAAACGACCCAGGTCGGCCCGCTTATAAATCCCGCCGCCCTGGAGCGAACCGAAAGCTGGGTCAGGGAAGCGGTCAAAGAAGGGGCCGAATGTTTAACCGGAGGAAAGGCCGTCGGGCCGGTTTTTCTCCCGACGGTATTGACCGGAACAAAGCCCGAAATGAAAGTCAACTGCAATGAAGTATTTGCCCCGCTGGTGACCGTAGCCCCATACAGCGAGATCGATCAGGCGATCCGGAAGATCAATCAATCGGATTTCGGACTCCAGGCCGGTCTCTTTACAAAAAACATAGACCATATATTCACGGCTTTTCAGGAGCTTGAAGTCGGCGGTGTTCTGGTCAATGATGTCCCGACCTTTAGAATCGACCATATGCCTTACGGAGGTGTCAAAGATTCGGGTCAGGGGCGGGAAGGGGTGAAATATGCGATTGAAGAGATGACCGAACTCAAACTCCTTTCCTTCAATTTTCCCTAATTCCCAATTGACTTACACCCCCCGATTAAGGTAAATAAATACTTTTTTGCCATCAAAGAAAGAAGATTCCTCCTTAAATCATGCTTGATATTAAAATATTAAGAGAACAGCCTGAGTTCGTCGTTGAAAGGCTTAAAACCCGGGGGCTGCAGTTTGATCTTTCTCAATTTCAAAAACTCGATTCCGAACGACGGGAGATTATTCAGGAACTTGACCAAAAAAGGCAAAAAAGAAACGTCCTATCTGAGCGTGTCGCCAAATTGAAAAGAGACAAACAAACCGCTCCTGAGCAGGGTGAGTCGGCCCGGAGCGAGAGTGAAGCGCTCGGCAAAATGATCACCCTCCTTGAAGATCAGATAAAATCCGCTGATGTAAAGATCGAGCAGTTTTTATTAAATATTCCCAATTGCCCTCATGCTTCCGTACCGGTGGGGAAGGATGAAAAGGATAATGTCGAAGTTAAACGGTGGGGCACGCCGGGAGAGTTTCCATTTCAACCGAAAGAACATTGGGAAATCGGCGAAAAGCTCAGTATTCTCGATTTCGAAAGAGGGGCCAAAATCGCGGGAGCCGGATTTTGTTTGTATCGTGGGCCGGGCGCCTTGCTGGAACGGGCCCTGATCAATTTCATGCTCGATCTCCATACCGGAGAACATGGTTATACCGAAGTGCTCACGCCTTTTATGGCCAATGAAAAAAGCCTGACCGGCACGGGGCAGCTTCCCAAGTTTAAGGAAGATTTATTCAGCCTCGAAGACAGAGGATTTTATTTAATTCCGACGGCAGAAGTGCCGGTAACAAACATCCATCAGAGTGAGATCCTTGATGAAAAGAAACTCCCAATCTGCTATGTTGCTTATTCTCCCTGCTTCAGGCGGGAGGCCGGATCTTACGGAAAAGACACGAAAGGGTTAATCCGCCAGCATCAGTTTAATAAGGTGGAATTGGTCAAATTTGTCCATCCTGACGCTTCGTACAGGGAGCTTGAACGGCTCCTTGAAAATGCCGAAGAGGTCTTAAAAAGATTAAAATTGCCTTATCGGGTCATGAACCTTTCGACCGGCGATCTCGGTTTTTCATCGGCAAAAACGTATGATATCGAAGTCTGGCTACCCGGCCAAAAAAAATACAGGGAAATCTCGTCGTGCAGCAACTTTGAATCTTTTCAGGCGAGAAGAGCCGATATCAAATACAGGACCGCAGAAAAAGGGAAGCCGGGCTATCTCCATACCATAAACGGTTCAGGGCTGGCGGTGGGGAGGACCCTGGTGGCGATCCTTGAGAATTACCAGGAGGCTGACGGTTCGGTGGTTGTTCCCGAAGTGCTCCGGCCGTATATGAGGGGGCTGGAAAAAATATCCAAAGCTTGATATCTTTTATGGTTCTGGAAGGTTAAAAAAGATTCAAGCAAGCGACAAACTGGCGTGAAGGGAGAGGTGGCCGAGTCCGGCTGAAGGCAACGGTTTGCTAAACCGTCATAGGGACAAAATCTCTATCCAGGGTTCAAATCCCTGCCTCTCCGTTCAGGCTAGTTTGTCAAAAGAATTCCAAACCAGACCTTACTTGCAAAACATTCATGAACCAGGCATGAGGGAGAGGTGGCCGAGTGGCTTAAGGCGGCGGTCTTGAAAACCGTTGTGGGGAAACTCACCGGGGGTTCGAATCCCTCCCTCTCCGTTCAAGCTAGTTGTTGGGATTGGGGCCGCAGTGCCGACAGACCGTCATGTATTACTTCCAGTATTAATTCCAGAAAAATAATTGCGTGCTATAATTACTTTATATGAATCCCTTACACGTGTTGCAAGAATGTGAAAAAAGATATCTGAGGGTTCATCCCGGCAGATTGCCGTATCCTTATTGCCTAACAAGGATCTTGAGGAGAGAAAATTGAGGTATCCCTTATGGCCTTAGATCAGAAATTAGATCAGAAATTGGTTGTTCGTTTCCAAGATGGCAGAACCTTAAAGGGAACTTCTCAAGATTTTTCCCCTAATCGGGAGAGTTTTCACCTGAACTTAACGAGTCGATCGTCCACTAATCAACCGATCAAGATTTCTATCGGAGATCTCAAAGGGGTCTTTTTCGTAAAGGATTTTGTCGGAAAGAAAGCGTATCAAGAAGACAAAGGGATTTCATACCCAGGAAAGACTTTTTACGGAGAAAGAACCATTGTTCGTTTCAAGGATGGCGAGGTTCTTTATGGTTTTACTCAAGATTATGCCCCGGGTCGGTTAGGGTTCTTTCTCTTTCCATATGATTCACAATCAAACAATCTCAAACTCTTCGCCATACACTCCTTTGTCAGCAAAATTGAATTTCCTCCCCCTTAAATTGTCTCTATTCGTCGGCGTAGTATCCGAATATTCTCCCATCATCAAAGGTAATCTGGTCAAACGATCCTAGGGGTCCTCGCGGAAGATCCTGGATGAGACATTCCTCTTCGGATTCGGAGACAATCTGCCCTTCTCTTACAACGGTCACCTCCACCCATTCCTCGTCGATCAGCTCAAAGATTTTCATTTCAGGTCATTATATCGGTAGAATTCGATGAGTGACAAGAAAAAATGGGAGCCCGGACCAGGCGAACGGGTCCAGCCGTGCCCCGGACATTCTGAAAGAGACTTACGAGAATCCGGTGATCAGCTGGTATCCCGCGAGTTGGACAGGTTAAACATGTAATGAACACGGTTTGGGGAAAATTCGATAGAAGAAAAATCTATTTTTTCCCGAAGCAATTGATTATAATACAAAATCTTTCCAATGCGCCCGTAGCTCAAGCTGGATTGGAGCCACCAAGCTAGCCTCGGCACGATTCCGCAGTGTCGATAAGGTTTTAGAGGGTGTTTGCTTTAGGAGTGGTCCTGCAGAGGACATAGGGTAAAAATTTCATCTAATAGCGCGCCCGTAGCTCAGCTGGATAGAGCATCAGACTACGAATCTGAGGGTCGGGGGTTCGACTCCCTCCGGGCGCACCAATAAAATCCAGGGGTTAGCTCATTTTGAGCCAATCCCTTTTTTGTTTTGGACTGAACCCCTAGATTGAGACAATCGAGGATGGGAAGTGTGCTAATTCTAAACTGTCTCAGCAAAGGGGTTCACCCCACTTTTTCGTGACTAACAAAGTATCAGAGGGGGACAATAGAGTAATCCGGCTTATATACTTGATTTATCCAGGGTACTTGGTACAATATTAGAAATATTAAATGATAACTGTTTAGGTTGATGTCGATCAGATACGTTGAAAAATGGAAATATAGAAAATGGTCAAAAAGATTAAAAAGAAAAAGGATGTAATTCCTGCCTCTAAAGTAAGGGCAAATTTACCGGTTTTGTTTCTTAAAGAAGAGAAAATGTTTGTCGCCTATTCTCCGGCCCTGGACTTATCCACCTGCGGGGACACCTATGAAGAAGCCCAGAAAAATTTTGAAGAAGCATTACTCATTTTCTTTGAAGAAGTTATTAGATACAAAACCTTACACGATGTTCTGACTTCACTTGGTTGGAAAGAAACAAAAAATAAATGGGTACCACCTTCCTATATCGGACAGGTTAATGTCCCCCTCCCGGAAATTTCTGCGTTTGCTAATTAAATGAGATTCTCTTAATGGGAAGGCTTGGTTCAATTTCATGGAAAGAATTTGAAAAATTCTTGCTTCATGTCGGATGTACTTTCCAACGTCAAAAGGGTAGCCACCGGGTTTATAAACGATCCGACTTAAAACGACCCATCATAGTTCCTGCCTATAATAGTATTCCTCACTTTGTTATTAAGAACAATCTGCGCTTGTTAGACATATCCAACGAAAACTTTCTGAATATTTTTAGATCCCTGAAATAAAAAGGAAAAATAAAGAAAAATTCTTTTTGTGGATCCCATTACTAGCTTGCCCGACTCCTGGGGGATCTCAACGCCGTCCAGAAGGGGTAGATCGTAGGCAGGAAGCCGTGGGAACAATCTTTTGAAATATCAGAACACAATCGGTCGCCTTTGTTTTAATAATTCTCGAAAGAACCAATGCGTATAATTGTTATTATTATAGCCATGATTTGCTTTGTAGCATTTGCAGCAATTCCCTTTTTATTAGAAAAACCAAAGAAAAATAGGGTCAGGTCTTGAAACATAAGTATTACTTTGGTAGTGTTCTAACATGGCTCGCCCCTTACGCATTGAATTTCCCGGCGCCCTCTACCATGTCACCACGCGAGGCAATACTCGAGGGAAAATCTTCTTCTCCGATGAAGAGCGGCATCTTTTCTTATCGATTCTCAGATCTGTTGTGCATCGCTATCATTGGGTCTGCTATGGCTATTGCCTGATGGACAACCATTATCATCTGCTCATTGAGACAGATGGTAGGAGAAGGTGAAATGACTTGACATATATTTCAAGACCTGACCCCCTTTTCCTTGTTAGGGTTATGACTCTTGCCGCCATTTTTTGTTCTCTCCAATCTGCTTGACACGATCAAGGGTCTGGGAGGATTATTTGAGGACGGGTAAAATAAACCGGGTTTCTAAGGGAGGAGACCATGAAAAACTATAAAATAATAGCCTATGTTACCGGGGATGATGAAGTCTATCAGGTAGTGGACGATGGAGGAAACGAATATTGCCGGAATGCTACCGGATCGATTGAAGCTTTGGCGGAGTTTTCGAAGGCAGAGATTCTTTATTTTACCCTCACCGGTAGTCACAAGGATGATGCTGATGAACGGATCGAAAATTTACACGAGCAAAATCCTTTTCGGATTTTCGGAAAAGATTAGATGTTTTTACGGTAGAAGCCATATCGTGAACGGTGCGTGCATTTTCGGGATCCAAAAGGCCATAAAATTCTATATTACAAGGAGAATGGCATGAAAGTCGGAGTCATCGGATCGGGTGACGTCGCGAAGGTTCTGGGGAGTGGGTTCCTTAAATATGGTCATGATGTAATCATGGGAACACGCTCACCTGGCAACCTGACGGTGTGGGCAACAAAAAACCCTATGTCTCGGGTGGGCAGTTTTTCCGAGGCAGCAAAGTTCGCCGAGCTAGCCGTTTTGGCGGTTAAGGGCGCAGTAGCGGCGGATGCGCTTCGTGCCGCTAACGCAGCGAATTTGGCGGGTAAAGTCGTCATTGATGTGACAAATCCCATTGCGGAGGGGCTGCCTGTAAACGGTGTTTTGAAATTCTTCACTAATCTGGATGAATCCCTGATGGAGCGTTTGCAGCGGGAGTTTGGGAACGTTCGGTTCGTCAAAGCCTTCAGTTCAGTCGGAAGCGCGTGCATGGTGAATCCGCAGTTCAAGGGGGGCAAACCAACGATGTTCATTTGCGGTAACGATGATTCGGCGAAAAAGATAGTGGGCGGAGTTCTTGATCAGTTCGGTTGGGAAACGGCAGACATGGGTAAGGCCGAGGCTGCCCGGGCGATCGAGCCTTTGTGTATGCTCTGGTGTATTCCAGGATTCCTTCGTAACGATTGGGTTCACGCTTTCAAACTACTGACCTAAGAATGATAAGCAGGCCCGATTTTCCGATCGACTGGAATATTCAAAAAATGTGTGGTAATTTGCTTTAGTTTTTCAACCGCCAATTTAAAATAATCGAATGAAGTTGTCTTAATCCGTCGGTTAGCGCACCGGGGCCAGGTTGAAGAATGTCGGATGACCTGATTTCATAAATATGGCCGTTGCGCACCGCCGGTATCTCCTCCCAACCCTTTCGCTTTTTTACTCTTTCCGGGCGAAACTTTCTTCCACACCATGACCCAATAATGATGTCAGGTTTTCTGCGGATTACTTCAGAATGATCCGGTATCATGCGGTCCTGAGCTAGAGAATGTTTAGCCAGCTCCGCAAAACAATCCATTCCGCCTCCAATTTCAATCAATTCTGAAACCCACCCGATTCCGCAAATAATAGGCTCATCCCACTCTTCAAAATAAACGATCGGTTTCCGGGATTTGGTTTTGCCATTTTTTCGAACCCGGTCTACCTCGTTCTTTAATTCGGTTATTAAAGCCTCGGCTCTTTTACGGGAACCCACCATCGATCCGACCATAAGAATCATCTCCAGTATTCCTTGCACGGTTCGTTGATTAAAGACATGAACCTGTAAACCTAATTTGATCAAAGTGTTGACAATGTCTGCCTGGAGATCGGAGAATCCGAGAATCAAATCCGGTTTTAATAGAACAATTTTTTTAATGTTCGCGCCGGTAAAAGAAGAAATAATGGGCTTTACCTTCCTTGCCTCAGGAGGCCTTACCGTAAAACAGGAAATGCCTGCAATTCGATCCTCCTCTCCCAATAAATAAAGGACTTCAGTTGTTTCATCTGATAAACAGATAATTTGTTCCGGATAAACACTTTTCATGATATAGAGGAAATACCCGCTTGCGAGAAAAAGGTCAATTATATTCAGGCTAAAAGGTTCAAGTCAAACCCTTTAATTGGGATTTTTGAAAAAAACCAGGGGTCATATCTCGCTATTACATAGTAATATGATAAGCAATTGATTATAATTTGAGATCTTCCAAAACACGCCAGTAGCTTAAGTTAAATAGGAGCATCCGATTAAAAGAGATACCGCATGAATCAACTTTCAGAAGTTAAGCGTTGTTCATGGCCCTCGGAAGATGACCCGCTCATGATTTCCTACCATGACGAAGAGTGGGGTGTTCCATTATCCGACGATCATAAAATATTTGAGTTCCTGACTCTGGAATCCTTCCAGGCCGGACTCTCCTGGAAAACCATTCTCCATAAACGGGAAAACTTCAGAATGGCTTTTGCGGGGTTTGACTATCGACAGATTGCCTGTCTCAATGCATGGAATGTTGCGAACCTCCTTAACAATCCGGGAATTATCCGAAATCGCCAAAAGATCGAGGCGACCATCCATAACGCCGGGAAATTTCTTGAAATTCAGGATCAATATGGGAGCTTCGCCTCGTACATGTGGTCATGGGTAAACGATAAACCGGTTGTTCACCGGTTTCGAAGATTGAGTGAAATTCCACCTTATACGAGTGAAGCGGAAACCTGGGCAAAAGATTTGAAACGGCGTGGATTCAAATTTTTTGGCCCCACCGTTATCTACGCTCATATGCAGGCGGTGGGGATGGTCAACGATCATACGATGAATTGTTTTCGATTTTCTCAACTCTCCGGGTGATCGCCGGATGTCGTAATAAAAAATAACCCGATGAATCCCAATCTGATACGGAGCCCATTTTTATGAAAACGTTAAGCACGCGCAAATTCCCTGACAAGCGGAGAAGTTTTTGGGCTTAAAACAATTCTGGCGATTTCTACGGGGAACGGTTAAAGGGTTTTTTGTGGTTGACGGCCTGTTTCTGTCTTCAGGCCTTGCCTTTGACCTGTTGATTTCTTGCATTCCTTTTTTGTTTCTGGTTGCCTCCGGCCTTGGGTTCTTTCTGTTTGAATACAACCGGTCCATGGTCTGGCTTCAGGATCTTCTGCAAAATCTTTTACCCTCCACACGCCAGGCTTTCACAGAAAATCTTTCGATGATCATTGAAAACCGGAACCATATTGGTTTAATTGGTTTTCTTTTTTTCTTTTTATTTACCAGTGCGATGTTTGGTTCTGTTCGCATTGTTTTAGACCGGATTTATGATCTTAAACAAGAGCGCCATTTCCTCATTGAAAAAGGATTGGACATCTTTCTCATGTTGATGGCCTCCGCTTTATTTGTCCTGGCGATGGGGATGGAGGCTCTTTTATTAATTATCAGAAGGTTGAGCGAGAAAATTCACCTTTTTAAGCCTATCTTTGGTCCGGGATGGACCGTCGCCAGCTTTTTGATGGGCCTTTTTTTTACGATTTCCTTGTTCTTTTTTCTTTATCGATTTTGTCCCTCCAAGCGGATCGGACAAAAAGCGCTCTGGATCTCTTCAATTACAGGAACGGTGTTATTTGAAATATCGAAACTTGTTTTTGCCTGGTATATCACCGTTTCGACGAATTACACCCTTCTTTTTGGAACCTTAAACGGGCTCCTTTTTTTCATTTTATGGATATACTATTCCTGTCTGGTATTTGTTCTTTCGGCGGCCGCAGGACGGGCCTTTGAAGATTCTTTTCGTCAAGACATTCGACAATAACTTGTTAAAATATCTTTCAGCGAAAAAAACTCCCGGCCTGCCATAAAAATGACAAGCCGGGAACTGTCAGATTTTACCAGAATTCCCGTTCTCAGATTATTTCAAATCCTTGAGAACTTCCTGGACATCCAGCGGCGCAAGAACGATCTCGATCCGGCGGTTCTGGGCCCGTCCCTGGGGTGTATCATTGTTAGCCACAGGGTGGAAAGGTCCGTATCCAACCGCCGAGAGACGATTGCCATCCACAGCGGCATCCTCCTGCAGGAAACGGAGCACATTGGTCGCCCGCTGGGTTGAAAGCTCCCAGTTCGTTGGGAATTGGTTGCGAAGCGATTCGCCGATCGGAATGTTATCGGTGTATCCTTCGATCCGGATCTCCTTATCCTTGACGTTACTGAGAATATCCCCCACTCTTTTTAAAATTTCTTTTCCTTTTGCCTTGATCTGCGCATGACCGGAGTCGAACAGCACCTTTTCGACTAAATTGACTGAAAGCCTGTTTCGAATCTGGGTGACCTTGATCTCTCCTTTTTCGATCTCCCCCTTGAGGTCTCTCACCAGATTATCGTAGGTTCCCTTGAGGCGGTTGATCTCTTCATCCTTCTCTTTCTTAATGGCTTCGGTCTGCAGCCCCATCTGGGCTATTTTTTCGGTGAGCTCCGCCATTTCCCGATCAAGCGACTCCTTTTTCCCCTCGATATCCGCCTTTTGGGATTGGAGCGCTGCGATCTCACTCTGAAGTTTAATCTTTTCTGCGGTCAGTTCGCTCTCCTGGGAAGCTTTCTGAGATTTTAGTCCGGCAATTTCTTCCTGGAATTTAGCTCGTTCCGTGGCGCTATTTTCTTCCAGCTCCAGATATTTGGACTTTAAAACACAACCTGAGTTCAGGACAAAAATCAGGACGATGATGATTGCTTCCGAAACTCTTTTTTGAAAATATATCGCGCAGCGATTAATCATGGAACCTCCTTAAATTATTAATGCTAAACTCTGCTGTGAGCAGTTGATATGATTTTTATATTTTTAAAATATTTTTTCAAGAATTGATGTTAGCAGGTTTTCTCATTATTTTAAACAAATAACCCGGCACATCTCCCGGAAGCCCAAGCCCATTGGAAATTATAACCCCCCAGCCATCCCGTCACATCGACCACCTCTCCGATAAAATAGAGACCTTTCATACGTTTTGTTTCAAAGGTTTTTGAGGAAAGTTCATCGGTATCGACTCCGCCTCTGGTGACTTCGGCGACTGAGTAACCCGTTGTTCCGGAAGGAGTGATCCGCCATTGATGGAATCGCGCGCTGATCGTTTCGATTTCCTTTTGACGGTATTGGTTGACAGGCTTGTTTTCGCACGATAAGGCGAGCCATTGCTGGGACAGACGTTTGGTGAGCCGTTCGCCAATCAGGTTCTTGAGTTCCGCTTTCGGCCGTGCGTGCTGCCACTTTTTAATGGCTTCTGTAAGATCGAAATCAGGAAGAAGATTGACGGCGATTTCATCACCTGGTTCCCAGTAGTTTGAAATTTGCAAGATAGCCGGACCGCTTAACCCTTTATGTGTGAAAAGGAGAGATTCTCGAAAGGTCTGTCCTTTGCAGGAAACCAGGGCCTCCGCAGAAGTTCCGGCCAGGCTTTGGGTCTCTTCCAAATCCCGCAGATTTAGGGTAAAGGAGACCAGACCCGGCCGGCATGGCTGTACCGCGAGACCAAATTGTTTTGCGACCCGATATCCAAAATCGGTTGCTCCCATTTTCGGGAGGGATAGCCCCCCTGTGGCGATGACCAATGATTCTGTCTCGTAGTCCCCTGAACTGGTTTTAACGGCAAAATAGGTTTTTTCTCCGAATTTCCGGGAGTCGATGTTTTCAACAACACATTGGGTCTGAATCTGAACGCCGCCGAGCCGGCATTCCTCTGAGAGGAGGTTGACGATGGCGATGGCGTTTCCCTTACAGAAAAGCTGGCCCAATTTTTTTTCATGATAGGGAATGCCATGTTTTTCAACCAGGGCGATAAAATCACGCGGCCCGAAACGGCTTAAGGCCGATTTGCAAAAATGAGGATTTCCGGAGAGATAGTGGGCGGGTTGGACGTCGAGATTCGTAAAGTTGCAGCGGCCTCCGCCGGAGATCAGGATTTTTTTTCCGATGCGGTCCGCATGATCAACCAGGAGGGTGCGGCGCCCGCGTTGGCCCGCGGTCAACGCGCACATCAGGCCTGCCGCGCCCGCGCCGATAATGATCGCATGAAAACGTTCGGCACCTTGCGAGCGGGGAAAATCAGGTTTGGAAGACATGGATGTGTTCAGTTGAAAAGTTGGAAAACAGGTTTTTATCGGTGTCATAGTATCATCCGGGGAGCCCAACACACAATGTTTTTGGATCGGATTATCCCGCTTATTTCCGATTTGTCAGGTCTTGGATGTCAGGCTATACTTAACTTCGGAGACTGGATCTGTCTATTGTCGTCATTAAGGAGAGAGCAAATGAAAAAAACTTCCCGTTATTTGTCTAAAACTTTTTTCTGCCTGTTTTTCGTGAGTCTGCTGGCTTTTGGATGCGCCCACACCAGAACAGTGGTCATTGAAATTCCGCCTCGAATCGACCTGCAGCCCTATCAAACGATCGGCATCGTGGGATTTACATCCAATTCGACGGAGAAACTTAATCAAATCGCCACGCAAAAATTTATGGGCGTTATCCAGGGGGCTCAACCGCAGGTTCGATTTCTTGAATTGGGGCCGGAGGATCAATTAGTAAAAAAACTCGGACGTGAAAGAATGGATCTGGAAACGATCAGGGCGATCGGAAAGAAATATAACGTGAGCTCGATTTTTACGGGAGCCTACGAAATAACCAATCTAAGTCCGCAGGTGAGTTTCGGGAAGGACCTTAGCTCGATGGATGCTTCGATGGCAGTTGTCATTTCGATGGTCTCAAAACATCTGGATACAGGGACCGGGGTGACGATTTGGACCAATTCCCGCCAGGGACACTGGAAAACGGCCGCCGTCCATCGGAATTCAGAAGACATTTCGTTCAGTCTGGCCTTTCCCGAAGATCAATATGGCCAGGACATCGAGGAACTCGCCTACGCTCTGACTGATAATTTCCGGCATCATTTCGATAGGAGAAGGGTCCCGGAATAGGCGTGACTGCAAGTCTTACTAGATATGCCAAGAGTAATACCGCTCTTCCTTAAAGAGATTGACATTTTTGCCAATTATCTCTTAAACTCCATAAGATTCGGATGGATAAGTTCATGAGCGTTCAAGATCATTTTTATATGCAATTGGCATTAGAAGAGGCCCGAGCCGCTTATGGGAAGGGGGAGGTTCCTGTTGGAGCGATCCTCGTTGCCGGGCATCAGGTGATCGCCAGAGCCCATAATTTAAGAGAAAGCCAGAATGATCCGACGGCGCATGCCGAGATGGTGGCCATACGGGAGGCCTCCAGGGTCTTAAATAAGTGGCGGTTGGCCGACGCTACCCTTTATGTGACGCTAGAGCCGTGCGTTATGTGTGCCGGAGCGCTGGTGCATGCCCGGGTTCCACGGCTGGTCTTTGGCTGTTTTGACCCTAAAGCCGGGGCGTGCGGATCGCTCATGAATATTCCTCACGATAACCGGTTAAACCACCGGATTGAAATGGAATCCGGTTGTTTAGATCAGGAATGCTCGTATATTTTACAGCAGTTTTTTTCAGAACTGAGAATCCAAAAGAAAACCGTTTTATCCTGTCATTAAAAAGCTTTATGGGAGAGGTGGCCGAGTCCGGCTGAAGGCGACTGACTCGAAATCAGTTCAGGTCGCAAGGCCTGCGTGGGTTCAAATCCCACCCTCTCCGTTCCGTTTAATTACCAATCGAAATTGGGATTTGAAGCCGACCTGAACGCCCGAATAGGGAAGAGCGAGCGGAGGGAGCGTCAGTGAAGGCGGCCGGTTGCGAAGGAGGAGCAGAGCGACGGGTGAGCAAAAATCCCACCCTCTCCGTTCCGTTTAATTACCAATCGAAATTGGGATTTTTGCTCACCCTCTCCGTCAAAGCTTGCTCGCGAGCAGTAGGACTTCTAATAGTCCCTATTAGTCGTTCATTTTTCAAAAAGCCTTGCAATCGTCTTTAAAGAAGTTCTATGGCCGCTTCTTTGATTTGAAAAAAATCTTTGAGGAGAAAAGACCAATGAAATATCCTCTGGAATCTCCGTAAATAAATGCTTGAATTTTTCGGAAACAAAAAATGCATTGGTACCTGAAATAGAGTTGCAACAGACCAGAAAATAGCCATATTTTTTAAATAGGTCATTATAAGACATCAAACTGGCGCCCATATAATCATCGCCTTGCCAATGGAAATCTTTTTCGTATTTTATTGAAAATCTGATTGGGGGTGCAAACTTTCCATTATATTCAACAATAAACAACTGTGGCAGGAAATTGTTTCTTAGTAATTCTTCTACAAAAAAAATGTCGTTACCATCCAAATCCAAAGAAATCACATCAATGTTAGATTTAGAGATTGCTTTAAGTCCTTGTCTTGTAAGAGATAAAATGTTTTCCAAGGTAATCCAGTTTTTTAGATAAACAAATTTTGAAATTTCATCGCCTTTGGGGGGCGTAAACGCTAAATCACCCCCACCAACCCAAAAACCATGCCAGCCACAGGCAACCAATGCAAGAGTATTATTTTCCAAACCGTCGCCCACTCCATATTCAGCGAATACTCCATTCTCTATGCCTATTCTTCGGATAATCTCAAATGTTAATCCATCTTCATCCGTTTGAGAAAACACTTTTTGTCCCCATTTGTTAAATGGGTTTGGGTGGGTTCTCGCCAAGTGGACATTTAAGTCATAATGGAGTAATTCAGTAAGGTATTGTATATATTCACGCGCTGAAAGCGCATTTAGAAACTTTTTTTGAGCTCTTTTTAGATATTGATAAAACATTTTTGTGAATTCCTCTATTTTTGTTGACTTGCTTTGGAGACGGCTGACCCGCCTTTAGTTAAGAAAAAGAACTTAGCCGCCAGGATGTTTTTAGATTACCTTTTTGGTTATACTTTTTCAAGGCTACATATTTTAAAAAGATTCGCAGGAACAATTCGCAAGGCCTGCGTGGGTTCAAATCCTTCCCTCTCCTTCCTAGTTAGCTGTTGGGAGCGGTTCCGCAGTGCCGATAAGGGTTTAAATCTTCCCCCTCAACACATATTTCTTGAATACCGATTCCAATCTATGCTATCTTTTAATATACCCCCATGGGGTATATTAAGGAGAGAGAAATGGCCGCCGAACTCATCCATCACCAAGAACATGCCGACATCCCGATTGAGGGGATGACCTGTACTGCCTGTGCCGCGAGGATTGAAAAAGGGTTAAATAAGCTTCCGGGAGTCGTTGCGGCGGTAAGTTTTGCCAATGAAAAAGCCCAGGTTGATTATGACCCCGGCCAGGTGAAACCCGAAGCGATGGTTCAGGCCATTGAAAAGGCCGGTTATCAGGTTCCGGTACAAAATGTCGAACTGGCGCTTGAAGGGATGACTTGCGCCTCCTGTGCCAGCCGGATTGAAAAAGCCCTCAATAAAATTGATGGGGTGACCGCCGCGGTTAATTTTGCCTCAGAAAAAGCATATGTCCGTTTTAAAGCAGGGACCGTTCCGATTGTAACGCTCATTGACAGCGTTAAAAAAGCGGGATATGAAACGCGGGAGATTTCGAAATCAGGATTTGCCGAAGAAAAAACCCGCCATCAGGAGGCTTATCAAAGAGAGTTAAAGTTATTCTGGATTTCCGCGGTATTGACGGTGCCCCTTGTGGGTCAAATGATCGGAGCGTTATTAGGGCTCCCAATCATGCTTCCCTTATGGCTTCAAATGGCTTTTGCCACTCCCGTTCAATTCTGGATCGGTTGGAAGTTTTACAAAGGCTCTTACCATGCTCTCCGGGGAGGAGGCGCTAATATGGATGTTTTGATTGCCCTGGGAACCAGCATGGCCTATTTTTTCAGCGCGGCAGTGACGCTCTTTAAACTAAATCAGCATGTTTATTTTGAAGCGAGCGCGACGATCATTACGTTGATCCTGATGGGTAAAGTGCTTGAAGCCCGCGCAAAAGGAAAAACCTCCTCGGCCATTGAACAGCTTTTAAACCTTCAGCCGAAGATTGCGCATATTGAGCATGAGGGTCGGATTGAAGATCGCGAAGTAAGCGGGGTGAAAGAAGGGGAAGTGTTCATTGTCCGTTCGGGAGAGAGCATTCCGGTAGACGGCAAAGTGATTGATGGCCAATCGAGCGTCAATGAGTCGATGTTAACCGGCGAAAGCCTGCCGATGATGAAAAGATCGGGAGATAAGATTTATGCGGCGACAATGAATCAGCATGGAATGCTCAAGGCCCGCGCCACCGGAGTCGGCTCGCACACCGCCCTGGCGGGGATTATCCGGCTGGTCGAACAGGCCCAGGGCTCTAAAGCCCCCATTCAAAAGCTGGCAGATTCGATTTCCGGGGTTTTTGTTCCGGTGGTTGTGGCCATTTCAATGGGAACGTTTCTTTTTTGGTGGTTTTTTACAGGAACGCTCTCCGTGGCCCTGGTCAATGCCGTGGCGGTTTTGGTCATCGCCTGCCCCTGTGCACTCGGACTTGCCACCCCTACCGCCATTATGGTAGGGAGCGGTCGGGGAGCTCAGGCGGGAATACTGGTGAAAAATGCCGCCGCATTGGAGCGGGCTGAAAAAATCCGGACACTGATTTTTGATAAAACAGGGACCTTAACCCTTGGTCAGCCTCAGGTAACCGATATCGTCCCCTTTCAGGGGATAAGCGACCGGGAGGTGGTGAGCCTGGCCTGTACGATGGAGCAGGGATCGGAACATCCCCTTGCCCAGGCTGTTCTCGCCAAAGGCCAGGTGTTTAAAATAATGCCGGCCCATCTGAGTGATTTTAAAGAGATTCCGGGAAAAGGGGTAACTGGAAAAGTGGACGGAGAAACGGTTTATCTCGGCTCTCCCCATTTTTTAAAGGAGGAGAAAATCGAGATCGGCTTTGAAGACCAGCGCCGGATTGAAACGCTTCAACGGTCTGGCAAGACGGTTATCGCCTTAAGCAAAGGGATCCGGCTTTCGGGAATCCTTGCGATTACAGACCCTCTCCGGCCAACCTCGGCAAGAGCGGTGACTCTGATACAGGAGATGGGAATCCAGGTGATCATGCTGACCGGAGATAACAAGGCGACCGCTACGGCGATTGCCGCCCAGGCTGGCATTCATGAGTTTCTGGCAGAAGTGGCCCCTGAGCATAAGGCCCGGGAGGTCGAGGCGTTTAAAGAAAAGGGTATTTTAACCGGCATGGTGGGAGACGGGATTAATGACGCGCCGGCTCTTGCAACAGCGGATGTCAGTTTTGCCATCGGGGCCGGAGCCGATGTCGCTCTCGAAGTAGCCGATATTACCCTGATGCGGAGCGACTTAATGCATGTGGTCGATGCGATCCGGCTTTCCCGAAAAACCTTTGGAAAAATCCGGCAAAATCTCTTTTTTGCCTTTATCTATAATATTTTAGGGATTCCTCTGGCGGCGATCGGGATGCTAAACCCGGTCATTGCCGGAGCGGCCATGGCGATGAGTTCTGTCTCCGTCGTGACCAATTCACTTTTATTAAAGCGGTGGAAACCGATTTCCGAATGATTCGGGTTTTGAACCGCGCGATCCAAAAGCAGGAAGGAAGGGTGTGATGGAAAAAAAAGTCATGAACGTCAAGGGGATGACCTGCAATCATTGTGTTCAGACCGTAAAAGGAGCGCTGAGAGCCTTGCCGGGAGTCAAACAGGTCGAAGTCTTGTTGGACAAAGGGGAGGTCACCGTGGCTTACGACGAATCAACGGCACGGCCGGATCAATTTAAAAAGGCTGTGGTAGAAGCGGGTTATGAAGTCGCCTGATCAGCTTTGTCATCCGGGAGATAAAACGGTCGTTCAACCTCACAAAGCGCTTTTACTTAAACGATTAAACAGGGTTGCGGGGCAGGTCAAGGGGATTTCTAAAATGATCGAAGAAGACCGCTATTGCGCTGACATTGTTACCCAGGCCAGCGCGGTCAAATCGGCCCTTGATGAGGTCGTTCTCCGCCTTTTAGAGGACCATGTCAACGGGTGCGTGCAGGATGCGATTCAGCATGGCGGAGGAGAAAAGGCCATTTCTGAGTTGATTCAGGTGACCCGGAAATTCATCCGTTCTTAAATAAAGGATTCGGATTGACGGACAGCGCTACACTCTGTTATATTTTACCGTTGATAAAATCGGTTTTGTTTAATAGAGATAGAGAGGATCTGGCTTTGCCAGGCCGAGCGTGGGGTTTGGGGGCATTTGAGGATTTTGCGTAGCAAAACCGGAGAGGCCCCAAAATACAATAGGAGAGATGTCCGAGTCCGGCTGAAGGAGCACGACTGGAAATCGTGTAGACGGCCATAAGCTGTCTCGGGGGTTCAAATCCCCCTCTCTCCGTTCTAGCTGGCTGTTGGGAGCGGATCCGCAGTGCCGAGGACATCAGGTTTTAATATTTTTAAATGGAGAGGCCGGGTCCTGCGCGACAGGAATTTATGAACCCCGTCAGGTCCGGAAGGAAGCAGCGGTAAATAAACCCTTCTGTGCGCCGCAGATCAGCCTGGCCCCTCCTTTTAAGAATATTGAAAAAAATCTTTTTCTTTTACATCGATCAGCTCTTCATTTAAGATACATAAATCATTAACCTGAAAAATAAGCCGATCATAAAATGAGCTACCAGGTTTTTGCCAGAAAATGGCGTCCGCAAAAGTTTGAAGAAATCATCGGCCAGGTGCCGGTGGCTCAAACTCTGCAAAACGCCATTCAAACCAGCCGTCTTGCCCATGCTTACCTCTTTTCCGGGGCCCGGGGCGTCGGGAAAACCACCATGGCGCGGTTGCTGGCCAAAGCGGTGAATTGCGAGACAGGACCTACCATTCATCCCTGCGGACAATGCGCTCTTTGCAAAGAAATTGCGGCAGGGATGTCTGTGGATGTCCTGGAGATCGACGGCGCTTCCAACCGGGGGATTGATAATATCCGCGAACTTAAAGATCAGATTAAATATGCTCCCTTAAAAGGGAAGTATAAAGTTTACATCATCGATGAAGTCCATATGTTAACCACCGAGGCGTTTAATGCCCTTTTAAAGACCCTTGAGGAGCCTCCTCCCAATACTATTTTCAT
>JBGPKT010000042.1:0-19301 GCA_041486115.1 Nitrospiria bacterium | reverse complement strand
CTTTTCTACTTCCCGTTTGGCAGACTTTGCCTTTAAATCTTCCCGCTTATCATAGAGATGTTTCCCTCTTGCCAGCCCGATCTCAACCTTTAACCGCCCATTTTTAAAGTACATTTTCAGCGGAACGAGGGTAAACCCCTTTAGCTGGGTCTTGCCAAGGAGCCGGTTAATCTCTTTTTTGTGCAGCAGAAGCTTGCGGGTGCGGACCGGGTCGACATTTGCCCGGTTCCCGTGAGTATAGGGGTTAATATGGCACTGATAGAGAAAAATCTCGTCATTCTCTATCCGGGCAAAACTCTCTTTTAAATTAACCTGTCCCTCCCGGATCGATTTGACTTCCGTTCCGGTCAGGGCAATTCCCGCCTCATAGGTTTCATCAATAAAATAATCATGAAATGCTTTTTTGTTTGAAATGGTAATCGAAGATTCTTTTTTTTTCATCACATCAGGCTCGGTCCTGTTTAAAAAAACGGATCAGGTCGGGACCCAGCGCCTCGGGCCTTTCGACTATGATAAAATGGCCGGTGTCAGGATAGGCCTTCCATTTCGCTTCCGGGATCAGGTCGAAAATGGCTTTTTGATAAGGGATCGGAACCACCAGGTCTTTTTCGGCTCCGATGACCAGCGTGGGACGGCGGATCGACGAGAGCTGAGGGAGGATATGGGTAAAGACTTTGGACGACTTGACCATCCGGGCAAAAGTTTGAGAAGAGCGGTGGATTTCCCTTTTTTCTTCCGGCGTCAATTTTTCATTTTGAATCCGGTCTTTAACCTCCTGCCGGTGGTAAAAGAAGGTTAAGATTTCTTTCATATTGAGTCCGACCGGACTGATAATCGGAATCTCGTTGATTTTACCGGCTGCCGTCGCGATGACGCAGAGTTTTTCAATCGGTCCCGAATTGTCCAAAGCCATTTGAAGGGCAATCGCCCCTCCCATTGAAAACCCGGCAAGATAAAACCGTTGGATATGAAGCCCCTTCAGCCATGAAAAGATAAAAGCGCTTAATTTTTCGATCCCGTCAATCTCTTTAATGTCATCCGACTTTCCAAACCCCGGATAATCGAGGGTGTATACTGTAAAATCAGGAGTCAAAAAAGGGTAGAGGTCTTTATATTCTTTTCCCCGGCCTCCGGCAGAGGGGAGGAGAATCAAAGGGTCGCCGCTTCCACCCTGAAAATAAACAATTCGGGCTCCGTTGACTTTTACCTCTTTTTCATCCATAGTTTAGACATTTTACCATAACTCAAGGAAACATCAGAGAAGATATTATGAGCTATCCTTTGCCCATCGCTTCTATTTTAAAGCCTCTTTTAAAGAAATACGGGTTGGAAGCCCAGATGCAGGTTTATACTCTGATCGACAGGTGGGAAAATATAGCGGGCCATCAGATTGCCTCTCATACCCTCCCTTACCAGTTGAAATTCAAGAAGCTCTATTTATATGTGGATAGCTCAGTCTGGATGAACCACCTGAATTATTTAAAAGAAGAGTTAAAGGGAAAAATCAACCGGGAGATGGGAGAATCCGTCGTTAAAGAGCTTTTCTTAAAGATCGGTCCGGTAGAAAAAAGCAGAGAGATTGAAAAAGAGGCCAAACCGGAAGAGACGCAAAGTGAAAAAGCCCTTTCGAGGGAAGAAATCGAACAGATTGAACAATATGTGGGAACGTTAGAAGAAAAAGATCTGAGAGAGCAGGTCAAGAAATTTTTTATAAGGGGCGCGCTAAATTCAAAAAAAAAGAAGGAATCAGATGGACCTGAAGTTCCCCCCCAGTGTTGAGAAATCAGCTTTGATACTTACCGAAACACGTTCAGCCCGTTTGAAAACAATCTCATTTTTTTCCAGGTCGCAAACAATATAATCTCCCGCCTGAATTTCTCCCATTGCAAAATATTCGGCAATTCTGGCTTCCAGTTCTTTTTCCACCAAATGGAGGAGCGGGCGCGCCCCGAGATTGATATCGGTCCCTTTCTGGATCAGGTACTCTTTGGTTTGGTCGGTTAAATGAATGGCGAACCCCTTTGAAGCGCACCGGGAACCGACCTGTTTCAGATATTTCTCGAGGACCTGCAAAAGAGAGTCATGGGCCAGAGGGTGAAAAATGATAAAATCAGAAATTCTGTTTCTGAACTCCGGACTAAAAGTCTTTTCAATTTCCTTCTGGACCTCCAGGTTGACGAGCTGGGTCAGCTCCTGAAAGTTTTCCTTCTTTTTAAATCCGATAGCTTGGTCTTCCAGAACTTCCGACACTTTTCTCGATCCCACATTGCTGGTCATCACCAGAAGGGTGGAAGAAAAATCGACTTTTCCGTTATCTCCCTTCCCTTTACGGCTTAAAGTGACCACCCCTTCGTCCATGATCTGAAGGAGCAGGTTATGAAGAGAGGAATGCCCTTTTTCAATTTCATCAAATAAAACGATATTCCAGTTCCGTCCCTCAATTTCTTGTTTATCCAGGACCGCCGGGAGGTCGCTCCCGAGATAGCCTGGGGGGCTTCCGATGAGTTTGGAAATCGTATGGCTTTCGGCAAACTCCGAGCAGTCGACTTTAATGCAGGCTTTAGGATTATTATGAAGTGCCTTGGCAAGTGCCCTGACGGTTTCGGTTTTTCCCACCCCGCTGGGACCTGAAAAAAAGAGGGTGGCAATCGGCCGGTCGGTGTTACGGAATCCGGTAGAAGCCCTAAAAAGCGACTTTAGGATAGCTCCGATAGCCGAACTCTGTCCGATGACCTCTTCTTTCAAAGTAGTTTCTATATGGTTTAAAGGGTTCTTAGAGCGATTGGTAATCGAAATCGGAATATTGGCTTCAGGAATGAGATTGCTCAACGGTTTTAACTCCTTGTTAAAGGTTTCAGAACGCCATTGGCTTTGAACCTTCATATAAAGATTAACGCCGTTATGGGATCTTGTCAAATCCCTGAATCAAGAAGGCATGCACCATTGAAGCAATTGACAATGAGCAGAGGATAATGATATAAAACGAGTCTCTCCTCAGACCGGTGGACCGATCGGTCCATTCGACCTGCAATCGGTTGAACCTAAGACCGGAAGACCGGATTGGGGAGAAAGGTTCGGAGATTTTAACTATTTATGGTGAGTGTAGCTCAAGGGTAGAGCACTGGTCTGTGGCACCAGTGGTTGGGGGTTCGAAACCCCTCACTCACCCTCTTTCTCTTTCGTCACATCCTGTTCTGCTAGCCCCTATTCCAGAAGGTTCAGTTTCCCGGCCAGCCAATTCGTAGTACTTGCCTGAATAAGGATCGTAAACAGGATCGCCATAAAAGTGATGCTTGCGATGACATCCGCATACGGGGCCTTCGCTCCTATCAATAGCCCCGAAATTGCCGCGGGAATAACGCCGGTTTCCCGGGTCCAGAACATAAAGAGGATTTCATTCCATTTCCATTTGGCTTTGACATCGGGGAGGGTGCAGCATAAGACCGAAACGGGGCGGGCAATAAACATAAACACAAACATGATACCGAGGCCGGGTAAAAAGTATTGTTTAATCAGGCCAAGATTAACATGGGTCCCGAGTAAAATGAAGATAAACACACGGGAGAGGGTGGAAATCAGCTCGATAAAATGAACCATTTTCCCATGGTGTTCCTGTTCAATTTTAAATTCGTGCCCCTTCCCTCCGCCAAAAATCGATTTAAAGACAAAAGATTCTAAATTGCCGATTAAAATGCCGATGACAAACACGGCCATAAAACCGCTGGCGCCGATCTTTTCACCCAGCAGGTAGGCCGCGATCACTACGATCAAAGTGATAAAGGGAGCATGTTCGGTTAAAAACTTATACCGGGTATGGGCGATTAAGAAAATTGTGAAGAGCCCCAGGACGATTCCAGTTAAAATGCCTCCGCCTGCCATGAGCACAAAGCTGAAAAGGCTTTTTTCCGCTGAAAAATTTCCCATCGTCATTAACCCTAAAATCGTAAAGGCGGCGATCGATCCAGTCGCATCGTTAAATGCTGATTCGCTAATCACCGTTTGAGTTACCCGTTCCCTGATTTTAACCTGCTTGAAGATGGGGACCAGGGTCGCCGGATCTGTCGAAGCAATGACCGACCCGAGGAGAAGAGCCGGGAGCGTCGGTATTCCGAGAAGCCATGCCGCCGTAAACCCTACGATAACGAGCGAGATCAAGACTCCCGGTATAGCGAGCAATGATATCGTCAGCCAGACTTTTTTGATCACCTTGAGAGAGAGGCCGGATCCTCCCTCGAACAAAATATAAGAAGCACCGAAAATAAGGATAATCTGATTTACGGCCGATTCGGCGGGAAGATCGATGAAATGGAGGGCGGGCGGCCCCACCAGGATGCCGACGATTAGTAAAATAACGACATCAGGGACTTTCAGCCAGGCCGATATTTTGGATGAAAAGACGCCGAAAACCAGAACGATCAGCGCCATGAGTAATAAACGGGTAGCATCAATGATTCCAGGATTTTCCATTTTTTCCCTTTTTCTGACAGGACTTTTTAAATTATCGGAGGATCATAAACATTTTTTCATTTCAATTCCATAGAAAAATCTTCATGCGGTTCCAATAATATCGACCCCTGCCGGAGAACCGTTTGCGCGTTACCCGAATAAAAAAGCCACCATTCCCCGTTAGAGGAACAATGGCTTTCAATAGGTGTCATCTATAATAGAATTTAAAGATGTTTAAATAAAACTATATCTTCACCACAGAAGTTGCCTGGAGACCTTTTTTCCCGTTGCTCACTTCAAATTCGACCGCGTCGCCTTCAGTTAACGATTTGTACCCATCTCCCTGTATTTCTGAAAAATGGACAAATACATCTTCCCCATTTTCCTGGGAAAGAAAACCGTAACCTTTGCTCCCGTTAAACCACTTTACAGTACCTTTTACCATAGAATTTCACCCCCTTAATTATGTTAAAATTTTGTTCCGAAAACGTATACTTTGAATTTGAGAAAAAAAAGACCGCAGAAAAACAATATCTGCGGTCTACTTTATTCTTTGTTAAATTTAAAAAAAACTTAATAAATTCAAAAGCCGTAAAGAACAGACAATTCGTCTATTGACTATAGTACCATGTAACAGCGATAACTTCAAGTTTTAAAAAACTATTCCCTTTTTCAATCCTTTAAGCGGGTCTGCCGGAGGCCAGGAGTTTTTCTCCTTCTTTAAAGACCACCCGGAATTTCTCTCTGGATACAATTTGATTGACGATTCCTATTCCGAAGACCGGATGGTCAATCACGTCATTTCCTTTGTACTGGCCTGAAAGAGTATACGAAATCTTTTTTTTGGAAGACAAAGGTTTCATTAATTCTTCCCAGATATGTTCTATTTTTACCTTTGCGCGGTTGGTCTGTTTCTTCGGTTCTGGAGAGACAAATCGATGCTGGCTCTCGCAGGTCTTGCATTGGACTTTTTTGATCTTTGCCTTATCCATTGCGACAATCGTGTGGGCCAACGGTATTTTACATTTGGTGCAAATCGATAGAACTTCGGTTCCGGTCATCTGATCAACAATCTGGGTAGTCATCAATTATCCGATCTCGCACTTTCCCCAAACATGGCCATTCTTTCTCAGCACCTGGTTAAAGCGGAATTTAAGGGTAGACTTAATATAATATACTAAATTAAAGCGAAATGATAGCTTTTGTTTTAGTGACCTTCCCTTATCATTATATTATATTCCTAATATTCCTATAATCTCCGAAACTGGGCTGAAGAAGTGCGGATTGCCAGGTTTAAGGCGATAAGGAAGGGAGAGCGATTAACCTGTTGATTTCAGGAAGGAGGCTAATTTTTCCACAAACGCTTCGGGTTATGAATAGGTCGATTTGGTTTAAACCTATGTTTCAAGGCAGGGGTTTGGGTCGATTTCTTGGGTTAAGATATTAGATTTTCCAACGGCCAGGAAATTGTATTTTTCGGATGTCTCAATAATCATCGGATTTTTAATTTTAAAAAAATATCCGGTTTGTCTTAAAATGCCTTCCAATAAATAATTAGTTTCTTCATAAGAGCAAAAAATGAGACCTTTTATTGTTTCATTTTTTTTCAATGTCAAGGTCACCTTAAAAAAAGCTCCCTTAGCAGAGAAAGATGGTTTTGCATATTCTTCTTCAACGCTATAAAGGTAATCAATATTCTCTTTATTGACTAATAAAATGGATTGGTTATTGATTCCATCGATGGATTCTGGCTGGTGTATTTTTAAAAAGTTCTGACCGTCATTTAAAAAATCTGAAAAACGACGATAGTGATGGGGAAATGGAATGACCCCGATATATCTGGTTTTATTTATTTTAAGCCGGACTTTAACTTCTTGCATCAGTCAATGCTCTTGGTTTCAATTTCTATACCAGGATTAAAGGAGGCAGGAATGTTTACAACTCCATAAGATAAGTATACCCGCTTTTTATCAAGAGTCAATCCCATGAAGTTCCACCGAAAAAGCGGACACTCGATTTAGCCGCCTCATACCAATCCGGGCCTTTGGACACGAATCGTTACCGGGCCAAAAAAAGGCCCATTTCCTTGACAATATACTATACCTACCTATATTATATATTTGAAACCACAGGAGGCATTCATGGCCCATACCATCCGTCAGAAAACCAAGTTGTTGAACCGTGTGCACCGTATCCGTGGCCAGATTGAGGCTGTAGAGAGAGCCCTGAAAGAGGAAAAAGAATGCACGGATGTCCTTCATGGTATTGCCGCTGTTCGTGGAGCGATCAATGGTCTGATGGCCGAAGTGCTCGAAGACCATATTCGTAACCATGTGGCTGATCCGGCGAATGACCCTGACGCCGAGCGTGCGAAAGGGGCTGAAGACCTCATTGATGTCGTCCGCTCTTATCTGAAATAACGAAAGGAATTCCTTAATGGCCTTACCCAATGAACCCGCTTCTCTTTTAAAATTATCCGGGCAGGGACAAGAGCATCCGAATGCTTTCTCCCGGGACCGTTCCTGCCATAATGGCGGTAATAATCATCACGAGGAAAGGGATGATGAGCCGTTTTTTGAGGGGACCGAGGCGGTACGGATCGTCTTCGTCGCTCTTGCCGCCGTGGCGGTGTGGTTTCAATTTTGGGAGCCGATAAATGGCGTAAGCGTCATTGGCGTCACGGGCGTCATCGTCGGGGGTTGGCCGATCTTTAAGGAGGCGATTAAGAATATTGGGGCGCGACGCATGACCATGGAATTGTCAATGACCATTGCGATTGTTTCCGCCGCGGCCATTTCAGAGTTCTTTACGGCCCTTGTGATCACGCTGTTTGTACTGGTTGCCGAGGTTCTAGAAGACATGACAGTTTCCCGAGGTCGGACCGCCCTCCGAGACCTGTTGGAAATTCTGCCCCGTTCGGTGTCTGTGCGGCGCGCCGGAACGGTCCAGGTTATGAACGCAGACGAGCTTGAAGTCGGTGATGTTGTGCTGGTGAACCCTGGCGGGAACATTCCCGTCGACGGAAAGGTCGTCAGCGGCTATTCCTACGTCGACCAGTCCAGGATCACAGGCGAATCGATGCCGCTCGAAAAAACGACCGGTGAAAAGGTCTATGCCGGCTCGATTAACCAGTCCGGCGCCCTGGAGGTTTGCACCGAACGCATCGGCCGGGATACCAGCTACGGCAAAATTATCGAAGCCGTCGAGCAGGCTGAACGAACTCGGGCTCCGGTGCAGCGCCTGGCAGACAGGCTTGCAGGGTATCTTGTTTACTTCGCCCTCGGTGCTGCAATCCTGACCTTCGCTATAACGCGTAATATCTACTCAACCATCTCGGTGGTGATTGTTGCGGGCGCTTGTGGTATCGCGGCGGGGACGCCGCTTGCCATTCTGGGCGGTATTGGTCGGGCAGCGCGGCTCGGTTCCATCATCAAGGGCGGGCTATACCTGGAACTGTTAGGGCGGGTAGACACCGTTGTGTTCGACAAGACCGGTACCCTGACCTTTGGTCGGCCAGAAGTTCAGGCCGTTGTTCCCAGTCCCGGTATTGATTCTAAGCAAGTGATCGACGCGGCAGCGGCGGCAGAATTTCGCTCGGAACACCCTCTCGGTAAAGCCATCGTCGCACACGCGCGGACATTGGGCCGCGCTATCATCGAACCCGAAAAGTTCAGATACGCTCCGGGCCGTGGTATTACAGCAATCATTTCGAACGAAACTGTCCTGGTTGGCGGTCGGGCGCTCATGTGGGATAACGGGATTAAAGTTCCAACGAATTTTGTCTCCGGCCATGAGGCAGTTTCGGAAGTATTCGTGGCTCAGGGTGGGCGGCTTTACGGCGTCATTGCCATTGCCGACACAGTCAGGCCGGAAGCCCAATACGCGATAGAAAAGATCAACGGCATGGGCATCCGGACAATTCTTTTGACCGGAGATAATAGAGCCGTCTCCAATGCCGTGGCCCGACAGCTTGCTATCAAAGAAGTGGAATCCGACTTGTTGCCGGAAGAGAAGCTCTCCCGGATCAGAAACCTGGTGGCAGGCGGCCGTACCGTTGCCATGGTGGGCGACGGCATTAACGATGCTCCGGCGTTGACCGAAGCAAGCGTAGGCGTAGCCATGGGTTCCGGTACGGATGTAGCGCGTGAGTGTGCCGATGTAGTTCTTATCGGCAATGATTTTGTAAAATTCACCGAGACGCTTAAAATTGCTCGACAGACCCGAGCCATCATTTGGCAGAACTTTGCAGGAACCATTGCGATCGATATCCTTGGCGTAGGGCTGGCCGCTGTCGGTTTAATAAATCCGCTATTTGCCGCATTCATTCATGTCTCCTCGGAACTAGTATTTTTGCTAAACTCGGCAAGATTGCTGCCTCAAAGGGTCTATTGAGGCAATACACATTGTAATAGCTGTTTTCCGGTTAGACCGCGCCCCTGGATAACCGTCGCACATTTTTCATAAGGTCGCTAAAGGATCCCCGATAAAACCAAATCATTCCGGCAAGGAAATAAAGCGCCGACGAGGCATAGAAGTTTTCGAGCCGAAACATGAGGTTGCCTGCCGCTGTGTGATAGAGAAAATAAACGCCATCGACGACGAAAAGGGCGACGATAAGCGCTCCTGCGATCCTGAGCGGCCAAAACTTTGGCTGCTCTTTGAAAGAAAGGAGAATCACTCGGACGCTCCAGGGAGCTGACACGTATGTCAGACCACCCATAAGAAGACTGATTCCGATGTCCCAGTCGCCAATGCCGTAGTTCAAAGCGCCATAGAGCAACCATCCCATCCCGATGGCCAGGGTCAATAGCTTCCATGGCCTCTTCATCTCGTTGAGATAAGCGCGGTCCGGAAAAAAGGTATGTGAATATGTCATGGATTCCTCCTAATCATTATTTATTATTTGTAAACCTTGGCAATGCCCCATACGAAACCAGGTAAGGAATACTTCCAAAATCGACTGTGCTCATCGCGATGAAAAGCACGAACCGTTCAAGTCCACTGCGAAATAGGCAGATTTGGCAATCAGGCAAAGAAAAAATGAGCAAAAAAGCAAATACTCCTCCGACCAGAGGAACCATCGATGGAACGTCCTTTTCTTTTCTCACCCGTTTCCGCCAGATGACCCAGGCATTAAAAGAGGCAACCCATAGCCATAGGAGAACGATGATGGTAATCCATGCCCATTCGAAGATTTTTTGGTTCATCATTTAAAGCAATCTCTCCCTTCCCAATTCATCTGCGCCCATGGCATATTTGGCCTTATCCTTAGCGCAATGCGAAGGACCCTTGACGCCTCCTTTTGAGGAATGCATAAATCAAAAACGAATCATAAGTCAAAAACGAACAAAGAAAACCGAGCGTGAACGATGGCATGACCACTGCAGAAAATTGCCCCATACTGTGAACCAAGCGGTACCTTTCTGGAAAAAATTCCTTGTCAGTCGCCTCATACCATCCGGCAACAGATGCCTCATCGTGAACCGCGTTTCCAACCTCTAAAGACTGTTTTCCATCGGGAAGCTGTTCAACTTTAAAATATCCCCTGGTTTCAGATTTCAATTGGTTTTTAAGATTTTCCCATTGCCCATCTGGAACAAGAAAGGAATAATTCGGGTTGGTTTTTACGAACTCATCAAGATCCCTCTTGTAGATAATATGCGCGTGATACTCAATATTCCTTTCATCAGACGTGATAATCAAGACGGGAAACAGATTCGGAATGGGTCCGTGGATTTCCCGGATCGCCGCCTTAGGAAAGGAAAAGAACTGAAATAACATGACGGCAGTCGTCACGAGAACAAATACGGAAAAAGAAGTTAAATCCCTCTTTCTGGCTTGAACGGATCGTTCAGATTCAATGGGTATCTCGATCGAATCTCTACGAAGAACAAACAACCCGATCATCGGTCCGAACAATGGAATAATAGAGAGAAGAACCCAGACACCTGATCGCCCCTTCATTCTGGCATACCCGTGGAGGCCAATCATACAAAGGACAATTCCCAGTAACGGAAAAACAAAAAGATCGGGAAGAGACATCGGAAGAAGCACGCGTAAAAGGCTGTGAATAAATTGAAGGACAAGGCCTATATAAATCATTCCTTTATAACGGGCAATCCATTTATTATCCTTTTTTGGAGCAACACTTTTATTTGGAAAAGTCTCCGGCCGCGGGGTCCATTTCGAAAAAATGACACCGCAGTACGGACACTCTATCTCCATCTCCTGAACCTGACGCTGGCAGGCCGGGCAAGTTTTCATCTTTTGATGCTCCTTTCCTTTCCCCTTTTTTTGTATTTTGAGTACTGAGGGGAAATTAGCTAATTTTTAATCTTAAATGTTAATGTTAAGGGTATCTGACAGAACGGAAACGGTCAAATTCAGACGGGTCAAGGATTTCCATCTATAAGTTTAGATGGAATGGCGGGCATGGAACCTGAAGATACCAGGAAGGAAGTTCTTAATGATTAACGATTTCTGAAGTAACCTTAGATCTATTGAAATGATATGAGGGTGAGCGTTCCTGGACAAAGACAAGATGTTTTTAATTCATTTCCTCTGGTTTACCCAGTAAAAAGCCCTGGACAAGATAGTTTCCAATCTCTTTAGATATCTGTAATTCTTTTTCTGTCTCTATTCCTTCGGAAATAATTCCCTCTTTTGAATAGTTTTTAAAGGCAATGACCAGCTCCTTCAGGAACTTGCCGAATTGCTCTGAAGCCACGGCCTGGACGATAGTTGATCGGTCTAGTTTGATGTAATCTGGGATCAGTCGGGCAACAAAAGGCAATGAAATAAATCCTGCGCCAAAGTCATCAATGGCAAACTTAAAACCTTGAGATCGCCACTTTTTGGCGATCTTCAGAAATCCTTCGATATCATGCAAAGCTTCGGACTCTGAGATTTCCAGGATGACCTCTGTCCCCTTGAGTGTGGGAATAGTTTTCATATCATTAAGGACATCAAAATCGATATTAATGAATACTTTTTGTATTCCAAGCTCTTCGGCTTTTTTAAGCTGCAAGCGAAAACAAAGGGTCTTTAATTCTTTCAGCTGCCCAACGGCCTGGTATCTTTTGAATAACTCAAGGATTTCTAACTTTCCTTGAGGGTCACGGCTCAATGCTTCATAGCCCAGTATCTGTTTGGAGCGAGTGTCCAGAATAGGCTGAAACACGATTTTAATGGCACTTGCATCGAGAGGATATTCTTCCTCACCCACGTGAATTTTATCTCCTCCCTTTTTGGCGATGTACAGGGCCCGGTCTGCCATGTAGATAAGTTCATCGATATTTTGGCCATGTTCAGGATAAAAAGCGACTCCGATACTAAGATCCAGGGGCATATTGGTTAGTTCTCCAATAGTTATAATTCTTTTTCGAATTCGGTCCGCAGCGGTCAACATTCCTTCTCGCGTAACTTTTGATAGTACGACCACCATTTCGTCTCCCCCCCATCGGCAGACCAGGTCGTTCCCACGAGTGGCTTCTTGTATCCCTTCTGAGACTTTCCTTAATACCCCATCCCCAACTTGATGTCCGTGATGGTCATTGATGGTCTTGAATTTGTCGACGTCACACAGCAAAATAGCCAATACTTCCTCATTACGATTTGCCCGAATAATTTCTTCTTTTATCCGAGCTTCGAAATAATAGCGATTATAAAGACCGGTAAGAGTATCTCGCATGGCGTGTACTTCAAATAATTTTCTCACTTTTCTGAAAATAGTACGAGAACGTAGAACATAAATACTAAAAAGAACAGTCAGAATGGATAGACCAGCCAAAGCTTTGTAGACAGTGGATTCTAAGTCGCCGGAGCCGAGATAAGACTCGTTTACGATCACAAAGTAAGTGGCTATTAAGATGCTTGCATAAAGGAGTAAAAGACCCAACGTGATGAACCACAGGTGTGATTCCCTGCGCTCAATCGTACTTAAATTGTCAGCCAAGACAGTTTTAATTAGGGGTCTTTTCCAAAAGTTGGACATAATTTTTCACTCTTTATGACTTTTGGTTTAATTATATCAGTGATATGGGTAGGGTCAAGGAAGGGAGGAAGGATATATAACGATTGAGAGTTATTTTTGTTGACTATTCAATAGTTAAGGGTGGAAAATAAAGGCCATGCTGAGTCAAAGAAAGTTCTTGTTTAATATATTTTGGGTTTTCACTCTGGTTTTATTTACGCAGGCATCCTTGTCTTTCTTTGGTGTAGAACTAAGCGGCCTTTATTTAAAGAAAAGACTTTCACGCCTTTCTACTCCCACATCAACCCGCAAGGCTATACAAGTGGATTTAATTCCATTGGGAGATATGACTTTTCAATCAGAGTCTGAAGAAAACAACCACTCCGAGAAACCACTTCAACGGGAAACTGGACCAGCCTTATCATCCTCCTTCTATTTTGAAGGCGATCAAAAAGGCATCCAAGAAGCAGAATTACATCATTTTTCATTCCCTTTGTATATCCTTCATCGAACCTTCCGAATTTAAAACCTATACATAAAATCTGTCGTTTCATTTAACACTGAAGTCAAGAAACGAAAATTATTTTTCATTAACGGAAAATAACGCACTCTTTTTTTGATTTTCAACTTTCGCCATTTAGTTTTTTGAAAAGTAAGTGCAAATAACGAGCAGATCAATGGATATTGGAACAACGTTAATATTTTCAATGATTTTTGGATCAGTCGGTATCGGATATTTTATCTATGGCAAAAAACAGGGGAAATTTATACCCTTGTGGACCGGTGTGGCGCTTAATGTCTTCCCCTATTTGATGTCGAATGTTTATGAGATGGTTATTATTGGTGTCATTTTAACCGGTTTACCCTGGTTCATAAAATCATATTGAGTTTGAAGTATGACTGATAGACGCATTTTATTATAATGGTTATAGAGCTCTTGGTCTTTTTTGCTTTATCGTTATGGGTCTCTTCGGGTGGGTCGGGTTACACGCCGAAGGTTATTTTGCCACTTTTCCGGGGAAGGATTGATTACCCCTGGTTGATATACGATAACCCGGTCTCGTCCCTGGGTTTTCGCTTCATAAAGCGCCTGATCGGCCCGATTAAGAAGTTCGTCCTGGATAGGCCGCGGCGTTTCGTTTTCATTCAGGCCATTTATTCCGAAACTACAGGTTATGGAAGCGCAGTCCGGAAGAAGTTTAGCATTGCCGATTGTAGACCTTAGCCGTTCACCCAGGATTTGTGCTCCTAAAACATCCGTATCCGACATAAGAATCAACATTTCATCCCCTCCAAACCGGCAAAAGACATCATAGCGTCTCAGCATCGACTTAAACAGACAGGCCAGGTCCTTCAAGACCTGATCGCCAATCATATGTCCATAACGGTCGTTGATTCCTTTGAAGTGGTCAACATCAAAGAGAATAATGGAAAGAGGCCGGTTCAGTCGATAAGCCCGTTCCATTTCCGAAGCCAGGATTTCATTAAAATACCTGCGATTAAATAATCCAGTCATCGGATCCTGAATGGATAACGACTTAATCTGCTCAAAAGCCTGTTGTTTTTGAATGGCGATGGTTGCCTGGACGGCCAGTAGTTTCAAAACCTCGATGACAGAAGAGGAGAAGGTCCGGGGCGCAAAGTCATCGACATAAAGGATTCCTATCGCCCCTTGATCCGAGATTAAAGGAATAGCGATAAGCGATTGGACGCCTTCCTTCAGCAAGACCGGGTTGTTAAAAGAGGGATGATCAGCAATATTCGGAACAATCAAAGGATCTTTTTGGGAGAGAATATGTTCGGTAAGACCCCCGGGACGTACCTGGTAGCGACTTGCAAGATAAAATTCCGATGAAAAACCTTTGGCTGACACAAGAAAGAGTTCCTTCCGCTCCGTGTTATAAATAGACAAAGACCCTGCCGGCATTCCTGTAATTTCCGTTCCCCCGTTAACGATGGCATCGAAAATCTGATTGGAAGTTTTAGATAGAGCAATGGACAGACTAATTTCTGAAAGAATACGATGTTCCTCATATTTTGATCGCATTTTTATATCTTTTTCTTCCAATTTTCGAATCATTCCCAATATGAGGTGGGCACATTCTCCGGTCACCAGGTGAAAAGCGTGATTGGGCAGATTTACCAGGCGAGTATGCATTTTTGCATCCCCTGTCAGATCAAACACCAGATCCACTTTCTGGTTCTCGAGAGCATTTAAAAAGTTACCGTCGTAAACAGGGATTCCTAGCCCCTTCGCCGTAATGAGTCCGGGAGCCTCGGGATTAATATCGGCTATTCCGAAAATCTTCACGCTTGTAATTTGCAGCAGGTGATCTAAAAGCGCTGTTCCGCCTGCTCCGCCACCAATGATGAAAATATTTACCATGGAATAAACTATAACAGGAATTATTTATTCGTCAAAGAGTACGGGCGATGTTTCTCTGGTAATCCTTACCGAAAACGGAAGCCTTGAGCTCTTTACTCCCATCCATCACAATCCACGGCCCCAGCTGATATTTCAGCCCTTGGTTGACCAATTCCCTTGCACCTTAAAAATTCAAAGAATCATTTCTTAAAACATGTTAAACTTTGGAGCTATCTGGGACAATTTGGAGAACGTTTCAATGACTGCACTCACTTCGCTGAAAGATATTCCACAGGGCAATAGATTCCGTAAGGGTGACGTCTTCGTACTCTTCGGCGAGCTCTTTAGGCGAGGTTTCGCTAATGGTCTGGTCAATGAAGCACGCAAGGCGGGAATGACCATCGTCGGTATTACGGTCGGGCGTCGCGACGACAACAACATTCTACGCACGCTAACCGAAGAGGAACTGGAAGTGGCCGAGGCTAATCTGGGTGGACGTATCATCAACGTCCCGCTGATGGCCGGGTTCGATCTGGATGCTCCTTCAGGCGAGTCCACCCCAACGGATCTGCTGTCCTCCATGACGATCAAGAGTTGGCAGGGCGACAAGCTCGATTGGATGCACATTGAAAAGTGCCGCGAGGCGGGAGTAAGACGTTTCAAAGATTCCGTGGGACAGGTCATGTCTAACCTTGATGGCCAAATAGCAGACGGTAGCAACGTCTTCTTTGCTCATACCATGGCGGGTGGGGTCCCCAAAGTGAAGGTATTCTTGGCTATCGCGAACCGCATCTACAAGGGCCGTGGTGACCGCTTCCTTTCGTCACGCACCCTGCTCGACAGTGATCTGGGCAAGCTGATCCTGAAGAATTTTGACGAAGTTACCGCAAACACCTTTCAGTATCTTATCGATGGCAGCGCAGCAATCCGTGCGCGTTTGGAAAAGACCGGCGGTCATGCGCACTACACTGCCTATGGTTACCACGGCAGCGAGATTCTCATTGATGGTAAATACCAATGGCAAACCTATCCTAACTATACCCAAGGAAATGCCAAGATTCGTCTCGAACGTATAGCCGAAGCGGCTTGGCGTCAGGGCGTTAAGGCCACCGTCTTCAATTGCCCGGAGATTCGCACGAACTCCTCCGATATCTTCGTCGGCGTCGAACTCTCACTCTTTCCATTGCTCACGTCATTGAGGAAAGAAAATGGAAGGGCTTGGGCCGAAGCTCAGTGGCAAACCTGTCGTGCCTTATTGAAAGAGGACAACTCATTGGAAAAGGTGTTGGAGAAAGTTGATGCCTACAATAGAACCAGTGTGATCGCCGAGTTCCGCAATTTTGACGCATGGCCAATGGACAACACCGCGGCATTGGCAGAATTGATGATTGGGACTTCGGACGAAATTACACAGATGCATATAGACCGGAAAGCACTTATCGCCGATCACCTCAGTGCCCTTGTACTGGAAGGAACCGGACCACTCATGTTCCACGAAGCATCAAACCCATCAGCGCCGGTCCTTTGGCTTAATCACGCCATTATCGCCCGACAGCTTAACGTCCTGCATGGTTAAGGCCAACAACCCTGCGCTCTGCATTAAGGCGCGTTAACCAGGATTTTAAAACTTTAATAGGAACCGGACGCTAATCGGCAGGAAATACCGGTTTTCCACAGCTGTAGCATCCGGCGACGTAAAAACATTGGCGCGACGAAAGTTCACAGCGGAAATCCAATCGAACCTCCTTGGCGCGGCAATAAGGACAGGTGACCTCCTCTAATAATCCCTTACCATTGTCAAGTATCCGATTTTCCGAGTTAATCTCATAGACAGTTCCACAAGTCTGACACTTTCCTGAAGCCAAACATTCGCCGTAACCCAGATCGCACCTCAGGCTGACTTCTAAAGTGGCATTGTGGCACATGGGGCATGCCACTTTAGAAAGTTTAGTTTGAATTTCCGTTAGATTCATTGGTCACTCCTTTCAAAACGCCTCGTCCATAGAATGAGGCGGTGACAGTTATTTCAGTTTATTACTTTGTTAAAGTATGGTCAAGAGATTGTAAAAATAGAGTTATAATCATTGAAGTCTAGCAGATAAAATTAGGGTTAAATTCTGATATGGGAAAGTGGGTCCATAATAGATTGTTTCACGCTGTTCATTCTTGACAATGACTTAGTGTGTTGAGTAAAATTACTAAATACATTGAAAAATTTGTTAAAAAAACATTTAAACGCTAGGTTTATCAGACCCTCCTTTCCCGACTTCAGGAGCCGCGCCGCTTCATTCAAATTCTTTCAGGACCTCGGCAGACGGTGAAAACCATTCTATCCCGTCAGGCGATGGAAGATCTGGGGATTTCCACTCAAAAAATGATCGGGCAGATACAGTTTACGGGGAACACAACCACCGTTTAGGCAAGACCTGAGTTGCGATTGAAGTCAAAAGCGATCTGAAAAATGAGAATCTTCAAGGAAGGAACTAAAATGGACCCTCTTATCATTTATCATGGAAATTGTCTGGATGGAAATGGAGCGGCAGTCGTCGCCTATAAGTATTTTGGAGAAGGGGCTGAATATCGACCCGCAAAATATGGCGATCCTCCGCCAACCGATGAGGAATGTTTAAATCGTGTCATCTATATTCTTGATTTTTCATTTCCAAGAAAAGAGATCGTACGAATGGATAAATTGACAGGGGGAAAACTGATGGTCATTGATCATCATCAAACTGCGCAATCAGATCTGGAAGGATTGGATTATACCGTATTTAATATGAATCATTGTGGCTCCTACCTCGCTTGGGAATTTTTCTATCCTGGGCTTTCAGTACCCAAAATGATTCTCTATATACAAGATAAGGATTTATGGAAGTGGAAGTTACCTATGAGTAGGGAAATTTCCACAGCATTACATGCGGAAAGTTATGATTTTCGGAAATGGTTGACGATTTTAGAAAATTGGGATGTTGAAGAACCCAAATTGATTGCCGATGGGAAGGCAATGATGAAAGTTGTAAATGAATTTATAAAAGATATGGCCAAAAACGCTGAAAAGATAGAGCTTTCCGGAATAAAAACATTGGCGGTAAATGCTTCGGTTCTTCATTCAGAGGTACTTGCTGAATTATTGAAGATTAACCCCCCGATGGGAGTCGGATGGGTGTGGGATGGGAGCAGACAACTCTATCAAGTCTCATTACGCTCAACGGGTGATTGTGATGTCTCTGAAATCGCAAAGACCCATGGGGGCGGAGGTCATAAAAATGCGGCAGGATTTATTTGCAAGACATTGCCCTGGAAAAAGGAATAATACTTTTTTACGGTGTTTATAAAGCTTCCGCAAGTTGCCTGTCTCGCGTTACAAGGTTGTTAGTGAGGAGAGCAGGTGCAATGGACCGAACACTTTCTTAAATAATTGCCGGTAGTTCTCCATTTTTTCTCTCTAATCGTCTTCTTCATCATCGTCATCATCATGATGACCATGTTTGCGATGGCCGTAAGCATGACCTCTCGGATGATCGTCTCCCTCTTCGGGGTAGTAGGCCGGAGGGGGTGGCGGGGGAGAGACAGGGCCTATTCCGATATTAAAGAGATCAAAATGGAGCGAGATCCCGACGGGTGAAATCATGATATGGGCCTGATTCGGCACCCAGACCCAGCCCTGTCCGGAGTATTTATCCCAATGTCCTTCTTCGAGCGGGAGCCACCCCCAGGGCCTCTCCGGGTATTCCATCACATACCCCCGCATAGCGGGATTCCAGACCCGACGTCCCTCTTTTACAGGATTCCATCTCGAAGGCAGATCGTTTGGTCGCCAGACATAACCCGCTTTTGGTACCTGAATCCAGCGGCCATGCAGTTTCATCGATTTTTCAAGTTCCTCGGGGTGATGCTCATGTTTATCTTTGATGAAAATCGGCTGGTATTGTTTAAATTCAAAATTCTGGCCGTGTGAAATACCACCCAGGAATAAAAGAAAAACAGTACTGATTAAGAAAATTTTCATTATTATTTTATCCTCCCCTTTTGTTGTCTTGGAAAATTTCAGAAATCTCGTCTGAGATTATAAACACCACTTTTTCAAAAAAGTTTCTAAAGGGTTATTTAGGCCTACGGCAGCGAGTATTGGTACAATGACGGCCGCCAGGGCGGACATTGCGACACCTAGACGAAATAGGCCATTAGGAGTATCACCAACATAAATTTGCCTGTCCACTCAAGTATCGTTCAGGACAGCTTACCATACTCTTGCTTATGGATTATAATAGCGAAATCCTTTCGTGCCTGTAGCGTGTGTGAGCTGGTGCGGGACACAAAGCTAGCTGGCCGGGTTGCATTCAGGGGCCCTCGCAACCTACACTCAATGCCCCCGAACCCAGCACTAAGCTTGGCAAAGCCAGTTCTTCATTTTATATTTTCCCGGCGAGACTATCTTTTTTCGTAAATGATCTTTATAATTCTTACCAGATCCTAACGCGCCTGTAGCTCAGCTGGATCGGAGCCACAAAGCTTGCT